>JAGHTF010000021.1 GCA_018065485.1 Candidatus Cryptobacteroides fimicaballi | reverse complement strand
GTAATAATCTGTTTAGAAATTTCATTCAATTAATTTTAATAGTAAAATTACAAATGTCCGATTTTGATCCTCACAGTTTAAGTGAAAGCAAAGATAAGGATTTAGAGGGAATTATCCGTCCACAGGGGCTGGATGATTTTACGGGACAGAAAGAAATTGTCTCTAATCTCGAAATATACATCAAAGCGGCAAAATTGCGTGGAGAATCTCTCGACCATACCTTGTTTCACGGTCCTCCAGGTTTGGGTAAAACAACCCTTGCGCATATAATTGCCAATGAGATGGGGGTGAATATGAAAATAACCTCCGGTCCCGTGCTCGATAAACCCGGAGATCTTGCAGGTCTTCTTACTTCGCTCGAGGAAGGAGATGTCCTTTTTATAGATGAAATTCATCGTCTTTCTCCTGAAGTTGAAGAATACCTTTATTCTGCAATGGAAGATTATGTCATAGATATAATGATAGACAAGGGACCGGGAGCGAGGTCGGTTAGAATATCTCTCAATCCTTTTACCCTTGTGGGAGCAACGACCCGCAGCGGCTTGCTTACCGCTCCTCTGAGAGAACGTTTCGGTATAAACTGTCCTTTGGAGTATTATGATTATAAGGAACTTATAAGAATAGTAGAGAGGAGCGCGTCTATTCTGAAGATAGAAATAGATACGGAAGCCGCGAAAGAGATAGCTATGAGAAGCCGAGGAACTCCAAGAATTGCAAATGCACTGCTCAAAAGAGTAAGAGATTTTGCCCAGGTAAAAGGTAATGGAAAGATTGATGTGGAAATAACAAGATTTGCTCTGGATAAGTTAAAGATAGATACCAGAGGACTCGATTCTATAGACAATAAGATATTAAGGACTATAATAACCACATTTAAAGGTGGCCCTGTAGGTGCTAACACTATTGCAACGGCAATCGGTGAGGATCAGGGAACATTTGAGGAAGTTTATGAACCGTTCCTTATAAAAGAAGGATTTATAGTCAGAACTCAAAGGGGAAGAATTGCAACCGACCTCGCTTATTCACATCTTGGATTTGAATCTTATAAAAGACCTGAAAATGAAAACACGCTTTTTTAGTGCAGTTATACTGTTTACTCTGTTGAATACGGTAAATTCATTTGCCTGTACATCTGTCATTGTATCTGCAAAGGTTACAGCAAACAGGTGTCCCATAATGATTAAGAACAGGGATACCGGGGAAATGAATAACCGGATAGAATATTTTAAAGGTCCTGTCTATTCATTCATTGGACTTGTGAATTCTCTATATAATGGTAAAGGAGAGGTTTGGAGTGGAACAAACAGTGCCGGATTCAGTATAATGAATACAGCATCCTATAATATAAAGGAAGAAGACGGTGTTTCCTATTCAGAAATGGATAAGGAAGGGGAAGTAATGTACAAGGCACTTGGAGTTTGCCGGAATCTGGCAGATTTTGAATATTTTCTCGATACACTTTCCAAACCTTACCTGGTAGAATCCAATTTCGGAGTTATTGATGCCGAGGGCGGGGCCGCATACTACGAGGTGAACAATTATAAATGGATTAAATACGATGTAAACGAGGAAAAGGAAGGATATAGGGTTGTAACGAATTTCAGTGAATCGGGAAGGCCGGAAGATTATCAGGGATGGGAAAGATATCTTACTGCAAGCGATTTTATGAAAAAACTTCCCAAAAACAGAGAAGGAAAATACGATATTAACCATAGTACCCTCTTTAACGGATTATCCAGGTCTTACAGTCATAAATTGCTTGGAATAGAAAATCTTAAGAATGTAAAATATGCCGTAGACCAGGATTTTATACCGCGAAAGAGTACATCGGCATCGATAGTTATAGAAGGTGTTCAGCCAGGAGAAGATCCGAAATATACGGTTATGTGGACTGTTCTTGGATACCCGGCCTGTTCGGTAGCCATTCCTATTATGACCTGGGACTGTGACATTATTCCTTATTATATGAAGAAATCTGTCGATTCAAACAATTCTCTTCTTTGTGACAAGGCTCTGCAAATCAAAAACAATTATGTATTCGATTTGAAAATAAGCAATGGAAACAGATATTTGAATGCAGAAAACGTTTACAAACTCATTGAATGTTCAGAAAAGGCTGAAAAAGCGATAAACTCCGATTTCAATATTCTTTTATGCAGACTTAGAGAAGGAAGGGTTAAAGAAGAAGATTTTAAGGAATCTTATTACAAGGCAACAGACAGCTATTTCAGAAAGTATCTTTCTGCCTTTGCTTCTTATCTTAAAAATGACTAAAATTGTAAGATTTTTGAACTATATTCCAAAACATAATGTCAGATAAATTAATATCCAAAATTCCCGAAGGACCTTTGTCAGAGAAATGGAGCAAGCGTAAGGCCGATATCCATCTCGTCAGCCCCAACAACAAGCGTAAGCTAGAAATTATTGTAGTAGGTACCGGTTTGGGCGGTGCTTCTGCAGCAGCTTCTCTCGGTGAGCTGGGTTACAACGTAAAGGTATTCTGTATAAGTGATTCCCCCCGTAGAGCGCATTCAATTGCGGCTCAGGGTGGTATCAATGCAGCCAAGAACTATCAGAACGACAATGATTCCGTTTATCGTCTGTTCTACGACACAATCAAAGGCGGTGACTACCGTGCACGTGAAGCAAACGTTTATCGTCTTGCCGAAGTAAGCGCTGCTATCATCGACCAGTGTGTTGCTCAGGGTATTCCATTTGCACGTGAATACGGTGGATACCTTGCCAACCGTTCATTCGGTGGAGTGCAGGTAAGCCGTACTTTCTATGCCCGCGGACAAACCGGCCAGCAGCTTCTTCTTGGAGCGTATGCTTCCCTCAACAAGGAAATAGCAGCCGGAACCGTAAAGTCTTATCCCCGTCACGAAATGCTTGACCTTGTAATCGTAAACGGAGAAGCGAAAGGTATTATAGCAAGAAATCTTGTTACAGGACAAATCGAAAGGTTTGGAGCCCACGCCGTTGTAATTGCAACCGGAGGATACGGAAATACATATTTTCTCTCAACCAATGCAATGAATTCCAACGGTTCTGCAGCAATGCAGTGTTACCGTAAGGGTGCCTATTTTGCAAATCCCTGTTTTGCCCAGATTCATCCTACCTGTATTCCTGTACACGGTGACCAGCAGTGCAAGCTTACACTTATGAGCGAGAGTCTCCGTAACGACGGACGTATTTGGGTACCTAAGAAAAAGGAAGACGTAGAGAAACTTCGCAAACACCAGATAAAGGCATCCCAGATTGCCGAAGAGGATCGCGACTATTATCTTGAGCGCAGATATCCGGCATTCGGAAACCTTGTACCACGTGACGTTGCGTCCCGCGCAGCAAAGGAAAGATGCGATGCAGGTTTCGGTGTAAACGAGACAGGACTTGCTGTATTCCTCGATTTCAAGGATGCAATTGCAAGACTCGGACATCAGAAGGTTGCCGAGCGTTACGGAAACCTGTTTGAAATGTATGAGAAAATCACAGCATCTTCTCCCTGGGAGGAGCCTATGATGATTTATCCCGCTATCCACTATACTATGGGTGGTATCTGGGTAGATTACGATCTTCAGACAACGATTCCCGGTCTTTACGCAATAGGTGAAGCAAACTTCTCAGATCACGGTGGAAACCGCCTTGGAGCATCTGCCCTTATGCAGGGACTCGCCGACGGATATTTCGTAATACCTGTAACGATAGGTGATTATCTTTCAAAGAAATTTGCCGAACCTAAGACCGATACTACTTCCAAGGAATTCATCGATGCCGAGAAAGCAGTTCAGGAGCGTATCGACCGCCTGTTTGCCATAAAGGGAACAAAGAGTGTGGATTCTTTCCACAAGAAACTCGGTCTCATAATGTGGGAATACGTGGGAATGGCTCGTGAAGAAGAAGGACTCAAGAAGGCAATCAAGGAAATCAAGGCTCTTAAGGAGGAATTCTATAAAGATGTCCTCGTTCCCGGAACACAGTTCGAGTTCAATCAGGAACTTGAAAAAGCTCTCAGGCTCGAAGACTTCTTCGAAATCGGAGAACTTATGGCTTACGATGCCCTTAACAGAAAGGAATCCTGCGGCGGACACTTCCGTGTTGAAAGCCAGACCGAAGAAGGAGAGGCAAAACGCGACGATGCAAACTTTATGTACGTTGCGGCTTGGGAGTATAAGGGAAAGGATACAGAACCTGAACTCCACAAGGAACCTCTCAAGTATGAGTTTATTGAGGTAAAGACCAGAAATTATAAAGACTAAGACAATGGAATTCAACTTAAAGATATGGCGTCAGAAAAACGCCAAGGCAAAAGGACATTTCGAGACCTATCATATTTCTGGTATCGAAGAGGATGCTTCCTTCCTTGAAATGCTCGATATTCTCAATGAGCAGCTCATTACCGAAGGCAAGGATCCTGTAGCAGTTGACAAGGGATGCCAGAGCAGCGGTCCCGTATCTTTCGACCACGATTGCCGTGAAGGTATATGCGGAGCCTGCTCACTTTATATCGACGGCCGCGCACACGGTCCCGACGACCACGTAACTACCTGTCAGCTGTTTATGCGTCACTTCAAGGATGGTGCTACCATTACCGTAGAGCCCTGGAGAAGCGCAGCTTTCCCTGTAATCAAGGATCTTGTGGTTAACCGCGGAGCATTCGACCAGATTCTTCAGGCCGGAGGATTCATATCGGTTCGCACCGGTGCTGCACAGGATGCAAACAATATTCTCATTTCACACGACAAAGCCGAGGAAAGTATGGACGCAGCCGCCTGCGTTGGTTGCGGTGCTTGCGTTGCTACCTGTAAAAACGGTTCAGCAATGCTTTTCGTTGCCGCCAGGGTAAGTTCACTCGCACTTCTCCCCCAGGGTAAGGTTGAGGCTAAGAAGAGAGCCAAGGCAATGGTTGCAAAAATGGACGAGCTCGGATTCGGTAACTGTACCAACACCCGCGCCTGTGAAATGGAATGTCCTAAAGGTATTTCAGTTGCCCACATAGCCCGGCTCAACCGTGAGTTCCTTAAGGCTAAGTTCAGCGACTAGTACAGGAAATTGTTAAAGGGATATCTTCCCGCATGAATCTCCGAGACCATCTTATAGATGTCGTCTCGGAGTTTTTCTATACCCGTACGATTCTTTGCCGATATGAATATGCAGGGAGTCTTCTCTCTGGCTATCCAGCTGTTCTTGAGTTCTTCAAGGGTAATGTTCTCCTTCCCCTTCGGCTCAAGAGAAAACTCATCGTACGGTACACAGGTATAGGAATCGATTTTATTGAATATAACGTAAACCGGTTTATTGGCAGCCCCTATATCCTTAAGTGTTTTTTCCACCGTTTTCATCTGGTCTTCGAAATCGTCTGCGCTGATATCCACTACGTGCAGGAGAATATCGGCCTCTCTAACCTCGTCAAGCGTGCTTTTAAAGGCTTCTATGAGCTCTGTAGGGAGTTTCCTGATAAATCCCACGGTGTCGCTCAACAGGAAGGGAACATTGCCTATGACTACCTTTCTTACCGTGGTGTCCAAAGTGGCGAAAAGTTTGTTCTCAGCAAAGACATCCGACTTTGACAGCATATTCATAATGGTACTTTTGCCAACGTTGGTGTATCCAACCAGCGAAAGCCTCACCAGGGAGCCACGGTTGCTGCGCTGAACAGCCATCTGCCTGTCCACTTTCTTAAGCTGTTCCTTCAGGCGTGAAATCCGTTCCTTTACAATACGGCGGTCTATTTCTATCTGGGTTTCACCCATACCTCCGCGGGTACCCATTCCTCCCCTCTGCCTCTCAAGGTGGGTCCACATTCCCGCAAGTCTTGGGAGAATATAATTGTAATGAGCCAGTTCCACCTGCATTTTAGCATAGGAAGTTTTGGCTCTTTGCGCAAAAATTTCAAGGATAAGGCTGGTACGGTCTATTACAGCGGCACCTTTCACAACTTTTTCGATGTTACGCTGCTGCATTCCGGTAAGCTCATCATCGAAAATCACATAGTTGATGGAGTTTTCTTCGACATAGGCGGCAATTTCTTCAAGTTTTCCGCTCCTTATATAAGTTCCTTTGTCGGGACGGTCAACCCTTTGGATGAATTTCCTGTCCCCTTCTACTCCGGCAGTCAAGGCAAGGAATTCCAGTTCATCGAGATACTCGAGAACCTTTCGTTCATCATCCTCTTGCTTGATAATGCCTACAAAAACGGCTTTTTCTAATGATTCCTGAGTCATTTGCAAAAAAAAGAGACCGACAGCAATTGTTCCGTCGGCCTCTGTTATTATTTTGTTTAATTATCTCAACTGGAAGATAACGGGGAAGGTGTATGTAACCGGAACGGTACGGTCGCGCTGCTTACCGGGCGTCCACTTGGGAGATGTACCTACAACGCGAACAGCTTCCTTATCCAAAAGGGGATCAACACCACGGAGAACCTTGATTTTACCGAGCTGTCCGTCTTTACCTACGGTGAACTGAAGAATTACACGTCCCTGAACACCGTTTTCACGGGCGGTCTCGGGATAGTTGAGGTGCTCTCCAACCCATTTAGAGAAAGCTACGGTAGGATCCTTGCCCATAAATTTAGGCTTTTCCTCTACGATAGCGAAAGGTACGTCAGCCTCTTCCACTTCGTCATTGTCGATATCGCCTTCAATATAGTCTTTAAGTTCTACACCGAGATTGGCATCGTCCTCGAGGTTCAGGATGTTGTCATCGACTTTAATATTGTCGTCAACAATATCAATCTGGTCTGACAAAAGGGGAATGTCGGGAACTTCCGGAGGAGGAGGAGGGGTCTCCTGAGTGATGGGAATCATTTCTTCCTCTTCTACTGCAACCGCTTCTGCCTGCATTGTGGACTCCTTCTTGTCGCGGCTGGTGTACTCAAAAGCACCGAACACTATAAGGAGAGCGATAACGAAACCTATTTCCGTGAATAGGAGCCGTCTGTTCTCCAGGTTCGCTTTTTCTGATTTCTTAATTTCCATATTGTGGTTTATTTATTAGTCTATTCGAGTCTCAAAGATAGAAAGAATAATTACAAAATCCAATTTTTTGATTTATTAGTTGTAATTTTGCACAAAATCAAGAATGTAGGAAAATGATAAGGTACGACAGGCAGGATACATCTTTCGTGTTCAAGGAACGGAGGTTCAACAGCAGATGGCTCAAGAGCGTTGCCGAAAACGAAGGGAAGAAAATCGGGCAGATAGCCGTGGTTTTCTGCTCCGACGACTACCTGCTTCAGATAAACCGTCAGTTTCTGAATCACAGCTATTACACCGACATTATAACCTTCGATTACTGCGAAGGAGACGTTCTTAGCGGAGACCTGCTCATAAGTGTGGACAGTGTCAGGGACAATGCCGGGCATTACGGAAGCAGTTTCGATGAGGAACTGCACCGTGTAATAGTGCACGGACTGCTTCACCTTATAGGGTATGACGACCATACCCGAAAAGACCAGAAGCAGATGAGGGCAAAGGAAAACGAATATCTATGCAGCAGAAATACGATGTTATTGTAATCGGGGGCGGACACGCCGGATGTGAGGCGGCAATGGCCGCATCGGCAATGGGAAGCAAAGTCCTGCTCATTTCTATGGATTTGAGGGGGTTTGCCCGAATGTCTTGCAATCCTGCTGTAGGAGGAATAGCTAAAGGTCAGATCGTCAGGGAGATAGACGCATTGGGAGGATGGATGGGACTGGTGACGGATGCCTGTACCCTGCAATTCCGGATGCTCAATCGCAGCAAAGGGCCCGCAATGTGGAGTCCGCGCGCCCAATGCGATAAAGTTAAATTCTCTCAGGTGTGGAGAAAAATTCTGGAAAACAATCCGAATCTGGATATCTACGCAGACTCCGCAACCGAATTCGTTTTTGACGGCAACCGGGTAACCGGAGTAAAAACCCTTACAGGCGCTGAGTTTGCGGCAGGGGCGGTAATACTGAGCGCCGGAACTTTCCTTGGTGGAAAACTTTTCATCGGAAGAACCTGTTTCGAAGGGGGAAGAATCGGAGAGCTGTCATCCTACGGGCTCACTGAACAGCTTAAAAGTATGGGGATCGAGACCGGAAGAATGAAAACCGGCACTCCCCCGCGAATAGATATCTCATCGATTGATACAGAAGTACTTATAAAGCAGTATGGAGATGAAAGCCCGGAGAGGTTCTCATATCTCCCGACACCTTCTTCGGTACAGGAAGGCAGGCCTCAGATGCCCTGCTATATACTTCGTACAAATGAAAAGGTACACGATGTGTTGAGGGCCGGGTTCCAAGACTCTCCCCTCTTTACAGGAATGATTTCCGGAAAAGGTCCCAGATATTGTCCAAGCATAGAGGACAAGCTGCGGGTATTCCCGGATAAGGATTCTCACCAGCTTTTCCTTGAACCCGAAGGGCAGGACACGACAGAATACTATCTTCAGGGGTTCTCCTCTTCCCTACCCCTCAAGACTCAATTGGATGCCCTTCATTCTATCGAAGGCCTTGAAAACGCCAGGATATTCAAACCTGCCTATGCTGTGGAATATGATTATTTTGACCCCTCTCAGCTGAAGCAGAGCCTCGAATTGAAGGATATAGAAGGACTGTTTATGGCCGGACAGGTTAACGGAACAACCGGATACGAAGAAGCTGCAGCTCAGGGAATAATGGCCGGAATAAACGCCCATCTCTCTATATACGGAAAAGAGCCGTTTATATTGAATAGGGATGAAGCATACATAGGAGTTCTCATTGATGACCTTATTACCAAAGGTGTCGATGAGCCGTACAGAATGTTCACGTCCCGTGCAGAGTATCGGATACTTCTAAGACAGGACAATGCAGATCTCCGGTTAACCGAAAGGTCTTTCAGAACCGGTCTTGCAACAGAAGAAAGGTTTGCGATAACCGAACGCAAATACGAACAGGCACAACGGCTCAAGGAATTGTGTGAAAACACAAATCTGACGGCTAAAAACGCCAATTCATACCTTCAGGAGGCGGATTCTGCGCCATTGACAGATTCAAAGAAAATAGCCGAAATCGCCCTCAGGCCCGAGGTTTCGCTTCAGGCTCTCCTTCAAATTGTTCCACGTGGAACATTTGAGAATCACAACATCTCTTTACCTATAGATGACAAAGTTGTAGAATCGGTCGAAATTGACCTCAGATACAGTGGATATATTGAACGGGAGCGACAGCTGGCCGAAAAAATCAGAAGACTGGAAGAGCTTAAAATCCCCGAAGATTTCGATTTCGACAGAATTCAGGGTCTTACGATAGAGTGTCGTCAGAAATTCAAAAAATATAAGCCCGGGACTATAGCCCAGGCTTCAAGAATTTCAGGGGTCTCCCCTGCCGACATTTCTGTATTGTTGGTTTATTTTGGCCGTTAAAGCATCTGCAGCGCGGTTTTTATAAGCTGCTCAACCTTTGCGTCCGGGCTGTCTTTAATGATTTTCTGCAGAACCTTGTTAATGGCGGCCTTGTTGAATCCGAGCATTTGAAGAGCGGAGGCGGCTTCCTCGACAACTGCATTTTTTTCGCTTGCAAAAAGAACCGAGCCAGCGTCTGTCCCCTCCCCTTTTATGAGTTTGTCTTTTAATTCGAGAATCAGACGTTGTGCGGTTTTTATTCCAAGCCCTTTTATACTTTTTATTTTAACCACGTCCTCGGCCAGAATAGCCTCTCTGATTTCGTCGGAAGACATAGACGACAGCATCATTCTCGCTGATGCTGCACCCATACCGCTGATTCCGGTTATAAGGCGGAACAGTTCTCTCTCGTCTTTGCTTGAAAAACCGTAATCGACAGAACTCCCGTCTCTTGTGTTTACCTGGGTTTGTATATATACTACAGAGTCTTCTTTTCCTTCGAATCCCTGATAGCTTTGAAGGGAGATCTCGCTGATATAGCCTACTCCCCCGCTCTCAACGACAACCTGTGTCGGAGTAAGTTCGGTGATTTTTCCTTTTATATAATCAATCATATTCGCAAAAATACATAGAATTTGTTAATTTTGTGTTCCTTATACGGTAAAATGACCATTGAAGAACTAAGACAGGAATTTCCTTCTCTATCCGCATCTGTAAACGGACATCCGCTTGTCTATCTGGACAACGCGGCCACTGCAATGCGTCCCCGCTCCGTAATCGAAAAGTGGAATGATATAGTAACAAACAAGAATTCCAACATATACAGGGCAGTTCACACTACAGCTGCGCTGGCGACAAAAGAAGTTGAGCAGGCAAGAGAATGCGTGAGGCGTTTTATAGGCGCAGAAAGCACAAAAGAAGTTATATTCACTTCAGGAGCCACGGCTTCCCTCAATATGCTTGCTTTCTGTATAGGAGAGGCCTTCATAGATAGGGGAGATGAAGTTATAGTTTCTGCCGCAGAGCATCACGCCAATATTGTTCCCTGGCAGATGATGTGCCGGAGAAAGGAAGCTAAACTAAAGGTGCTTCCGGTGAATGAAAGGGGAGAGTTATGCATAGACAAACTACAGTCCCTCATAACTCCACGGACAAAAATTATAAGCGTGGCCCATATCTCCAACGTTCTCGGAATAGTAAATCCCATCAGGGAAATCGCGGACATTTGCCACAGGCACGGAGTTTTGCTGGCTGTGGACGGAGCGCAGGGAATAGTTCACTGCAGCATAGACGTCAAGGCTTTGGATTGCGATTTCTATGCATTTTCCGGCCATAAGATATATGCCGCACCCGGTACCGGAGTCCTATATGGGAAAGAAACGCTGCTGAACGCACTGCCTCCGTATATGGGTGGGGGAGAGATGATAGCGAATGTAAAATGGGAGGGCACCACCTATGCCGGTCTTCCTTATAAATTTGAGGCGGGAACCCCCAATCTGGCAGGTATCCCTACTTTTATTCCGGCTCTTGAAATGGCCGTTGCAATGCGTTGCAAGCCGGTTATCGACAACGAAAGGGGAGTAGTGGACTATATCCTCGAGGAGTTTGGGAAAGATACCGGGATACGGATTTTCGGAAATCCGGCGAACAGGGAAGACAAGATACCGCTGTTTTCGATAGCGGTTGAAGGAGTGCATCACGAAGATCTTGCGCTCATAATGGATAAAATGGGAATTGCATTAAGGTCGGGGCAGTTGTGTGCCGAGCCTCTTATGGATTCCTGCGGTGTAACGGGTATGCTAAGAGCGTCATTTGCCGCGTACAATACGCTGGAAGAGGCGCAGTATTTTATAAAATCGCTTTACAGGGCGATAGATATGTTAAGGTGATGTTGAGTTTACAGGAAGCCAAGTCACGGGTATTGGAAGATTTTTCGATGTATGACCAGTGGCTGGACAAATACGAATATCTCATAGAATTGGGGAAGAATCTCAGTCCTTTCCCGGAGGAGTACAAAACCGATGACAGGCTTATAAAAGGCTGTCAGTCAAGGGTATGGCTCCATTGTGAAAAACAGGATGGGCGGCTTTGGTTCTCGGCCGACAGCGATGCCATAATAACCAAGGGTATAATTTCGCTGCTTATTGGCGTTTATTCGGGAAGAACTCCGCAGGAGATTGCCTCAGACGATTTTGCCTTCGTAGAAGAACTCGGGCTTAGAGAGAACCTTTCTCCTACAAGAGCCAACGGCCTGGTATCGATGATAGCTACAATTAAAAAAACAGCCAGCGATGAACAATGATGTCCTGACCCCTGAAGATGTAAAGGAGCTTTCTCCTCTCTACGACGCGGTGGTTTTGGCCCTGAAGCAGGTGTATGACCCCGAAATTCCGGTGAACGTATATGACCTGGGGCTGATCTATGAGTTGAAGATAGACAAGAGCAGGGACGTTTATATAAAAATGACTTTCACCGCCCCGAACTGTCCTATGGCCGACGAGGTGATGGCAGAGGTTAAACACTCCGTCGAGCTTACACCCGGAATAAACAGCTGTAATATCGAACTGGTTTTTGAACCGGCTTGGGACCAGAGTCTTTTGAGTGACGAAGCGCGGATAGCATTGGGATATGACCCTCTCGAAGATTAGGGAAGACGGAGATCTTATCCTTGCCCTCGGGAGCAACCTGGGGGATAGGGGAGAGTATATAAAAAGAGCGCTCTCCTTGCTCGAAGAGGTTTTCGGGACCCCCGTAGAGGTTACGGAAGTTATTGAAAGTCAGGCAGTTGGGTTTATCGGGCCGGATTTCCTCAATTGTATAGCCGGATACCGGAACGTACGGTTCCATCCGCACGAAGTGCTGGATATCTGCAAGAAAATCGAAAGACAGCTGGGAAGGACCGATACTCCGGAGTATAGGGAGGACGGCAGCAGGATTTATCATTCCCGCTGCATCGACATAGATATTCTTTTTTACGGTAACAGGGTTGTCGATGACCCCGATTTGAAAATCCCGCATCCTGGAGTATACTCCCGCGGGTATCTGCAGGACCTTCTGTCGAAGTTGATGATATCCTTTTGACGACCGTTTTCTGCACTGCAGATGCGCCCAGACGAGTGAACCAAACAGGATCTATAACATTCGCATAGCCGGGTCGGTTTTGGGTGGCCCGAGTCAGGACAATATTTTGCCCCAAAATTGCTGAAATCACCTCACGAGCGCAATTTTTCGACGATTTTTTGCTTTTTTGAAGAATATTGTTGTCAAAACGCAATTATCTGCCGGAAAATTGTCCGTAATCCACCATCCGGTCCGTCGGGACTTTGCAGCCTAGCGAGGAATTGATTTGCGACAGCAAATTGTAGTTGACGAGTCTGGCTGCAAAGTCCCAACGGGCTGCTACAAGATAAAATGTACACATTCATTCATGTTTGGACGAAAAATCATTCGCGCAGACGAGTGAATCGGAACGAAGTGACGGCAGGGAGTTTGAGGGGAACGCCCCTCAATGAATTGACATCCGTGGTTCATCCGTTCATACGAGTGAATCGGAACGAAGTGACGGCAGGGAGTTTGAGGGGAACGCCCCTCAATGAATTGACATCCGTGGTTCATCCGTTCATACGAGTGAATC
>JAGHTF010000064.1 GCA_018065485.1 Candidatus Cryptobacteroides fimicaballi | reverse complement strand
CCTATGCCCGGACGCTCGTTTTATGGAGAAATCAGTTTCAAATTCTAGCCTATGCTGAATATTCTATATGTGATTCTTTGCGGCATTGCCCTCCCGATTGGTGGCGTGCAGATGCAGTATCTTTGGAGAAACCAGCTTGGGGATATCTACTCCCTGGGACTCGGCAGTGCCGCCTGTCTCGGAGCCGCGGCCGCAACAATGACCGGATGGTGCTCGCTTACGGTAGGCGCTTTCATCTGCCAGGCAGTGTGCGCACTGATTGTCTCTCTGGTCGCCATCCGACTCAATACTTCCAGGCTCATAACTTTCGGCATCCTGTTCGGAACGTTCATAGGCTCAATAGGAACCATAGTTGTCACCAACGCTCCCACGGGCGACCTCCTGAAACAGTATTACCTCTGGGGTGCCGCCAATTTCAAATTGCAGGGAGTTACTACCCTGGACATTGTAATCAGCCTGGTTCTGTTTGCCGCCGGCCTGGCTACCGCTATGCTTTGCTCCAAAAAACTCACCAGCCATTTCAAAGGGGAGACGGAACTGTCCAACCCGGCGAAGGCCGGAATACTGTTTATGATAAGCGTGCTGGTTACCAGCGTAGTGAGCATCTGCGGAACCATCGGTTTCGTGAGCCTCGGAGTGCCGAACCTTGTGCGGGCGTTTGTGAAGCCGGGCGACATCCGCAGGCAGTATGCCTGGTCTGCGCTGATAGGGACGGCGCTGCTCACGGTGACCTATATAATAGTGGAATATTGCAACTTCGGCATATACCTTCCGGTAAGCGCTACAATGGCGCTTATCGCATTACCGCTCACTGCGGTCCTGTTTTCGAAGGAAAAGTCTTGAGAATTTGTCGGGATGACCTGACTCGAACAGGCGACCCCCACGTCCCGAACGTGGTACGCTACCAACTGCGCTACATCCCGAAAAAAAAGCTTGCCGTTAAGCAAGCTTATTGATGTAAACTGCGATACCTGATTTGAGGTTTGCGGCTTTGTTCTTGTGAATAACGCCAATCTTTGCGAGCTTGTCAATCATTGCGAACACCTTAGGTGCATTCTGCTCTGCCTGAGCCTTGTCTGTAGTGTTGCGGATGTCGCGTATAGCGTTTCTTGTTGTCTTTGCATAATACCTGTTGTGCAGGCGGTGCCTCTCGTTCTGACGATCGGCTTTTTTTGCTGAGCTAGTGTTTGCCATTATTAATATTTTTAATATCTGGTAGTGGGTAGCAGAATCGAACTGCTATTGCAAGAATGAAAATCTTGAGTACTAACCGTTATACGAACCCACCTGAATGGTCCCTATGCGTATAAGCGCAAATTTGGGACTGCAAAGATAACAATTATTTATTAAAAGACAAATTATTTTTCACATTACTTTTCAACCCAGTCCCAGGAATACAAAACCGACTCGACCTGTCGCAGATAAAGCCGTTTGTCTTTGCTCGGACGGTATACAAACCCTTCGGTTACAACAACTTCCTTGCCATCTTTGCTGTAGAAACTTTCGGATACGAACGGGCCGCCCATAAAATCGCCCTCGACTTCCCACATTCCTCTGGTTTGGGCAAAGTCCCGTCCCTTGTACTTGATGTATTCCACATAGGCCGGGAAATCTTCCGGGCCGGCCGTGGTCATATAGCTTCCGTCCAGCATTCCGGGCACGTTTTCTTTCATAATCTCGTTGCGCCTTTCGATTATGTTCTCCAGCGTGAATTCGTCGGCTCCCGATTCTGCGGGATACTTGTATATGAGTATGCCCAGGATATTGGAACCTTTCATCTCATACTGCACCCAGGCAAAGTCGTCGGTGATTTTCCGGAGCACGTAGCCTGCCGGGAAGTGCGGAGACCCTCCGAACACCTCGGCCACCTTGGGGAAGATGTCCCTCTGCTCGTACTTTTTCGTATTCCTTATCACACGGTCGCGCTCTGCCATCTCCAGGGCCGAGAGTATCTTGGTTTTCTCCCCGCAGAAGGCGTCCAGAGCTTCCTGCAGAGTCTTTCCGTTGACTCTTATCACGCACTGTGGATTGGCCCATCCGTCCTGCAGGTACTCGACCCCTTCCTTCTGTGTGTCGGGGTTTATGTTGAACAGCAGCAGATTGCGGTGAACCTTGAACATTGTGCTGCTCTCGAAATTCGAGGGGGATACGTTTATGAGCGTGTACAGCGGCTCGCGTATCGGAAGGAACGGGCAGTCGGCCCCCAGCGTTTCCCGAACGGTCTGTCCGAGGTTCCCGTCCCATCCCGCTTTGTTCAACACTACAACCACTTCCCCTGCCTTTCCGCTCACGTTGGGCAGATAGGTTTTCCGGTCTTTCGGTTTGCAGGCCACTACCATCAGTAGCGCCAGCGCTAACACAAGTGCTTTTTTCATATCTTTCTAATGTATAAGTCTTCCGATGTCGTTTCCGAACGCCAGCAGCATCAGCCCTATGAGGAGGGCCATTCCTATGAGCTGGGCTACGTATAGGAATTTGTCCGACGGTTTCTTACCGGTGAGCATTTCCCCGAGGGTTATAAGCAGATGGCCTCCGTCCAGCCCCGGAATGGGCAGCAGGTTCATCACTCCAAGCATAATGGATAGCAGCGCCAGGATATTTACGAACTGCAGCCAGTTCCACTGTTCCGGCATTACCTGCCCTATTGCGATGAAACTTCCTACCGACTTGTAGGCTCCGGTGGAAGGGGTGACCAGCAGCCGGAGGTCTTCCAGATAAGAGGAGATGACTTCTCCTGTATGCCTGATTCCGGCAGGGATGGCCGCCAGACCGCTGAATTTCTCGTATTTTATTTCCGGCAGATGGCAGAAGACTCCCAGCCTTCCAAGGCTGTCTACGGCCACGTTGCAGAGTACCGTGTCTCCCTGCGGCTTCACGACAACGGCCTGCGCCAGCGTGCCGGGACAGTCTGCCAGTACCTTTCTGGCGTCCTGCAGATATTCGGTGGGTTCTCCGTTTATGCCGATGATTCTGTCTCCCCTGTACAGCAGGCTGCCGTTGGCCGAACCGGCCTGCACCGAGTCTATCACAAAGGGAATGGCCGGAGCAAATACCCCGGGCGTATTCATAACGTCCCCAATGTAGTTCCTGTCGATATAGATGTCCAGGGTATCGGTGCCTCGAAGCACGGTGGCCTTGCGCACGTCTTTGCGGGCAAGCTCTGCCTGCAGCATTTCAAAGTTCCGGGGCTCGTAGTCGTCGAATTTCAGGATTCGGTCGCCCGTGCGGAAGCCCATCTCATAGGACAGTTCGTTTACGTAGATGCGTGTGTTTTCGTTGCTTATGTAACTCTTTCCCCAAACCCCCATTATGACACAGTAAACTACGACTGCGAATAGGAAGTTGTTGAGGACTCCGCCTGCCAGCACAAACATCCGGTGCCAGGCCGGATGGCTGCGGTATTCCCATTCCTTGGGCTCGCTCTTGAGCTGCTCCATATCCATTGATTCGTCTATCATACCGGATATCTTGCAGTAACCTCCGAGCGGCAGCCAGCCTATTCCGAATTCGGTCCCGCCCCATTTCCATCGGGCAAGCCTCTTTCCTCCAACGTCAAAGAACAGGTAGAATTTCTCGACCCGTATCCCGAATATCTTTGCCCAGGCGAAGTGTCCCAGTTCGTGGATGAAAATCAACACGGAAAGGGACAGGATTACCTGCAGTGCTTTAATCAATACAATCATTTGCAAGTTTTGCTATCTGCGAATCGGTTTCAAAAATGTCTTCTATGCCCGGGTGCGCTATGAAGTCAGCATTCCTCAGACAATAGGAATTGATTCTGCTTATGTCGTAGAATCCTATCCTGTTCTGCAGGAAAGCCGCTACCGCAACCTCGTTGGCGGCATTGAGGGCGCAGGGGGCGTTGCCGCCTTTTTCCAAAGCCTTATAAGCGAGAGCCAGGTTTGGGAAGCGGTCGGTGTCGGGCTCTTCAAAGTGTATGCAACCCATTTTTGCAAAGTCCACTCTGGCGTTTCCGCACGACAGGCGCTTGGGAAATCCCAGTGCAAAGCTGATGGGCTGCCGCATATCGGGCTGTGCCATTTGTGCAATAATCGCACCGTCCTTGAACTCAACCATAGAATGGATGAGGGATTCGGGATGTACCACCACGTGGATTCTCGACGGTTCAACCCCGAACAGCCACTTGGCTTCCATAACTTCGAATCCCTTGTTCATCATAGAGGCCGAATCTATGGTAACCTTTGCTCCCATATTCCAGTTCGGGTGCTTCAGGGCCTGAGCCGCCGTGGCTCTCTGAATCTGTTCCTTGCTCCACTGCAGGAACGGGCCTCCCGATGCGGTCAGATGAATCTTCTCGATGGGGTTGCCGCCTGCTCCCAAAAGGCATTGCAGGATTGCAGAGTGCTCCGAATCTACCGGAATGATTTTTCCGCCGTGCTCTTTTGCGGTGCGGGTGACAATGTCTCCCGCGGCGACCAGGGTTTCCTTGTTTGCCAGGGCGACCGTCTTGCCGGCCTCCAGTGCGGCAAGAGTCGGGCGAAGTCCGCTGAATCCTACCATCGCTCCGACAACAATGTCGGTTTCGCTGCCTTTTATCAGCGAGCAAAGGCTGTCCTGCCCGGCCCATACCTTGCTGTCGCTGTCCTGTAGCAGGCCGTTCAACTGCTCATAACGGCTCTCGTCGCAAATTACTACGTTGTTCACGTCGAATTCCTTGGCTTGTGCGGCAAGCGTTTCCACCGACGAGTATGCGCTGATGAGCGACACCTCGAACAACTCTGGGTGCTGTCTTATTACATCGAGCGTCTGCGTGCCTATCGACCCGGTTGAGCCCAGTATTGCTATCTTTCTCTTATTCAAAATTTTATATAATCTGTAGGGTTAAGGCTTCTGCCGTTGTACCACAATTCGAAATGGATCTGAGGGTGTGCCGACGAAGAACCGGTTGTCCCTGCAAGGGCAATGGATGTGCCGGCCTTGACTTTTTCTCCCTTCTGCTTGAGGATGCGCTGGCAATGGCTGTATGAACTGACGATGTTGCCCGGATGCTGGATGATTACGGTATAGCCGTTTTCGTCGTTCCATCCGGCAAAGAGGACGGTCCCTTCAAGTATTGCGCATACCAGCTGGTCTTTGGCGGCTACAATGTCCACTGCAGGGTGGCTGCTTTCGTCGTAACCCAGCGACACGTTTCCCTTGAGGGGAGGAAAGAAATGCAGCCCTTCAATGGGGATTGTCCTGAGGTTCTTTTCTATTTCCGCTTCCCTGGCCTCGTCGGCAACGGCCGCCCTGAGTATGCTGTCCTGCCTTGCATCGAGGCTGCGGCTTAAGTATTCCGTTCCGACGGTATTGAGTGAATCCAGAGAAATTGTCTTCTGTCCTGAAAGTACGCGGGAAAGATTTTCGGAATACAGTTCCCAGCGGGACAGAGCTATCTGCAGGGAATCCACCATAAGCGCGGTTTCCACGTTTTGCCGGCGCGTTTCGGCATTGGGATAGCCGGGTATCAGAGTTCGCAACGGAGTAAATGCGATAAGGCAGAAATTGATTGCAAGCACAACCGCGAAAGCCCCGGCTGCCAGCAGAATCACATTCCTCTTATCCTTTGTATTAGCCATATTTTTTATTAAATTTGCAATTATCAAATGGACAGAATCATTGGAATAGATTTCGGTAGCGCCAGGGTGGGTTTGGCAATGAGCGACCCCCTTGGTATTTTCGCCTCTCCTCTGGAGACTGTCCCGTGTGCAAATATAATAGAATATCTGCAAAATTTAACCACGCTGCATACCGTAGGGCGCTTTGTCCTGGGCTGGCCGCTGAACCTGAACGGACAGCTCGCTCAGGCTGCTCCGGACGTGCTCAAGTTTAAGGACAGGCTTCAGAAGGCTTTCCCCGGCATTCCGGTCACTCTGGAAGACGAGCGCTTCACTTCGGTCCTGGCGCATCGTGCAATGATCGACGGGGGTATGAAGAAAAGCGACAGGCGCAACAAGTCGTCGGTCGATAAAATCAGCGCGGCCATTATTCTGCAGGGATTCCTGGACCGTCAGCAAAAATGATACAGCCTATTTACCTTTACGGCTCCGAGGTTCTGCGAAAAAAGTCCTCCGATGCCGATTTGAGCAGAAAAGAGGAACTTGAAACCCTTATCCGGGACCTTAAGGACACTTTGGCTAAAGCCGATGGCTGCGGCCTTGCCGCTCCGCAGATCGGTGTGAGCCTGCGGGTAGTGATTGTGGACGGTCGGGGTCTGACCGAAACTTTTCCGGAACTCCGGGATTTCTTCCGGGTCATCATAAACCCCGTCGTAGAGAGGGAAAGCACCCAGAAGTGCGAATATTCCGAAGGCTGCCTGAGCGTTCCAGGCATCTACGCCGATGTGCTGCGGCCTTCGACCATCACCCTGCGTTATTACAACGAGAAACTCGAGCAGGTGACCGAGGAGTTCAAGGGTTTCGCCTGCCGTATGGTGCAGCACGAGCTTTCGCATCTGGACGGAGTCCTTTTTACCGATCTGGTATCGCCCATCCGCAAGAAAATGATAGGTCGGAAACTGCAGAACGTGTCGAGAGGAAAGGTATCCACCGCGTACAACGTTAAGATTCGGTAATATGGCGGGCGCTTTTCATGCATACGATATAAGAGGCGTTTACGGGCAGGATTTCGACGCTGCCGTTGCCTATAAGGTGGGTTATTTCATTCCTTCCCTGCTGGGGGCCGGTGAGGTTCTGGTAGGGCGGGACTGCAGGGTTTCGTCTCAGGAGATTCACGACGCGCTTGTCCGGGGAATTACGGATTCCGGGGCAGACGTGTGCGATATAGGCCTCAGCAGTACGCCGATGGTATATTTCGCCACCGCAAGTTACGGGTTCAAGGCTTCGGTGCAGATAACTGCTTCGCACAATGCTCCCGAGTACAACGGGCTTAAGGTCAGCCGGGAGAATGCGCTTCCGGTGGGTTATGACACCGGCCTTGGCGAAATCGAACGCCGGATCGGGGCCGGAGATTCCACTCCTGCGGCGCAGAAGCGCGGCAAGGTCCGTACAATGGATATCCTCGACGACTATCTTGCATTTATGCGCCGCTTTAAGGGGGACTATTCGAATATCAGGATAGCCTTTGACCTATCGAACGGAATGGCGAATCTGTTTGCCAGGGAAATCTTCGGCGACGCTCCGGCATATATCTTCGACACCATAGACGGACGCTTCCCCAATCACGAACCCAATCCTTTGGTCGCTTCCAACAGGGAGGCGCTCCGGCATCTGGTTCTCGAAACCGGCGCCGACGTCGGGGTTATTTATGACGGCGATGCCGACCGGGTTATGTTCCTGGACGAGACGGGCAGGTTTGTACCTCCCGACCTGGTGATAGCTCTTATGAGCGAGTATTTTATTGGCGAAAGAGGGGCGAAGTCCCCGGTAGTGCTGCAGGAAATCCGCAGCTCCAAGGCCGTGGCCGAATATCTCGAACCGCTGGGCGCCGAAGTCCGTACCTGGAAGGTGGGTCGGGCGTTCGCCGCGCCGCGTCTGCGCGAAATAGACGGTCTTTGGGGAGGCGAGCTTGCCGGCCATTATTATTTCAAGGACTTTTTTTATTCCGATTCCGGTCTGCTGTCGTCCGAGATTGTGTTGAGGATTGTATCGGCCCTCAAGAAGAAAGGAACCGGCCTGGCCGCTATGGTGGACAAACTGATCCGCTACCGCAATTCCGGGGAAATAAATTTCAAGCTGGAGCATAAGAAAGAGGCAATGGATGCGTTGAGGGATTTCTTTGTCTCTCAGGATAAGCCTCTTGCTGGTATGGACTTTGATGGCTACCGCGTGGAATTTGCCGACTGGTGGTTCAACGTTCGTCCTTCCAATACGGAGCCGTATCTTCGCTTCATATGCGAAGCCAGGGACGATGAGTTGCTGAGCCTCAGGGTTGCTCAGGCAAAGGAAATTATTGCAAAATTCGACTGATGAAAAGAATATTGTTTACTGCCGCACTGCTATTGTGCGCTTTATCGGGCCTTGCACAGATCAGGGAGCCTATCGACACGGTTATGGGCCCTGATTCTTCGGCGATTATTATGTTCTCCGACAAGACCTGGGAGTTTGAAAGCGAATATATTCAGAAGGATACCGTTTATGCAGATTGGGTCGAGAGTGCATTCGAGCCCCAGCAGATTCCTCTGAACCAGATTCCCGACACCGTTTTTCTTGACCTTAAGGACAGTATGGGTATCTTCTGCTGCCCTTATGTTGGGGTTCCGTCTTCACGGTACGGTTATCGCCACCGCCGCAGACATCAGGGTATAGACATTCCTTATCCTACCGGGACTCCGGTTGTAGCCGCCTTCGACGGGGTTGTGGTAAAGTCGGGCTATATAGGCGGATACGGCAATCTTGTCGCAATCCGGCATTACAATGGGTTGGAGACCTATTACGGTCATTTCTCCCGCAGGGATGTGGTTGTCGGAGACTGGGTTACGGCCGGTGAGCAGATAGGCCTCGGCGGCAGCACCGGGCGCAGTACGGGTCCCCATCTGCATTTCGAAGTCCGTTACAAGGGATATCCGTTCGACCCTGAGAGACTGGTTGAGTTCACGGATGGCAGGCTGCGTGCAGACTCTCTGGTTATCATCAAGAGATTCTTCGGCGCCAATTCGCGTTTTGGAATCGACGATTACATTAAGCTGGATTCGCTTGCCGAGGCCTCCAAACCTCAGGTCGTATATCATACCGTAAGGAGCGGGGATACCCTTGGGGGCATTGCCAAGAAGTATCGTACTACCGTGGGACAGATTTGCAGGCTCAACAACATTTCTTCCAATAAGATTTTAAGAATAGGACAAAGATTGAGAGTAAAATAAGTTTTGATATGAAAAAGATTTTATTGTTTGCAGTAGCGCTGTTCATCGGATTGCATACAGCCTCGGCTCAGGATCAGGATGCCGTTAACAGAAAGATTTTCGACAGGGTTTACGCTGCGGTCAAGGACAAGGCCGACCTTCCTACCGGTGAGCTGGCGCTCGAAATCGCAAAGCAGTTCCTTGGAACCCAGTATGCATACTATACCCTGGAGCAGGAACCCGAGCAGCTCAGGGTTTATCTCGATAAGACCGACTGCATTCTTTTCGTTGAACTTTGCTCAAGCTTTGCGCTCACAGTCAAGGGCCGCCGGATTGTTCAGGCAGGAGACGGCGAACATTACGCGGTCAGGGAAGAGTCTTCCGTAGAAAAAGCCAGGCCTTCTTACGAGCTTCTCTGCCACAATATCCAGAATATGAGATACCGCCTCGGCGTTGTGAACGGATACGGCTCCCGCATTCATTACACTTCCGAATGGCTGCTGCAGAATCAGACCAACGGTATCCTTTACGAGATGAGTGAGACTCTCGGAGAGCCTTTCAACCAGAGTTTCTTCTATATGACAACCCACAAGAACGTTTATAAGCAGCTTCGCGGAGACGATGTGCAGAGTGCAGTGGTCAAGGCCGCCGAGGACAGGCTAAATCTCCAGGCTCCCTACTTCTATGTGAGCCAGAAGGAACTTCGTAAGGATGAGATTATTTCTCAGATTAAGGACGGCGACATTATCTGCTTTGTCGATTATCATCCCGGGCTGGATTTGTCGCACGTTGCTATGGCTTGCACGGGCGACGACGGTCAGATGCACTTCATCCACGCCGGAACCGGCCTTATGAAGGTTGCCATAGATCCCAAGACTCTGGCAGACTATGCAACCCGCGGAATCAGAGTTTCACGATTGAGATAGAATTCAGAAGATGGGAATCATTTCTATTACAGGTGACCTGGGCTCAGGAAAGAGCACGGTCGCAAAAAGAATCTGCGCCGTTCTGGGCTATGAATATTTCTCGACCGGTACCATTCAGCGTAAGATTGCTGCCAGCCGGGGCATAGACACTCTCCAGCTCAATAAGGACTGCAAGGCCGACAAGTCTGTAGATGATTATATAGACGGATGCCTCAAGGCGATGAATACCGACGGGACCGACAACATTGTCCTGGATTCCCGGATGGCCTGGTTCTTCGTGCACAAGTCTTTCAAGGTTTACCTTACGGCCCGGGCCGAAGTTGCGGCCGACCGCGTATTCCACGACGACAAGCGTAGCGGCGAACCGGTTGGCGATACCCTTACGGTGATGAACAACCTGCTGGCGCGTCAGCGCGAGGAGAACGAGCGATTCAAGGAGTTCTATAACGCCGACTGCTACAACCGGGCCAATTTCGACCTGGTACTCGACACCTCCGACCTCAGTGTCGAAGAGGTCACCGCCGCAATCATTGCCGCCTACCGTTCCAAATAATTGATTTTTCGGGATATTGAGAAGCTGTTTATCAGCGGAGCCCTTCTGGCGGACTCGGCAGAGAAAATGCCTCCCTCGCCAGAAGGGCTCCGCTGATGTAAAAGGCGAAATATTGGTAACTTTTGCAAAAAAGTACTACCTTTGGAAAAATTTTCCGAATGAAAGTACTTTTTGTAGCAAACAATATCAACGTCCCGGGGAACGGAATATGCTCATCGGTAAATGCAACCGTAACCAAACTCCGTGAAAAAGGAGTGGACGCCCGAATTCTGTCCGGCTCATCCAAACTCGCCTACGGCCGAAAACCCGACTTTCCCCTCAAACGCCTCTACTTCCCCATCTTCCAGCCCATCATCGACGCAAACGGATTCAGCTACGCCCGTCGAGACCAGAAAATCATACGCGAGGCGGTACAGTGGGCCGATGTCATTCATCTTTGCGAGCCGCTTTTCCTGCAAGCCGACGCAATCCGATGGGCCGAGAAATTGGGCAAGCCCATAGTAGCAACCTTCCATCTGTATACCCAGAACATTCTGAACGAAATTCCGTTTGCCTCGTGGGGATGGTCCAACAGACTTCTGATGAAAAGATGGCGGAATGCCCAGTTCAACCATTGCACTCACGTGCAGTGTCCGACCAGTGCGGTCAGAAATCTCCTGCAGAAATTCGGGTTCAGCAGTCATCTGCCCGTAATCTCCAATGGAATAGAAATATCTCCCGAACGGGTGATAGCCTGTGCACCTCAGACACAACCATACATCATATACAACACCGGCCGTTATGCAAACGTGAAGAATCAGATTTGCCTGTTGAACGCTATGCGTTATTGCCGTCACAGCAGGGAAATCCAGTTGGTTTTTGCCGGGAACGGGGTGAATCTGCCTAAACTGAAAAAGACCGCCGACCGTTTGCTCGCCGACGGAGTCCTTTCTATCCCTCCGGTGTTTGCCTTCCATACCCACGAGCAGCTTGCGCAACTGGCAAAGAAAGCGTATCTGTATGTTCACTGCGCAAAACTCGAAGTAGAGGGCCTTGGTTGCCTTGAGGCCGTGCGCGAAGGGTGCGTACCTCTGGTGGGTAGCGGTGAACTCATCGGCACCACCGATTTTGCAATGGATGAACGCAGTGTTTACCCTTGTGACGACGCCCGTACCTTGGCGCAGAAAATCGACTGGTGGATAGATCATCCGCAGGAACGCATTGCAGCAGGACAGCAGTACGCCGACTTTTCCCGTAAATTCAGCATCGACTACTCCATCGACGCCATAATAAAAATGTACAGGGAGTCGGCGGTATTGGAAAAACTAAAGGCTGAGCGTTGATGCTCAGCCTAAGTGTCTGATACCACGGCTTGAAGTTATCGCGCCTTTTTGGGTTATCATAGAGATGCTGGCTTGATGTTATCGCGCCTTTGTAG
>JAGHTF010000024.1 GCA_018065485.1 Candidatus Cryptobacteroides fimicaballi | reverse complement strand
TATAGAATTGCAGTTATGGGAACGACAGCTATTGTCTCTGCAATCCTGACCCTTCTGGCTGGAATCGGCATATTCCTCGTTGCTTGCCAGATGATGAGCTCAAATTTGGAATCGGCGAGCTCAGCCAAGTTGAAAAGCCTCTTTGCCAAGGCATCTAAAAGCAAACTCCTGGGAGTAGGTATCGGAACGGTCGGGACCGCTGCCATTCAGAGCTCCGGAGCTACTACTGTGATGACGATAGGTTTCGTCAACGCAGGCATTATTTCTCTATCTCAGGCCGCCACCATCATCTTCGGCGCCAATATCGGAACAACGGTCACCGCACAGATCGTAGCGCTCGGTATGTTCGGGAGCAATGCTCTTTCGACGACCATTATATTCTCGGCGTTTGCCGGAATCGGGGCAATGATTGTCCTGTTCGCAAAATCGGCTAACGCAAAGGTCTGGGGCGGCATTCTTACGGGATTCGGAATGCTCTTCGTAGGACTTTCGCTGATGAGCGGGTCGATGGAAGAGTTCGCGGCACTCGAAGGAGTGAAGATATTTCTGGCAAAAATCAGCAATCCTCTGCTGCTGGTGATGATAGGCGCTGTCCTCACCGCCATTATCCAGAGTTCTTCCGTGATGACATCCATTGCGCTTGCGATGTGCGTCACGGGTCTCATCTCCCTCGACCAGGGCATCTTCCTTACGATGGGTTCCAATATCGGTTCCTGTATCGTGGCCATCATAGCCGGTGTGACCAGCGGAACCAATGCCAAGAGAACAGCTCTCATACATCTTCTGTTCAACTGCTCCGGAGTAATCGTATTCCTTACTGTGGGATGGCTCCTGATGGCTTTGAGCGGTAATTCGCAGAGTTTCGGAGTGCTGTTCGAAAAAATGTTCCCCGGAGCGCCGCAGACACAGCTCGCGATGTTCCATACGTTCTTCAATGTCATTACCGTGATGTTTATGCTGCCGCTTACGAACAGTCTTGTGGGGCTGGTCACCGGGATGGTAAAGGATAAAGAAACTTCAGATGAACTACAGCTCCGTCTGCACTATATCGACAACAATATGCTTCAGGCCCCGCCTATTGCGGTGGTTCAGACAAAGCGTGAGGTTCTTCGGATGGCAGAGTTGTCTATGCTGAATTTCGACCGTTCTATAAATATCATTACGACTCTGGACTTTACCGACAGGGAAGTTTTCGAGCGCACGGAACAGGAAATCAACTTTATAAACAGGTCTCTGGTCGACTTTGTTGTTAAACTCTCTGACCGCAGAGGGCTCAGCGCTCACGACAAGCTTTATCTCTCCACCGTTTACAGGACGGTGCGCGACGTGGAGCGTATCGGAGACTATGCCGAGAACATCGTAGAATATGCAGATGGCCTGATGACGTTGCAGGGCAGATTCTCAGACGAAGCCCTTTACGAAATCAGCCAGCTGAAGATTCTGGTCCATTCGCTTTATGACAAGGCGATATCGGCCTATACCAAAGAAAATCTGGAAGAACTGGCCCAGGCCAATGTCATTGAAGAGCAGATCGACGACTTTACGAAGAGTATGGAAGACGGTCACATCGAAAGGTTGAACAGAGGCATCTGCAATGTGGGTACCGGGACTCTGTTTATGGAACTGTCATCCAATACGGAGCGTATCGCCGACCACCTTATTAACGTGGCCAAGACAATCCGAACACTCAAGTCTTAATATTTTCTTATGAACATTCTTTTAACCGGAGGCGCCGGATTCATCGGCAATCACACAATAGTGGAACTTTGTGCAAAAGGCCACGACGTTTTTGTGGTAGACAACTTTGTCAACTCCAATCCCGAAACACTTAAGAGAGTAGAACTCATTACCGGCAAGCCGGTTCCTTTCCTGGAGGCCGACGTGTGTGACGTGGAGGCAATGGACAGGCTTTTCGCGGAGCACGGTTTCGATGCAGTGATTCACTTCGCCGGACTCAAGGCTGTGGGGGAGTCGGTTTCCAAACCTCTGGAATATTACAGGAACAATCTGTGCAGCACATTCTCACTTCTGGAGGCGATGCGCCGGCATGGTTGTCACAAGCTTATATTCTCGTCGTCGGCAACGGTTTACGGAAGTCCCGCCGAGATTCCCATTACCGAAGATTGCCCCAAGGGAATCTGTACCAATCCGTACGGCGAGACCAAATCTATGATAGAGCGGATTTTGACGGACTTCCAGGCTGCCAATCCGGATTGGAGCGTTGTTCTGCTGCGTTATTTCAATCCGATCGGGGCGCACCCGAGCGGGCTGATCGGAGAAAGGCCCAACGGTATTCCAAACAACCTGATGCCCTACATTACCCAGACAGCCATAGGCAAGAGGGCCGAACTTTCGGTTTTCGGCAACGATTATCCCACCCCCGACGGTACAGGCGTCCGCGACTATATTCACGTTGTTGATCTCGCCCGCGGGCACGTCGCTGCCCTGCGCGCACTTAACGGAGGCGCGGGCGTGAACATCTACAATCTGGGAACCGGACACGGATATTCCGTGCTCGACGTGGTGAAAGCCTTCGAAAAGGCAAACGGAATAAAAATACCCTACAGTATAAAGGCCCGTCGCCCGGGAGACATCGCAACCTGCTATTGCAAACCCGACAAGGCTTTGCGCGAGCTGGAATGGAAGGCCGAGTTCGATCTCGAGCAGATGTGCCGCGACAGCTGGAATTTCCAGAAAAACAATCCCGACTAAAACGACGGGATCTACAGGCTTCCGATATACTCCTTCATCTCCTCCACGTGGCTCAGCGCGCTGTGGAAAAGTGCCATCTGGTTGCGCGTACGCACCAGATTGTGCTCCGGGTATTGTATCTTATAATAGGTGTCCCCGTTGAGGTAGTCGGCAAAGAAACGTACGGCCTGCATATAGGGGAAAAGGAGTGCCGCGTACGGGATGTTTTCTTTCTCTATAGGTGTAATGAATGCCGATGCCGATTCCAGGTAGCCCTTGACGAAAGCCTTGAAGGTTTCCATCTTGAATGAAACTTTGTCGGTCTCCGGACTGTCTTCCGCCACGGTATTCGCCGCCGTTCTGAGAAAGTCTCCGATGTCGGAGAATACGAAGCTGGGCATTACGGTATCAAGGTCTATGACGCAAAGCACATTGCCGCTATGGTCGAACAGCATATTGTTCACCTTGGTGTCGCAATGGCAGATCCGCTTTGGAAGCATACCCTCCCTGTAGAGCCGCTCGGCCTTGCACATTTCGGAATCATATTCTGCTATATCGGCCAGAATCTGCTGCACTTCGGGATTGGAAACCCGTCCGGCGGCGTCTTTTGCCACGGCCTCCTTCAACTGACGGGAACGCAGCTCCATGTTGTGGAAATCCGGGATAGTCTCGCCCAACTGTTCCGGAATGTCGGTAAGCATAGCCTCAAAGTTGCCGAAAGCCTTGCCGGCAAAATAGGAATTCTGCTCGTCGGCAGTTTCCCTGGTGATTGTATCGGGAATGAACACCGACATCCTCCAGTATTTTCCTTCGTCGAAGAGATAGGTCCTGTCGCTGCCCTTCGGGTGAATGTATGAGAGTACCTTGCGGTCGATGTCGTCCTCTCCACGGGCCTCGAGCTTTCTGCGGATGTGTCCCGTTACCGCATCGATGTTCCGCTGCAGCAGTTCCACGTCGGTAAAAATAGCGTTGTTGATGCGTTGCAGCACGTAGTCCGGGCAACCGTCGGGGGTAACCACCTTGAATGTGTCGTTGATGAGACCGTTCCCCAGAGGTTTAACCTCGAGAACCTTTCCGGATATCTCAAACTTCCGGGCGATGTCGATAAAATTATCCATAGTAAAAAATTAAAGAAGTAACATCACTGCAAAGACATACAGGAGAATACCCTGAACCATAAGCCGGTCCCTGACGGAGCGGTTCAGCATTTCCTCTGTGGGGTTCCGGGTCAGGAGCTCCTCCATCCGCTCCTTGTCAGGGAGCATATTTGATGACCATTTCCTGATGACCTGCTGATTGCAGATATACGTCGCCCCGGCGTTGGAACGGTTCAGGCTCATAAGAGTACGCCTGTCGGCGCTGTAGCAGCCGGTAGAGTCAAGTTCTTCGGGAGCGCAGCTCATCAGAACCATCGGCCGGAAACCGGCCTGCTCTGCCTGCTCCAGGAATGATGCTACCTTTATTATATCGTAATTATCTGTATTATAAATACTTACAACCATAACTGGGCCGTCGAAGCAGCAGTTGTCGATGTATTCACGCTGCGGCGTGCAGAGCGACAGCGGGGCGTCCTCGGCCTGAAGCTCAACGCCGGCATTGTAGTCGGTGAAGTCCATAAGGGGCACTGCCAAAAGCGAATAGACTGCAAAGGCAACGGAGGAAATGGCGGCAATCGAAAAGGTAACGTACTTGATTTTCTTTGTCTGACCGAACTCCCGGAAGGGGAGGAAGGCATAGCACCACAGCGCAAGCAGAATGCCGTTCTTCAGGAGGCTCTGGAGATGTGTCAGATGAATGGCCTGGCCAAAACAGCCGCAGTCCATATCGGGATTCCAAATGGCCAGAATCGCAGTTATGACCGTGAATACCCCCAAAGTGATTCCGCTCACGAGGGCCGTTATCCTGCGCCATACTCCGGTAATCAGAGCCGCGCCCAACAGGGTTTCGAATACCGAGAGAACCACTGCGACGGGCATTGCCGCAAAGGCGATGAAATCCACTCCGAAAAACCTGGTATAATCCTCCACAATGAGCGAAGTGCCCACAGGATCCATCAGCTTGAAGAATCCTGCCATATAGATTACGATTCCTATCAGGGTAGCCGAAACCCGGCGGCTTGCGTTGTAGATGTTGCTCATAGGATTACGCTGTCTGCCAGGGTTTTGATTTTTGCGAAGATGGTGTCGGCGTCAAGCATCCGTCCGCAGGGGTCGGAGCAGTCCACCACTTTGAGCCCGGGGTCCGAATCCGCCAGTTCCAGGTACATCTCCCTGACTTTCTTCTGGAACCCGATGTCGGCCTCGTGAATATCCTTCTGTCCCTGCAGATAATCCCGGTCGCCCCCGGCGCGATTGGCGCTCAGGCTTTCCTCTACAAAATCTATAGGAACATTCAGGAAGATGTTCAAATCGGGCCTGGGCAGGCCGAAGGTTCCGAATTCGGTGTCCAGAATCCAGCTTTTGACTTCTTCCCGTTCGACAGGGTCGTCCAGTTTCGCGCACTGATATGCAATGTTGGAATAGACGAACCGGTCCAGAAGCACGGTCCCGCCCTGCTCCAGAGTGCGTTTGATCGACGGTAGCGCGGTGTGCCTGTCTTCGGCGAAAAGCAGGGCCACCAGCTGCGGATGAACCGCTTCTATGGGACCGAATCCTCCGCGCAGGAATTTTGAAATCAGGTTTCCGTAAACGGGAGCGTCGTAGCGGGGAAAATGAATGTATTCCAGATTGGCGTCCAGCCCCTCCAGATAATTTTTCAGTTTGTGGACCTGAGTCGATTTGCCGGCTCCGTCCAGCCCTTCCAGAACAATCAGCATAACCCTACAAATATATTGAAATTTTCTTTAAAGACGAGCCGGAAATTTAAATTAAGTAGGAGAATTTGAAGTATATTTGTCCGTTTAAATCAAAGAAATGAAAAACATACCGGTATTGCTTCTTACAGGATATCTGGGCAGTGGGAAGACCACCCTTTTAAACAGAATCCTCTCCAACCGCAAGGGAATCAGATTCGCCGTTATAGTAAATGACATAGGTGAAGTTAACATAGATGCGGCCCTCATCGCCAAAGACGGCATTGTGGGCGGCGGTGACGACTCTCTGGTCTCATTGCAGAACGGCTGCATCTGCTGCACCCTTAAGATGGACCTGGTAGAGCAGATAAGCGGGCTCGTGGCAACCGGCCGGTTCGACTACATAGTCATAGAGGCCAGCGGAATCTGCGAACCCGAACCCATCGCCCGAACAATCTGCTCGATACCTTACCTGGACGAGCGATATACCGCAAACGGCTGTGCCTCTCTGGACTGCATAGTTACGGTGGTGGATGCGCTCAGAATGAGGGACGAATTTGCCTGCGCCAAGTCTCTGCTTCGCGGGAACATTGGCGAAGACGATATCGAAAACCTCGTAATCCAGCAGATTGAGTTCTGCAATATGGTACTCCTCAATAAGGCTTCGGAATTGAGCCCCGACGAACTCGGCAAAGTGCGTCAGATCGTGAGCGCCCTCCAGCCTAAGGCTCAGATAATCGAGTGCGATTACGGCGACGTAGAACTCGAAAAACTTCTGAACACCGGACTTTTCGACTACGACAGCGTGGCCGCGTCTGCAAGCTGGATAACCGAGGTTGAGAAGGGCGCCGACGCCAACGAAGGCGAGGCCCTGGAGTATGGCATCGGCACATACGTGTATTACAACCGCAGGCCCTTCGATATCAACAAGTTTGATGAATTTGTGGCAAAGCACTGGCCGGCCGGAATAATCAGGGCCAAGGGAATGTGCTACTTCACCGACAATACCGATATCTGTTACATATTCGAGCAGGCCGGCGCGCAGATATCCCTCAAGAACGTGGGGCAGTGGTACGCTACGATGCCCGAGAACGACCTTAAGGAGCAGCTGGCCCACGATGCGGCCTTGCGCCGGGACTGGGACCCCCTGTACGGAGACCGGATGCAGAAACTGGTATTCATAGGCCAGAAACTGGACCGCGATGCCCTTAAGTCTGCACTCGATTTCTGCCTTGACTGACAAACTGCTAACCCCGGGAAAATGGAAAGACTTTACCCCCTCAGATTTGAACCCGTAGCTTCAGCCAGGCCTTGGGGCGGTTATGCCCTGATGAACGGGCTTGGAAAGAAGTTCCCCGTTCCCGAAGGCAATCCCGTCGGGGAAAGTTGGGAATTGGCCGATGTCGCCGGAGTAAGTTCCGTCGTAGCGAACGGGCCTTTGGCCGGCAAGACCATAGCCGAACTGGTGCGCTCCTTTCCGGAAAGGCTTCTGGGGCAGGGAAGGGTCTGGGACAGATTTCCTCTGCTGGTCAAGTATCTGAACATTGAGAACAAACTCTCGGTTCAGGTTCATCCCGACGACACCCTTGCCTTACGGCGCTACGGTTCATTGGGCAAGGCCGAAGTCTGGTTCATACTGGATGCCGGTCCGCAGTCGGCGGTTTATATGGGCTTCAACCGGGATGTGACTCCTGCCGAATTCCGGGATGCCTGCAAGAACGGAACGGCCGACAGGCTTCTGAACGTGATTCATCCCCGCAGGGGAGATATGATTTTCATAAAGCCTGGCACGGTCCACGCTGCCGACGGGGGACTTGTCGTATGTGAAATCCAGGAGCCGTCGGACCTGACCTTCCGCCTGTATGACTGGGGGCGTGAACTGAACCCTGCAACGGCGCGCGAAATGCATCTGGACGAAGCGCTGGATATAATAGATTACAGGAAATACAGCGCATCGGACACATCGGCCGGAGTAGCTGTATGCCCGCAGTTCACCGTAAGACGCCTGACTCTTAACGGGCGCGAAACGGTAGGGAAGGACAGCCCCGACCGCTTTGTCATTTACAATTGCATAAAGGGAGAGGTCTTGCTGCAGATGGCGGCGGATCCCACGGAATACCGGCTCTGCACCGGGGATACTCTGCTGGTTCCCGCCGAATGCCGGGAGTATGTCCTGACACCGCTTGTGCCGGACAGCGAACTGCTTGCTTCTACCGTGCTTTAATTAAAGCCGCTCGATAATTTCCATACACATCCGGCCGTTGTGGTAGGGGCATTTCCAGAACCCCGCCCGGTCGTCTGCAGTATTGGGGACAAAGCCTTCGGCCGATGGCAGCGCGCTCCAATACCATTCCCCGTCGGGACAGACAATATGTTTCCGGATAAACTCCCACTGTGCCAGGGCCCTGTCCTTCCAAATGGGGTCGGAGGTGAGTTGGAAGCGGTTTATGCATCCGACCACGCTTTCGGCCTGTACCCACCAGTCCCTGGAATCGTGGCGCACTCCTGTCACAGGGTCGAATTCATATTCCATTCCGCCCTTCGGGGTGAATCCTTCCATTGCGGCATCGGCAATCCGGCCAGAGACGTCTATGACACTGGAAATCAGTTCTGCGTCACCCAGAACTTCGGCGGCTTCGCACAAAAGCCACGAAGCTTCGATGTCGTGCCCGTACGATACCATAGTCGAAGTGGGCTTCCAGTTCTCGTCGAAGAACAGGCCCAGATGCCCGTCGGTGCGCACAATCCGGTTCAGGAAAATGTCTGTAACCCTTCTGAGCGCAAGTTCCGCCGATTCGTCCTTCCATACTCTGTACAAGCCGGTATATGCCTCCAGGATGTGCAGATGGGTGTTCATAGTCCTGGCATCGTTCTGGTCTTTGTCGCTCAACCGCATATCTTCTATAGTATCCCATTCCCGAGTGCAGGCTTCGAGATAAGCTTCCCGGTTTTTGTCGAGGCTATGCTCCTCGATGCTCCGGAACAGTTTCACTGCCAGATCCAGGGCGTCCCCGCTCGGGCAGGCCCTGTGATATTCGGCCAGGGCATATATCGTAAAAGCTATCGCATAGAACTGTTTCTTTGAGTCCCGGGGCGTTCCGTCGGCATTCAGGCTCCAATATACCCCGCCGTATTCCCGGTCTATGAAATGGTCCGATATGTAGCGGTAGGCCCTGTGCGCCGTTTCCAGATAACTGCTGTCCTGCAGGATGCGCCAGGCGCTCGAAAAAGTCCACAGGATGCGCGCGTTGAGAATAGCGCCTTTTTCGGCATCGGCGAAAGCAGTTCCCCTGCCGTCGATGCGGCCCAGGAAACCTCCTGCAGGATCGGGCATCCTGTCCATCCAGAAGGGGAGGATATTCTCCCGCAGTTCTTTTGAAAGTTCTTCTTTAAGTGTGCTCGTATACATATACTTCAAAAGTACTTATACGTATATAATATTGCAATAAACAGAAAAAAAAGATGCAGAAAATGATAAAAAAGTATCAAAAATTAATTTCTTTTGCCCATATTTGCCAGCAATATGGAAGATATCTTATATGAAATACCGCCTTTGTCGGCGAGTGACTGCTTTTACATCGTGGATCGCAGGAAAAGCGAATTCAATTACCCGATACACCGCCATAAAGAATTGGAAATCAATTTTGTACAAGGCGCCGCCGGGGCTCAGCGCGTGGTAGGTGACAGTATCGAGACGATCGGTGACCTGGACTTGGCAATCATCGGTTCCGAGGACCTGGAGCACGTATGGAATCAGGGCCAGTGCAAAAGCTCGGACATAAGGGAGATTACCATTCAGTTCGACAAATCCCTGCTGCCTCAGGAACTCCTGTCCAGAAACCAGTTCGCCTCCATAAATACGATGCTCAAAAAGGCTCAGAGCGGGATTTCTTTCAAGCCCGACGTGATTCTACGGGCGTTTGTTTACCTGGACAACCTGGCCGCCAACAAAGACAGTTTCAATCAGCTGATGCTTATGCTCAACTTGTTGTATACCCTCTCGCAGAGCGATTGCAAAGTGCTGGCCAGCAACACGTTCGCACATATCGACAAAAGCAGCGAAAGCCGCCGTATCCAAAAGGTTAAGGAATATGTAACTGCAAATTGCGACAGGGAACTCACGCTTGGCGAAATAGCCGGTGTGGCCGGAATGAGCCCGAGTTCCTTCAGCCGCTTCTTCAAGACCAGGACCGGGAAAACCCTGACTTCGTACATATTGGAAATCCGGCTTGGAATCGCTGCCAGGGACTTGGTGAACACTACCAAGACAATAGCCGAAATCTGCTATTCCTCGGGCTTCAACAACGTCTCCAATTTCAACCGTTTCTTTAAGAAAAGCAAGGGAATCACGCCCCGTGAGTTCCGGCAGATTTACAAAAAACACAGCGTTATAGTTTGATGTGTGTTAAAAATGTACGCAACTTTGATAATATAATATTTATTTGATAAAATGATATGCGCTAACTTGCACCAAATTGCTACGCGCGTATATGCCACATTTTACGAACACTACTAAAAACAGCGCTATATCGCTGATTATCTGCGTTTTATTTCTTTCTGTCGCGGCTTGTGACAGCCTTTCTTCCAAGTCCGTGTGGACTGCCGAAGACGGAAATATACTCAAAGAGGGGAAATCGGAGTATTACATAGGCACAAACCTCTGGTATGCCGGCCGGCTTGCCGCCGATGAAGCCGGAAGAGCCAGGCTCGACCGGGAACTCGACACGCTCAAGGCGATGGGCGTAACCAACCTTAGGGTGCTCGCAACCGAGGGCGAGTCTGTCGAAGGACTCAGATATGCCCTGGACCGTATGCAGGAAAGGGGGATGTGCGCCGTGCTGTTCCTCAACAATGCGTGGGAATGGTCGTACGGCTTTGCCGACTATCTGGAGAGAGCCGGCGCGGGAAAGCAACCCAGACCTGCCGAAGACGGCTATTGGGCATATATGCAGGCTATGGCCGCATTCAGTGTGAATGAAAAAGCAATTGCCCTGAATCACGAATACGTCAGAAAAACGGTGTCTGCCCTGAAAGACCATCCGGCCATATTCAGCTGGCAGATCTGTAACGAACCCCGGTGCTTCAGCGACCTTCCGGCAAACAGAGAGGCATTCGTGCGCTACATACACGGCACTGCGGCCCTCATCAAATCCATCGACCCGGTTCATATGGTAAGTACCGGAAACGAAGGACAGAAGGGTTGCGAGGAGGATATGAACCTGTATGAGAGCATCAATACCTGTGACGATATCGACTACATTACCATCCATATCTGGCCCTACAACTGGAGCTGGGTCAGGGAGGATTCAGTGAATGACGGTGTAGGCGGGGCCATCGAAAAGGTAGGCGCTTACATCGATTCTCATCTCGAAGTTGCTGTCCGCCTCGGAAAGCCTGTGGTTATTGAAGAATTCGGCTATCCCCGGGACGGCTTCGGCTTCGACCGCAGCTGCCCCACTACGGGGAGGGACCGCATTTATGCCTATGTTTTCTCCCGGGTCGTGGAATCGGCCGAAAACGGAGGAAACCTTGCAGGATGCAATTTCTGGGGCTGGGGCGGATTTGCGCAGCCTGCCCACGAGCGCTGGCAGGAAGGCGATGATCTCTGCGGAGATCCCTGGCAGGAAGCCCAGGGCCTCAATTCCGTGTTTGTTACCGACAGCAGCACCGTAGCGGTCATAACGGACGCCGCTCTTAAGGTGTCGGGAATGCCCCGTCTGCGCTACGAATTCTCATCGAGGTACCTGTTTACGGGCAACGCACCCCGCCGCCTTTCGGTGGAGGTAAGCAATCCGTCCGCCGAACCCGTAGCGGTGAAGCTGGCGCTGGTAAGCGACCTGAGCCTTATGTTGGAAAAGAAGGATACGGTACTGCTCAGCACGGCCGGTATAGAAGGGGAGTGGGGAACAGTAGATTTTCCCTTGGACGAAGTCGCTCCCGGATTCTACCAGGTCAACCTTTCCTGGGCATCGGACGAGGATTCCGGCAGTTATGCAGCCTTCAACATAGGCATCGAGCCCGAGAAAATAGTTTCCCCGCAGGACAAGAGTGAAGATTTCGACGAATTCTGGGCCGCAACCCTGAACGAACTCTCGTCGGTGCCGATGCAGGTAGTAAAGGAGTTTTCGCCCGAGCACAGCGACAGCCTCCGCAACGGTTACCGTGTGGAAATCACCTCCTTCGGCGGCGCGAAGATGGGCGGATACCTGTGCGAACCTGTAAAGGAAGGGAAGTATCCGGTGTATATCGACTATATGGGCTACGGCGCCGATCCTTACTGGTATGATCCGTCCGCCAACCCTCAGGCTATCGAATTTCTGGTGAGTGTACGCGGCCAGGGTATATTCCGGGACGAGGTGCGGGATTGGATCGACCGCGGGCTTGATTCGAAGGAGAATTATTACTACCGCGGCGCATTCTGCGACGTAGTGCGGGCCGTCGATTTCGTTGCATCGTTGGAGAAGGCCGACACAGCGCACATATTCGCGCGCGGCGAGAGTCAGGGAGGTGCGTTCACTATGATCAGTGCCGCGCTGGACGGCAGAATCGCTGCCGCCGCTCCTGCAGTGCCCTTCCTTGGAGACTACAGGCACTATTCGCAGATAGTATGGTGGCCTATGTGGGAGGTCTTTGACGCTGCCGACAGGCAGGGTGTCGACAGAGCACAGCTCTTCGAAATGCTCAGCTATTTCGACGTCAAGAACTTTGCCGACCGCATCCAGTGTCCTGTGTATATGGCTTTCGGTCTGCAGGATCCCACCTGCCCGCCGCATACCAATTTTGCCCAGTACAATATCATAAAGTCTCCCAAACAGTATTTCTGCGTTCCCACCTGCGGCCACGCTATGTGGCGCGAAAAGGAATGGAGCCGCCGCAGAAACGAATGGTTCGGAAAACAACAATAAAAACAACATATATAACTTTTTACTTATTCAAACCAAAATTATTAACCAAAAATCAGTGACATGAAAAGAAAACTTTTTTCTTGTGTGGCCCTGCTCTTTGCGTGCTTCTCGCTCTTCGCTCAGAAGGCGACAGTGAGCGGTACGGTTGTTGACGACAAAGGCGAACCGGTAATCGGTTGCTCAGTTGTCGAGACAGGCACCACGAATGGAGTTGTTACCGATCTGGATGGTAAGTATACCATTTCCGTTGCTAACGGAAAGACGCTTACCCTGTCCTGCATCGGCTACACCAGTGCTGTCGTAACCGTTCAGAGCGGTCAAAGCACCTACAATGTTACCCTTTCCGAGGACACTCAGCTTTTGGACGAAGTTGTTGTCGTAGGTTACGGTACGATGAAAAAAAGTGACCTTTCAGGTTCTTCCGTATCTATGAAGGAAGAGGACTTGAAGGGTTCTATCATCACTTCGCTGGACCAGGCGTTCCAGGGTCGTGCCGCGGGTGTGTCATCCGTGCAGACTTCCGGAGCTCCGGGTTCATCATCTTCTATCCGTATCCGCGGACAAGCTACCATCAACGCCAATGCAGAACCTCTGTATGTGATTGACGGTGTGATTGTTCAGGGCGGTGGAAACTCAGGTGCAGACTTCGGTCTGGGCGATGCCCTCGGAAACGGTAAGGTTTCAACCATCTCTCCGTTGTCCACCATCAACCCTTCGGATATCGTTTCAATGGAAATCCTCAAGGATGCCTCTGCAACCGCTATCTACGGTGCACAGGGTGCAAACGGTGTAGTTCTCATTACAACCAAGCACGGTAAGGCAGGCGAGGCCAAGTTCTCTTACGAGGGAATGTTCGCTGTAAGCCAGCAGACCAAGCGTCTGGATATGATGAACCTGCGCCAGTTCGCCCAGTTCTACAATGATATGGTAGAAATCGGCGAAGTCGGAAATCCTTCCGCATTCTATGCCGACCCTTCACTCCTCGGAGTAGGTACCAACTGGCAGGACGAGGTGTTCCGCACAGCTCTGCAGCACTCTCATCAGATCAGCGCCCAGGGCGGTTCCGACAAGGTTCAGTACTACATCTCCGGTTCTTATATGGACCAGCAGGGTACAATCATCGGTTCTCAGTTCAACCGTTTCAGCGTGCGTGCCAATGTGGATGCACAGCTCAAGAAATGGCTCAAGCTCGGACTCAACGTGTCCTATGCGAATACAACCGATAACCTTAAGCTCGCCGACGGTGGCGAAGGTATCATCTTCTACTCTCTGAGCACTCTGCCCGACATCCCCGTTTACGACGTCGACGGCAACTGGTCAACCGTGATCCGTGAGGGTCAGGGAAGTACAAAGAACCCTGTTGCTATGGCAATGATGAATGACAACATTCTCAAACGTCAGAAAATGACCGGCAACATCTTTGCTGAAGTTACTCCCATAGACCATCTGGTATTCCGTTCCGAGCTCGGTTTCGATATGAACTTCTCCGATGCCGAACGCTATCGCCCGAAGATCTCTCTCGGAGCCTACAAGCAGGACAACAACTCTATGAGCTATCAGAAGAACGCCGGTATGTTCTGGCAGATCAAGAACTACCTCACCTACAGCAATACATTCGGCAAGCACAGCTTCAGCGGAATGATTGGTCAGGAGGCGTGGGAAAGCAAATGGAACTACCTGAGCGGCTCAAGTAACGGACTCTCTTCAGACGAGATTCACAACGTATCCCTGGGTGATCCCACTTCTTTTGCAATCGGACACGGTTTCGGTTCTTCTGCAATGGCATCTTTCTTCACCCGTTGGACATACAACTACGACAACAGATACCTCCTTACCTACACCTTCCGTTACGACGGTTCCTCAAACTTCGGTCCTGAAAACAGATGGGCAGGTTTCCATTCTGTAGCAGGAAGCTGGCGTTTCTCGAACGAGAAGTTCATGGAAGATGCAAAGGGTGTCCTGAGCAACGGTAAGATCCGTATCGGTTGGGGTCAGACAGGTAACAGCAACATCGGCGGCTTCGCCTGGGGCGCAGCCATCAGTTCAATGCCTTCTGCACTCGGCTCCGGTTTCCGTCCTGCAAACATCCCCAATACCGCAATACATTGGGAGAAGCAGGAACAGTGGAACCTTGGTCTCGACCTCGGATTCCTGGACGACAAGTACAACGTAACCATCGACCTTTACCAGAAGAAGTCAAGCGATATGCTTATGAGCATGCAACTTCCTTCCTATATGGGTACACAGGGTAACGGTTCTTCAGCTCTGGCAGCTCCCAAGGGTAACTTCGGTACCATCAGGAACCGCGGTATCGAGTTCACACTCGACTTCCACCCGGTTGCTACCGAGAACTTCAGCTGGGATACCAATTTCCAGATTTCATTCAACGAGAACAAACTGCTTGCCCTTGACGGAACGGAAAATGCGGCTCTCGTAGGCTACGGACAGTGGAGCGACGTTGTTTCCACCACCAAGATCGGAGAGTCTCTCTACGGATTCTACGGATACGTAGTCGATGGCGTGTACACCGACCTCGCCGACATCCAGAACTCACCCCGCGCCGAGAAATATCCCGCCGACGGAGTATTCGACCGCAACACTACAGTGTGGATCGGTGACCTTAAGTTCAAGGATGTCAACAAAGACGGTGTAATCAACGAGAAGGACCGTACCAATATCGGTTCACCTCTTCCTCTGTTCACTTTCGGTTGGCAGAACACTTTCCGCTTCAAGGACTTCGACCTGGGAATCTTCCTCAACGGTTCATACGGCAACAAGGTTATGAACTATAACCTGCTTGCCCAGGGCTACAACGGCCTCGTACATATGAACAGCGCCTGGACCAACCAGCACAACTGCGTTGCCGACCACGCCAGACTTGCTCCCATCGATCCCAACAAGGCTTATCCTGCTGTTTATGAAGGCAAGACCATCTACAACTGGTACGATGATCCTTCAAACGTAAGAGTCACCAACCCTGGCACAAAGACTCCGCGTCCCACCATCAATGACCCTAACGACAACGACAGAATGAGCAGCCGTTATATCGAGGATGGTTCATATCTGAGAATCAAGAACATCAGTCTCGGATACAATCTTCCCAAGAAGTGGCTCCGGAAGATCAAGTTCGACAACATCAGGGTTTATGTAAATATCCAGAACCTCTATACTTTCACCAAGTATACCGGATATGACCCCGAAGTCGGTGCTTCTACCCAGGACTCATCCGGTCTTACCTACGGTGTGGACAACGGACGTTATCCTTCTCCTACCACCTACTCCTGCGGACTTAATTTCACATTCTAAAAGATGGAGGACTACAATATGAAAAATATAATCAAAGGTATTGTAATCGCAGGCGCACTGCTTGCAGCTGTTTCCTGCCAGAAATTCCTGAACCGTCCTACGGAAGACAACTACACCACCTCCGGTTTCTATCAGACAGACGAGCAGGTGCTCCAGGGCGTCAACTATATCTACAATTCTCCCTGGTACGATTTCCAGCGCGGCTTCATCAAGGTTGGTGAGGTCATGTCCGGAAATATGTATTGGGGTGGATCTCCTTATCTTTCCCTTACGGCCAACGGTACTGACACCGACCTTATGAATATGTCCTATTCACTTTGGGCAGTCAACGGACACGCTAATACCGTTATCAAGAACATACTTGAAACTCAGGGCGGCACCGCTTCCGAGAAAGTGAAGAATCAGGCTATCGGCGAGGCTCTTACCCTCAAGGCTCTGGCATATTTCTTCCTGGTCCGTTCTTTCGGCGAGGTTCCCATTGTTCACGACAATGCAGCCCTTTTGGCCGGCGAGTACAACTCAGTTCCCAAGCTCAAGAGGGAGTGCATCTATGAGTATATCATAATGACTCTCGAGAAAGCAATGAAGCTGCTCCCCAAGAATGCATACATCGGGCAGTACAACCGTATAGACTATTATGCGGCCGAGGCTCTTCTTGCAAAGACATACCTCACGAAGGCAGGTCTGGGCGGATCCCTCAATTCCGATGACCTTGCAAAGGCCGCACAGTATGCAAAAGACGTAATCGACAATTCGGGACGCGGTCTCTGTCCTAAGTACAGCGACATCTTCCGTCTCGACCCCAAGACCTTCAACGCCACTGGTGAGCCCCTCATCAGCTGGCAGTGGACTGTCAACGGTGGTCAGTGGACCCGTCAGAACACTCTTCAGAGTGACCTTATGTTCGAAGGATTCAGCGAGCAGGGTGACCTCTGGGGCGGATGGGGTGGCCCGTCAGTGGATCTTGCCGATGCCTTCGGAGTAAGCGTCCTGGACGATCCTTCAAAGCGCGTGGACAGCAAGGGTAACAATATCGAGCTGGACAAGCGCCGTCAGTGCTCAATGATGATGCCTGGCGACCACTACGAGTACTTCTGGACCGACCGCGTAGATCCCATTTACGGACGTACAGGTTTCAACTATATTGCCGGACTGTTCTCCACAACTCCCGGTGAAGGAGAAGAGAAGGCTTATGCCGACGGAGGCCCCGGACAAATGGAATGCAACACCGGAACCAACTGTGTAAAGCACCTGTTCGGTGACAATGTCGACCACGTTGCCGGAACCGGCCTTCCCGCCGACCGAATGGCTTATCAGCTTCCTACCCACATTCTCAGACTTGGTGATGTGTATCTGATTTATGCCGAGGCCGTATGCGACAGCGACAACGCTGCTGCAGCCGCTGCAGTGAATACCATCCGCAAGCGTGCTTACGGTGTATTCAGCGGAGACCTCTCAGAGGCCGACTTCAACAGCAAGTACGCCGTTTCAACCGTTACACGCGAGGAAATATGGAAGGAACGCCGCCTCGAGCTTTCAGGCGAAGGTGACTACTGGTACGACCTTGTACGCCGTTCTTATTTCCAGGCCAACAAGGTTATCGCCGAACTCAAGGCTCAGAGACGCTCTACCTATAATGCACTTGGTGACGTTTACAAGAATTATTGGGAGTCTGGAATGACCACATTCGAATACAATCCCAACGATCTCTTCTACGGAAACGGCAACAAGCCCCTCATCGACGAAGCTCATCCCGAAAAGGGACACATCGGCGATGACGACGCTCCCAACGTAACCCTTTCAAGCTTCACCCTTCCTTTCCCTACGGAGGATGTGGTATTCAACGGCAAGGTTGCTTCAGATGCACCTGCAGAAACCGTTGACGTACGCGAAGAATACAAGTATAACTTTTAATATCAGTAAGAAAAGAAATCTTTAAAGACAATCAGCCTCTTTGTAATGGCTGCAATCATTGCCACAGGTCTCAGCTCTTGCGAAAAAACGGATTATCCCGACCGTTTCCATTCAACTGACGGAGTCCCGACCATAATCGGTGTTCGCTATGCCGATTCGGGTATCCACATTGAGCAGGCCTTTATGGAAGAGGTTGTGTGCATTATGGGAGAAAACCTGCGCAGCGTTCACGACGTCTGGTTCAACGACCAGCAGGCTATCCTCAATACCAGCTACATTACCGACAATACCCTTATCGTGCAGGTTCCCAAGACGATGCCTGTCGAGGAAACCGATAAGATCTACCTCAATACGGTAGGAAAACAGACTGTCGAGTATTCTTTCCGTGTGCTTCCTCCTGCACCCAGGGTACAGAGAATGAGCTTTGAGTATGCCGAGGACGGACAGGAAGTTACCATCTACGGTAATTATTTCTACCAGAAGCCCGATTCTCCTCTCAAGATCGAATTCCCCAATGCCGACGCAGGTGCAATCGCCGATGCCGACATCACCCTTACTTCGGTTAAGGTCAAGGTTCCTGCAGGATCTCAGATGGGTAAGGTTAAGGTTACCACAGCTTCCGGAACCGGAGCTTCAGAATTCGTATTCAGGGATGACCGCGGCCTGCTGTTCGACTTCGACGGCACGAACGGCCTTTACACTATCAACCATGGCTGGCACGCCTGCCCTATCGTTGAAGGCGGTATCGGAGGTTCGATGTGTATGATGATGGATGCCAGTGGCGAGACTTTCACTGCCGACGGCGGTGACTGGCACGACGGTACCTGCCACTTCGAGTATTGGGCAGGTAACTGGCAGGATCCCGAGACCTACGGCACCTGGGACGGCCGCCGTCTGAACGACCTTGTCGACTTCAGCAACTACGGCAGTATGGTCCTCAAGTTCGAAGTAAAGATACCTGAGAGCAATCCCTGGACAGGATGCCCTATGCAGATTATCTTCTCTGACGTGACTCTGGTTTCCAACGGCAATGCGGGTGTGAAGGATATTTACGGCAATACACTTGGAGGTTGTAACAACACCTATTTCAACAATGCCGGCATATCTCTTCCCCGTTACTTCTGGAGACCTTGGGCAGACGGTCTTACCCACACCAATGGTGAATGGATGACTGTTTCTGTTCCTATCGCAAACTTCACTTCATACTGGGACGGCAGCGCGGCTACCGGAAAGCTTTCAAAGGAATCGTTCGCAAACCTCGAATTTTTCTTTGCCGGTGGCACTTCAAGCGAAGGCAGCCCTTGCAGCCCTATTGTATATGTTGATAACATTCGTGCCGTTCCGGCAAAATAACGTAAAATAGGACAAGATGAAAAATATTATCAAAATATCAGCAATTGCTTTTGCAGCCGCTCTTATTCTTGGAATTACTGGCTGCCAAAAAGTGGCACTGGGCACTGCTCAGTACTCCGACGACGCTGTCACTCTTGCTTCTTATGGTCCTAATCCCGTAATGCGTGGCGGTCAGCTCCGTTTCTTTGGATCCAACCTCCAGGAAATCGTGGAAGTAAACGTTCCCGGCGTTGCACCCATAACATCCATCGAGGTTGTGAATTCCGGAAAGGTGAGCGAGATTCGCATAACTCTTCCCGTCGAGGGACCCGAAGTTGGAATCGTCAGCCTCAAGGCAAAGGACGGGGCCGTTTACAAGACAAAGAGTGAACTCACATACACCGAGCCTATTGTCTTCGAAAGTTTCACTGTTGAGGAACCGGCTTATCCGGGAGATGTGATAACCCTGACCGGTGATTATTTGAACCTCGTTCAGAGCGTTGTGTTCGAGGGTGGAGAGTCTGTGCCCCTTATGGATGGCGCGACCCGTCACCAAGCCAAGGTTGTTATCCCCGCTACGGCTGTCACCGGAAAAATCATACTTTCCGACGGCGCCGAGGTTGAGAACCTTCTGTATTCAGAAAAGGACCTGACCATAGGCCAGCCTTCGGTAATGAAACTCGCCAAGAGGATACTGAAACCCGGAGATGAAATTGAATTCACCGGACTTCACCTGGAAATGTTCAAGAACGTCGAATTCACCAGGTTGAACGAAACCGAGGTTGTGGAAGATATGGTAGTGAGCGACGGAAAAATAACCGTTGCGGTTCCCGCTGTAGCAACCGACGGCTTAGTGACCGCCGTTTCCTATGCAGGTGACAAATTCGAAATCTGCGACCTTGTGTGCGTAATGCCCAGCGACCTTGAGGTGCTCAATACCCCGAAAGCCGGTGGTGCACTCGAGATTTCTGGTACCGACCTCGACGTTGTATCAAAGGTTGACCTTGCCGGAGCAAACGATGCCGCATTCAGCGTAGAGGATGGAAAAATCCTGATTACCGTATCTTCTAAGGCAACTGACGGCGCTGCGAAGCTGTTCCACCCGAATGGAGAATTCGTAGAGGTGGACTACACTATCGTACATCCTGCAATCACCAAGGTTTCTCCTCTGGAAGTTTATGCAGGTGACGAGCCTATCGTTGTCGAGGGTACCGACCTCGATCTTATTACTGCCGCAAAGATAGGTGCAAAGGACGTTGAAATCGGCGCACAGACCGAGACGAGCCTTACCCTTAAGACTGCAGTTACCTCTGTTGGAGGCAAGGTGATCCTGTCTCTCGATAACGGCGAAACTCTCGAATCCGTTGAGGAGATTAAGATGAACTACCACAGCAAGGTCATCCTGACATCTCGTCCTGCAGGCCAGCACATCGGCCAGGAGGTTGTTCTCAAGGGTGAGAGTCTGGACCTTGTTGAATCTATTTTCATAGGCGATACAAAGGTTACCAAGTACGCCTTGCGTACTCCCGAGGAAATCCGCTTCCTTATGCCTTGGTGCAAGGTTGGCTCTTATGAACTGAAGTTCCAGCTCTTCGACGGAGATATCGAGGTTCAGGCAGATCCCATCGAGGTTCTTCTTGAACAGGATATCAAGTCTATATGGGAAGGAGAATTCACAATAGGAGGATGGGATGGTGGAATGCAGGCTCTTGCCTGGGGTGGATATGACTGGAGTACAGTTTCTGCCGGCACGGAGCTTATTGTCCACTATCTGCTGAATCCTGCAGGAGATTACCACCAGGTTCGTGGAGGAAACGGCAGCTGGTCTGCTCTTCCTTCCTGGAAACAGCTTCCCGGCTCCGACGGAGATGGCAATGTGCCTGTTTCTGCAGACGGATATCTCTCCATTAAGCTGACAGACGCCGATCTTGCAGAACTTGTGAACAATGGTGGTCTTGTGCTGTGCGGAGCATTCTTCACAGTTACCAAGGTTCAACTGGTTTCAGAGATTTCTCAGGAGGTAACCCTTTGGGAAGGAGAGGCAATCGCCGACAACTGGAGCAATCAGCCGTACTTGTTGAGCGATGCAGGTCTTGAACTTGCCGCTGCCGGAGCAAAGGCAGGACAGGTAGTGAAATTCTACGTAACTCCTCTTGCAGACGCTTGGAAGGTGGAGATCGTAGAAGGCCATTGGGGACCTACATATCTGAGTTACTGCTCTGTAGGCAACGACACCGAAAACGGTAAGTTCACCGAATATGATCTTGCCGCACACGGTGGCTGTATCGACCTGACTCTCACTCAGAATATGCTCACCGCTGCGCTTACTCAGCAGTGGTGGGGTGGTTCCTTCTTAGCCAACGGAGACAAGGTTAAGATTACCAAGATTACTCTGCTTTAATCTTTTACAGGAATGTGGCGGCGGCAGCCGTGTCGCCGCCACTTTTTTATATTTAAGAATGAAGAATACTGCTATACTCATTTTAGTTGCGACTGCATTTCTTGTATGCTTTGCGGGCTGTTCAAAGAGTGAACCCGTGAAGCCGGAACCTGCAGCGGCTCCGGTGTTGCTGAGCGTAGCCCCGGCCGACGGCTCAACCGACCTGGAAGGGGAGAAACTCGCCGTAAAGTTTACCTACGACCAGAACATCAAATGCAAATCCGACGCCCCCAAGCAGATAACAATAGACAACGGGGCTGTCATTGAGAAGGTGAATGCCTTCTCTGCTGTCCTTACCGTCGAGGTCTCCGGACTAAAAAACGGACAGCAGTACCGGATTACAGTCCCGGCCGGCGTGGTGGAGGGTTACAAAGAGAACCAGAAGGCCGCTTCTGCCGCCTCGATGACTTTCTCTATGAAATACGTAGAGCCCAAGGTGGACTACGAACTTGACACTGTCAAGGAACTTTCAAACAAGAACGCCTCCACGGAGGCAAAGAACGTTTACCGCTTCCTGCTTGAGCAGAGCGGCAATAAAATGCTCACAGGCGTCCAAAGTGAGGGGACAGCCAACAACAACGAGCACATCGACCTCATTTATTCAAAGACCGGAAAGCATCCGGCACTTGCAGGATATGACTTCATATTTCTACAGTATTCTCCAACCCCCGCAGGTTGGAGCTGGGTTGTAAATTATTCAGATATGTCGGCTCCCATAGAACATTGGAATGCCGGCGGTCTGGTCAATTATATGTGGCACTGGAACGTGCCGAATTCAAAGGCCGACTGGGACAACGGCCTTGACAGCTATAATTTCGACGGTTACGCCTTCTACAGCGACAAGACTTCGTTCAGCATCACGGAGGCCTTGAAAGAAGGCACCTGGCAGCACGAATTCATAATGAAGGATATGGAGAAGGTCGCAGGGTATCTGAAGCAACTTCAGGATGCCGGCGTGCCTGTAATCTGGCGCCCTCTGCACGAGGCGGCCGGCAACTATAATCTCTACGGAAAAAAGAACAACGCCTGGTTCTGGTGGGGTCGCGGCGGAGCCGAGCCCTGCAAGCAGCTGTACCGCCTTATGCGCGACACCTTCGAAAAAAAATACGGGCTCAACAACCTTATCTGGGTGTGGACCTTGGATGCAACCCCTGGCGCCGAGGACGAATGGGCCGACTGGTATCCCGGCGACGAATATGTGGATATCATAGGCGTGGACATCTACGAAGAGAATACCGATGCAAAAAACCGGCAGTATCAGGCCTGCGTGAACCTTGCAAAGGGCCGGAAACTTGTTACTGTCAGCGAATGCGGCAACATCCCCGATCCTTCCAAATGTTTCGAAGCGGGAAACAAATGGAGCTGGTTCCTGGTATGGGCCAGCGGAACAAAGGATTACAAGTTCAACACCGATGCATATTGGAAACAGGTAATGAGCGGAAAAAACACTCTTGCAAGGGAGAATATGCCATCTCTTAAATAGAAGAACGATATGAGACAGATTTTCTGGAATTTGCAGGCAATCCTGCTGTTGCTGGTCACTACGGCGTGCGGGGGCAAAGTTGTCGAGGAACCCAAGGTGGCGGAGGCTCCGGCGCTTGTGTCCGTCGTTCCTGCCGACGGTGCAACGGACGTTGAATATCAGAACAGCCTGAATGTGGTATTCACCTACGACCAGAACATAAAATGCCTGAACAACTCAGTGACTGTGAACGAAGGCGCAACGGTGGACAAGGTGAATGCATACAATACGCAGCTCACCGTTACCCTGGGCAATCTCAAGGGTAAGACCACATACACCGTTACGGTTCCTTCAGGTGCAGTTGTGGGATTCAAGGAAAATCAGACGGCTGCATCCGGGGCAAGCCTGCGCTTCACCACCAAGGAGACCGTGCTGCCTCCTCCTGCCGAAGATGAGATTCCCGAACCTGAGGACAATGCCGCCTGGAAACAGCTCGAAAAATTGGGACTCGGATGGAATATGGGCAACCATTTCGACGCCTTCTATAATGGAAGCTGGGCCGGCGACAAGTTCCTGTGGCCCGACGAAACCTGCTGGGGCAACCCCAAATGTACCCGACAGACCTTCACTAAGGTCTATGCGGCAGGCTTCAGGAGCGTGCGTATCCCCATTACCTGGTTGAAAACCATCGGCGAGGGCCCCGACTACAAGATAGACGAAACCTGGATGAACCGTATCATAGAGGTTGTGGGATGGGCCCGCGATGCCAGGTTGCAGGTGATAATCAACACCCATCACGACGAAGACCACTACTACGGCAACGAGTCTATGGGCCACCGCTGGCTTAACATAATCGATGCCACCGCCGACCCCAAGGTAAACGAAAAGGTTAAAGAGCAGATCAAAGGTTTCTGGACCAACGTTGCCCTGGCTTTCAAGAATGAGGGCGAATACCTTATCTTCGAGAGCTTCAACGAAATAAATGACGGCAAATGGGGCGGAAGTTCCAACACAGACAAGCAGGCTGAGGTGCTCAACCAGTGGAATCAGGTATTTGTGGATGCCGTGCGCTCTACCGGTGGCAACAATGCTACCCGTTGGCTGGGAGTGCCCACCTATGCGGCAAATCCCGGCCTGATCAAATATTTCAGGATGCCCGAAGACCCCGCTTCGAAGACAATGCTGGCAGTACACTGCTATGACCCCTACAACTATACTCTGGCCGAAGGCCTGCCTCAGAAACGCTGGGGCCACACGATGGGCAGCCCGCAAGACGAGAAAGACGTTCGTAAAGTGTTTAAGTCGCTGTACGTCAATTATATAGCTAAGGGAACACCCGTGTATATGGGAGAATTCGGATGCAGCTTCCGCGATCCGTCAAAGTCCAAGGAATGGAAGAACTTCCTGTATTATCTGGAGTATTTCGTAAAATGTTCGAAGAGCTATGGAATTCCCTGCTTCCTGTGGGACAATGGAAATCCGGGAGCCGGCTCGGAACATCACGCCTATCTTGACCACGGCACCGGAGAGTATATAGGACATTCCGAGGAGGCTGTAAAGGCAATGACAAAAGCTATGAACAATACCGACAAGAATTACACATTAGATACCGTTTATGACAATGCGCCACGTTAATCCCATCATTATGCTTACCCTGCTGCTCTTTATGGCAGCTTGCGGTAACACCCCTAAGGAAGATTTGCTCGCGGCTCTTGAAAACGCTTCGCAGCAGGGGACTCCTCTTTTCGGACATCAGGATGACTTGATGTACGGACATACCTGGAATGTGACAAAAGAAGATGACCGCTCGCTCGAGCGTTCCGACGTTCTGGCTACCGGTGGAGCTTATCCGTACATACTTGGCCTGGATCTGGGCTGGCTCGAGATCGACAGTGACTTCAATCTCGACGGCAACGATTTCGACCTTATGCGTGAGGCGGCTGTCAAACATTACGAGCGCGGGGGAATAGTAACCCTTAGCTGGCATCTGCGCAACCCGCTTACCGGCGGTGACACCTGGGATGTAAGCAGCGACAAGGTTGTGGAGTCCATCCTGCCGGGAGGCGAAAAGCACGAGTATTTTATGGGCTGGCTGGAACGTGTCGCAAACTATATCGACTCTCTGAAAGATTCCCGCGGACAGCGGATTCCCCTGATTTTCAGACCCTGGCACGAGCATACCGGAGGTTGGTTCTGGTGGGGTACGGGCATCTGCACCGCGCAGCAGTACAATGACCTTTGGAAGATGACCTACAACTATCTTGCGGTGGAAAGAAAACTCGACCAACTGGTATGGGCCATCTCTCCCGGAGCAGCGAACGAGAATTTTGAGGTCTGGGAGGAAAGGTATCCCGGCGACGAGTATGTAGATATAGTCGGTCTCGACGGATACTGCGCAACCTATCTTCCTCAGGAGGAAGCCTTGCCCCTGTTTGTGGAGAAGACCAGATATTGTCTTGAGAGCCTGAACCGTTTCGCAAAGGAGCACGGCAAGATTCTGGCCCTTACCGAAACCGGCTACGAGGGCCTCACCTACGACAAATGGTGGACCGAAGTGCTAGCACCGGCAATCGAAGGCATTCCCATCTCTTATCTGCTGGTATGGCGCAATACCGACGAAATGCCCCGCGGAATGACCCATTTCTATGCCCCCTGGCCGGGAGGACCTTCGGAGCAGGATTTCAGGGAATATGTAGATAGTGGAAAAATCAAATTATTGCAATAATGTCATTTGAAGATAGAGTGAAGGAACTCAGGGAGAGGCAGGAAGAACTTCTGTGCCGGAAGAACAGTCCCGAGTATGTGAACGGAGTTTACGAGCGTTGGCAGAACCCTATTGTCACGGCCGCTCACGCCCCGTTGGAGTGGAGGTACGACCTTAACGAGGCTACCAATCCTTATCTGATGGAAAGAATCGGCATCCACGCCGCATTCAACAGCGGAGCAATCAAATGGGGAGACAGCTACGTTCTGGTAGTACGGGTAGAGGCAGAAGACCGAAAATCTTTCTTTGCCGTGGCCGAGAGTCCCAACGGAGTCGATAATTTCCGTTTCTGGCCAAGGCCAATAACGATGCCCGAGTACGGCGAACCCGCTACCAACATATATGATATGAGACTCACCCGTCACGAGGACGGGTGGATTTACGGCCTGTTCTGTGTGGAGCGCAAAGACCATTCCGACGAAGGCAATCTCTCGGCAGCAACCGCCGCCTGCGGCATTGCCAGGACAAAGGATCTTGTGAACTGGGAGAGACTTCCGGACTTGCAGGCCTGTACGCAGCAGCGCAACGTGTGCCTTCATCCCGAATTCGTGGACGGCAAGTACGCATTGTACACCCGTCCCCAGGACGGTTTCATAGACGCCGGCAGCGGCGGAGGAATAGGATGGGCTCTGGTGGACTCTATGGAGCACGCCGTGGTTACGGAAGAGAAAATCATCAACCTGCGGCATTATCACACCATTAAGGAATCCAAGAACGGCGAAGGCCCTCATCCCCTCAGGACCGACAGGGGCTGGCTCCATCTCGCCCACGGCGTAAGAGGCTGCGCAAGCGGTCTGCGCTATGTGCTGTATATGTATATGACAGCATTGGACGATCCCTCGAAGGTGATTGCCGAGCCGTCCGGTTTCTTTATGGCCCCCGAAGGGGAGGAGTACATAGGAGACGTTATGAACGTGCTTTTCTCCAGCGGATGGATCGCCGACGGGGACGGCCGGGTATTCATCTACTATGCTTCGAGCGATACCCGTATGCACGTAGCCACATCTACGGTGGACAGACTGGTGGACTACTGCCTCAATACCGAACCCGACGGATTGCGGACCGCCCTTACCGTAGAGAGAATCAACCGACTTATCGACAAGAACACTAAAAAATAACCGAATATGGTCCCTGCTAAACCTACTCTGAAAGAAAAAATAGCGTACGCGCTTGGAGATGCCGCCGCCGGCGGTATAACCTGGAAGGTGATGTCCATCGCCTTTCCTCTGTTTTTTACAAATATCTTCGGACTCACCGTAGTGGATACGGCTACGCTTATGCTGGTGGCCCGCCTCTTCGACGTTGTTACCGACCCTATTATGGGAGCTCTGGCCGACCGCACCCGCAGCCGCTGGGGCACTTACCGTCCCTGGCTCATCTTCGGTGCAATTCCTCTGGGACTGGTGTTCGCGCTGCTGCTGTTCACTCCGGATTTCTCCCTCACGGGCAAGCGGATCTGGGCTTATACCCTGTATCTGCTGATGATGGCGGTATATACCGCGGTGAATGTGCCTTACGGTTCGCTGCTCGGCGTTATGACCGACGACGACAACGAGAAGAACAAATTCTCGTCTTTCCGTATGGTGGGCGCCTATGCTATGGGATTCATAACGCTGCTGTCTTTCCCCTACCTGCAGAAGCTGGTAGGCGGCAGCGAGGCGCATCAGTATGCCGTACTTGGCGCTGTGCTCGGCGGGGTTGCCGCAGCGATGACTCTGGCCTGCGGACTTATGACCAGGGAACGCCTTAAACCCGTAAGGGCCGAGAAATTCTCTTTCAGGCCCTTTGCCGACCTGGTGAAGAACAAACCCTGGGTTTATCTTACCCTCACTGGAATCTGCAGCAATTTCTTCAACGGTTTCCGTTATGCCGTAGCCGGATATATGTTCACCTACTGCCTTGGAGGAGACGTTACCATCAACAGGCTCATCATAAATTATACGGTGTTTATGACCTTCGGTGAGGTTACCTGTATGATATTCGGAGGCCTCAGCCCGGCGTTCACCAAACTGGTAGGGTCTAAGAAGAAGGCGTTCAGCCTGGCCGCACTCATTTGCCTGGTTACTTCCGTCGCATTCTTCTTTATTCCTATGAACCCCTCCTATATGTGGCTGATGATTCTTACGGTTGTCCTGACTTCGATAGGAATCGGGTTCTACTCTCCGCTGCTTTGGTCGATGTATGCCGACGTGGCCGATTACGCTACGCAGAAGAACGGTACTTCTTCGACCGGCCTTATATTCTCTTCGGGCACGATGGCTCAGAAATTCGGTTCGGCCATTTCGGGCGCGCTGCTTACCCTGCTTCTCGGAGCAGTCGGATTTTCGTCCGGCAGCGATGCCGCAGGGCAGGCCGTGGTGACCATTGCCGACGGCTGTCTGCCTGCAGTACAGCAGATGATATGGGCGATATTCTCCATTATTCCCGCGGTGATTGCCCTTATTATGATCGGACTTGTAAAACTTTATCCTATAAAAAAATAAGTTATGTCATTCAAATCAGTCATACTTGCCGTTGCGGCATTGTCGATGTTCGTTTCCTGCGCAAGGCAGGACGAGACAAGCGTTCCCGCCCTTAAAGTTCAGGGAACAGCTCTGTATCAGGATGGTAGCGATCGGCCCGTAGTCTGGCACGGTTTCAGCTTCGGCTGGCATAATATCTGGCCCCGTTTCTATAACACAGAGGCCGTAAAGGTTCTGGTAAACGAATGGGGATGCCCGGTGCTACGTGCGGCAATCGGAGCCGACGACCTTGAGGAAGCCTGTCCTCTGGGAGGATACCGAAGCGACCCGCAAAGCGCTCTGAACTGCCTGTATGCTGTTGTGGATGCGGCAATCGAGAATAACGTATATGTGATTGTAGATTGGCATTCGCACTTGCTGCATCAGGACGACGCCGTGGAGTTCTTCCGCACCGTGGCCACAAAATATGCCGGCTGCCCCAATGTCATATACGAA
>JAGHTF010000034.1 GCA_018065485.1 Candidatus Cryptobacteroides fimicaballi | reverse complement strand
GGACGTGAACCCGAAGACAGGACTTATACCCACCTAGGAGAGATAATCGACGGCCTTCGTGAGCGTGGTTACGGTTTCGATAATTTCGCAAACGTAACCCGTCAGTAATCAGAATTTTACAACCAGCGAGGCGCAATAGGCTCCGCTGTAAGGATCTGCAGTTGGCATCAATGCCAGCTGCATTTCTTTTTTGCCTTTAATTCCAAGCAGATTCTTGATAGGTTTGCAGGTCCACCGGCCTATCTGGGCGGAAAGAATGCCCACTCCCGCTCCGGCAAGTGCGTCATGCCAATAATGCCGGTTGTGCACGACCCTCATAATGCCGACACCGGTTGCCAGCGCATAGGCTCCGGCGCCCCAGCCCCATCCGTAATCCTGCCGGATCAGTTCCGCTCCGAGAAAAGCCGTTGCCGTGTGCCCAGACGGGAATGAGTTGTTGGCAGACTTGTCGGGTCGGGGTTCGTATACGACTGCTTTCAGAGTCTGCGTGATTACGAATTCGGATGCGAATCCGACGCCTATTTTGATGAGCCGGTCATACCATTCGCTCTGCGTATTTGTACCTAAAAATCCAAGAACAAAATCCGCCCCCATCGGCACATATTGGAAGTATGTTTCGATATTTTTGTACTCCTGGGTGCGGGGTTGTATCTGAGCGTGTACAAACAAGGGGAAAAGAATACACGCGGCGCTGAGTATCAAGGACTTTTTCATAGATTGTTCAGGAAGAAACCGGTGATTTTAGTGTACAGATGATCAGCCGCTTCGTCCCTCATATTGTGCTGGGAGAGGGGATAGGGAAAGTATTCCAACTGTATGCCCTCTTCGATGCATTTCTGGGTGAAATTGAGCGAATGCTGAGGCACAACGGTGTCGTCTTTTATTCCGTGGCAGATAAGCAACTTTGCCTTTAGGTCCGAAGTGCGGTTCATAAGCGAGGTTTCTTCGAAGCCATCCTTATTTGTGGCTTCGGTGTCCATATAACGTTCTCCGTACATAACCTCGTACCAGCGCCAGTCGATGACCGGGCCTCCTGCAAGACCGGCCTTGAATATACCGGGATAGTTTGTGAGCAGGCTTATGGTCATAAATCCGCCGTAGCTCCACCCGTGTACACCTATGCGGCTCCGGTCTATCCATTCATTCTTTAGTAGCTCCCTCAGGCCTGCAATCTGGTCTTCCATCTCTTTGCTGCCGCATCGACGGTTGATAGCTTTCTCATATTCGCTGCCTTTGTGGGATGTACCCCGGTTGTCCTGAACATAAACGGCATACCCTTTCTGGGCCATCAGCATCTCCCACATCCTCAGCTTGGCCAGATAACTGTCGTTGACCATCTGGCTGTGCGGTCCTCCGTAAACGTAAACAATCAGGGGATATTTCTTGTTCGGATCGAAGTCAAGGGGCTTTATAAGCCGGTACCGGTTGTTGAACTTTCCGTCTGCCGAAAGAACCGTTCCTGTTTCTATCTCGCAGCCGCGATATCCTTTGAGCAAATCTTCGGCCCGACTCAACTCCCGGATGAACTTCCCGTCCGATTCGCGGAGCTCCATTACGGTTGGAGTGCTCAGATTGCTCCATTTGTCGATATAGACGCTGCAGTCGGGATTCATCGAGAATTCGTGAACGCCCGGGGTGGTGGTCAGAATCCGGGGCACTCCGGCTTTTCTGCCATTGATTCTTGTGCGATAGAGCGCTGTGCGTGCTCCTTCGTCGGTATAGACCATATAATACAGGAATTTGCCGTCATTTGCGACATACTCCACGTCACTGTTTACAGGGGTTATCCTCTTGCAGTTTCCAAGTGTGTCGCAGAGGTACAAATTGCGGTAGCTGTCCCTGTTGTCGGTGCGGTATATGAAGTTATAGCTTCCCTTGATGAAATACAGCGGGTCCAGCGGTTCTATCCAGGCGTCGTTGTGCTCTTCGAGGATCGTCCTTACGAAAGCTCCGCTGCGACTGTCGTACATATTCAGCCTCATATTGTGCTGAGCGCGGTCCAGAACCTGAATAAAGATATATCTTGAATCGGGGCTCCAGCATACCTGGGTAAGGTATCTTTCCTCGTCGAAGTCGGTGACTTGCAGCGTGCACTGAATGTTCCCCAGTGTGTCGCAGACACATACGGCAAGCCTTTCCGACTCTGTCCCTATCATAGGATACGTGACGTCTCCGTATATGCCGTCGATTTTTGCAACCCTGCTCTGGTCTTTCCGATATACTGCTATCCTGTTTTTGTCCCCGGGGCAGGGGAAGATGCCCCGATCACAGTTGAATTCGTTCCTGCTTACTTCCGTGCCATACAGAATGTCCTTGTCGGAAGATTCCGGCAACTTAAAAGCAGGTTTCCGGTCTTGAGGACGTCTGCCGGCGCACAGTGCTCCGTCCGGACCCCAGTGGTACTGTCGGATAACGGTGGAGAGTCTGTTCTTACCGGCAATGTCAGACGCTTCAAGCAGTTTCCCATCCTTAGTCCCGGGGGTGAAACTGCCTGTTATCACTAAGGCCAGAAACAGGGTGGTCAGTGTTGTCATTCTGCAAAGTCGGGAGTACCGTCAAGGGGCAGTTGACTTACAACTTCAATGTCTTCCTGCCTGTCGTATGCACTTGGGGTTACTTTCTGGATATCATATACCACGTGCTTCTGCATTCCGCGCCAGGGCAGCATCCCATTGTATTCCTTGTAGCGGAGCTCTACCACGCGTCCGCTGCAGTGCATCAGGGAATCGGCGATAGCCTTATCGACCACGGAGAAATTGAATTCGTTGGACTGGATGCTTCCGCCGTTCTTGGCACCGCGGAAACCGGTCTGTATCAGACGTCCCTCGTAGGTCTTCCATACCCATCCCTTATAAACGAACTGGTTGAGTTCTCCGGCTTTTACACCTTCTCCCAGAACGAAATAGAATTTAAAGTAAACGAATATCGCAAGAGCCAGAAGCGCAACAGCGCCTATTGTCGCAAGAATTCTTCCTTTCTTGACTTTTGTTTCCATAATTTGTGCTTTATTTTATAGGTTTGTCACAAAGATCCCAGCCTGTAAGGGTGGCGACATAGGGGAGAATTGTGTGAGCAATCTTCTTGTGTGCCTTGTAATTGGGGTGCATATCGGCGCCGAGTTCGCGGTCGTCGTCGAAATCGACCATAGGGAATATTGCAGTGTAAGCTACATTCTTGAGTCCGCAGCTGGTAGCGGCCTCGCGTACATAGTTGAAGAGATTCTCATCCGATTTCGATGCGCAGCAAAGGATCGGATGCTCTTCTCCGTAGTAGGCTTTGATTTCGTTCAGAAGTTTGTGGTATTTGTTCACGTACCTTCTGAGGGAAGGCTGCAGTGAAACTGAGAAATCGTTGGCGCCCAGATAAATTACAGTGATTGCGGGTTTCCAGTCAGACTTGCTTGCATCCCATATTATTTCCTTGTTTTCGTCGAAAGTCTGAATATAGCGCTCAGGCATATGGTAGCCTTGGATAGCGGGCTTGTGCTCCTCGTTGTAGTTGCGGCAGATACCCATTCCGGAGTGTGCTATGGTCATAAGGTCAGCGTCGAAGTAGCGGGCGATGATTGCCTCGTAAGCCTTGTTGACGTTCTCGGTGGCAGGGGAGAAACGGTCTTTCGACGTACTGTTCTCACTGCCGTAACCGCAGGTGTAGGAATCTCCCACAACTTCAATCATTCTGGCCTTGAGCGGTTCTGCCTGAAGCAGAGGAGCCTGACTTGTGAAGCTGTGAATGGTTGTGGCTCCCTGTTCGCCTTCCGTTCTCTTCTGCAGAGTGATGAAATGCTTGCCTTTTCCGGCATTTTCTACCAGTACTATCGTGCTGTCCTTGCCGAAGGTCGTTATAATTCTGTCGGCTTCTTCGGTGGGGGCCTTGTCAATCCAGAGATTGTAGTAGTTCTTGTGGGTGTCAGATACTTTCATATGAAGGTAATCGCCGCTGAAAGCGACTCTTACCGTCGATGCCGCCCAGTCGAAAGAGACTGAGCCGTCTTCGCTCACTGCAGTTCTTGCTATGTAGGTGATGTGGCTGTCGTTTGCGGCCGTTGTGACAGCTTTAGCCGGGGCTTTTGCCGCTGCCAGTACCGGAAGCAGCAAGGCCAACGATAGAATAATCTTTTTCATACCCTACAAATATACTAAAAATAAAAAAGGCCGGGACCTTGTCGCGACCTTTTTTCCTATCTTTTCTGAAAGAATTTTTATTTCTTTCTGCTCTTGTACCTCTGGTAGAACATATCAACACGGCCGGCTGTATCGACAATCTTTGTCTTTCCGGTGTAGAAAGGGTGAGAAGTGTTTGAAATCTCAAGCTTTACGAGAGGGTATTCAACACCGTCAACGGTAATTGTCTCTTTTGTGCTTGCGCAAGAGCGGGTGATGAACACATCTTCGTTTGACATATCCTTGAAAGCTACAAGACGGTAGGTTTCGGGATGGATTCCTTTTTTCATTTTACACTAGTGTTTTTAAAGCGGCGCAAATATAGGAATTGTTGCGATAAAAAGCAAATTTACTTGATTCTGAAGGGCGCGTCTCCGTACAGGCAGAAGCGTTTGGCTTTTCTTATCCATTTCTGTTCTTCTCCCTTGACATGCTCCTGTACAATGTCGAAGGTGATTTCTCCTCGCAGGTAGGCTTCTATTACAGGGTCGGCAATTTTAATGAACAGTTGCGGAAGCATCTCGAACTGCGAATGGCGTTCGCTGAAATATCTCATCAGCTGAAGCGTGTGCAGCAGCGAATGGTATTGAGCCCCGGGGCGGAGTATGATCTGATAACCGACACAGCGTTCGTCCTTGTACCGGCCGGCTGCCGGAGTGAAGCTGCAGGGACGCATAAGTGTGCCATCCGGGCAGGGGATATGCTTGGTGTCCGTGGTGGTTATGAATGGTGCTCCAATGTATTCGTAGGGTCTTGCCGTACCTATCCCGGGAGTGATGGTTGTGTTGTTCCAAAGACCGCCTCCGGAGTACAGCGCGCAGGTGAAGAATCCCGGGATATCCGATGCCGGAGCGATTGTCCACGGCATAAGTATCGAGCTGGATTCCAACGCGTTGGCGGATATTATATGCAGCGGGAATGAAGCTGAATTCTCGTGGTAGTAGTAATGGCAGAGTTCGCCCAGGGTAAGCCCGTGCCGGTGTGCTACCACAGGTATCCACAGCTCTGTGTCCAGAGTGGTGGGCATGCTGCCTTCAACGGTTCTGCCTGCGGGGTTGGGGTGATCTACAATATAAATCGAAGGTCCCTCTTCCATTCGGGAGCGGAACAGAAGCAGGCGCATTACGTCGCGGGTGTAATTGAAATACCTGCAGCCGACATCCTGAATCTCCACTACAATGGCATCCAGGTTCTCAAGGTCTTCCTGTGAAAAATCGAAATGCGAGGTGAGGGGAGTAAGTTCCGTTGTAGCGGGAGTGAACATCTTTGCGAGATTGCCTCTCCTTGCGAATATCTCCCAGGTGTATTCTCCGCTTTGAGGGTCCCAGCAGTTCTGGGTACAGAAACAACCCACTCTGCCGTCCCGGAGAGTCTTGTCCAGCTGGTCGCGTAGAGGGGTTGTCCTGAAAGAAAACATTATTTGATGGTATTGTTGATTATTGTATTTGCGATTGAAATAACCTCGTTGGACAGAGCCTTGGCAGCCTCCATTGTAGGTGCCTCGGAGTAAACCCTTATTATAGGTTCGGTGTTGGAGCGTCGCAGGATTACCCATTTGCGCTCGGTTTCAAAATCGACCTTGACTCCGTCCAGGGCATTGACCCGCTCGTCTTTGTAATAATCCTTGACAACCTGCAGAATCTTTTCGGCCAAATCTTTGTCTGTAAGTTCGATTCTGTTCTTGTCGATGTAGTATTCGGGCAGGGTCTTTTTGTATTCGCTGACTTTGATTCCTTTATGGGCTATATGGCTGAGGAAGAGAGCTACTCCGACCATCGCGTCGCGTCCGTAATGAATCTCGGGGTATATTACGCCTCCGTTCCCTTCTCCGCCGATGAGAGCGTTGAGCTGGTGCATCTTTGTCGTAACGTTGACTTCGCCTACTGCAGATGCGTAGTAGGTTCCTCCGTGAGCTTCGGTCACATCTCTCAATCCGCGCGATGACGAAAGGTTGGAGACAGTAGTCAGGTTGCCGTTTCCATCGGCTTTAGCCTTTTCGAGAAGATAGTCGGCTACGGCGATAAGCGTGTTCTCCTCTACGAAGGGTTCGCCGTTTTCGCAGATGAAAGCGAGGCGGTCGACGTCGGGATCGACGCTGATTCCCAGGTCGGCGTGATTCTCGAGCACCGCGTCGCTCAGGCTCACAAGATTCTGGGGGAGAGGTTCGGGATTGTGCGCGAAATCTCCGGTGATGTCCCCGTTCAGAAGGATGCACTCGACTCCGAGTTCCTTCAGAAGCTTTGGCATGATGTCGGCGCCAACGGAGTTGATGGCGTCGAGCGCAACTTTGAATTTGGCCTTGCGGATGGCCTCGACGTCAACGGCTTTCAGACTAAGTACGGCTTTGATGTGTTCTTCGGTATAGTCGTGCTCGGTGACGGTGCCCAGTTTGTCAACCTTTGCAAAACGGAATTCTTCTTTCTCCGCGAGATCCAGGATGGCCTTTCCCTGAACGGCCGTGAGGAACTCTCCTTCCTCGTTCAGAAGTTTGAGGGCGTTCCAGTCGCGAGGGTTATGGGATGCGGTGAGAATGATTCCGCCGTCGGCTTTGGCGAATCTGACGGCCATTTCGGTCGTGGGAGTGCTGGCATAGCCGCATTTTATCACGTTTACGCCGCAGGCTGTGAGGGTCCCGCAAACAAGCTGCTCTACCATCTGGCCGCTGATGCGTCCGTCCTTTCCGACAACGATGGTGTATTTTTCTCCGTTGTTGGGCTGCGCTTTCCTCAGAGGGAGGGTTTTGCAGTATGAATATGTGAATTTGACAATATCGATGGGGGTGAGACCTTCCCCCGCAGGTCCGCCTATGGTTCCGCGGATTCCGGAAATGGATTTGATCAGTGCCATTTTTTTTGTGATTAAAATAACTTCCTATCGGATTTCCGATAAAAATCTTACAAAAATAAGAAATAATGTTGATATTTGAACCGGATATTGCTGCGTTGTTATGAAGGTGACCGACGACTACCTCGATTTCATAATGGAAAAATTCCGCTCACTCGATGTTGTGAGTGCGCGGAAGATGTTTGGCGGATATGTTTTGCATATGGCCGGAAAGGTTCTTGGATTTATATTTGAAGAAACTTTCCTTTGGGAGCCCGGGCCCACGATTGACCGCCTGATGCCGGATGCTCCGCGTCGGGAACTGTTTCCCGGATCCAAACTGTTCGTGGTGATCGATGATTCCATCGGCGCGCAGCGGCTGTGCTCTCTGGCACGGGCCTGTTATGACGATTTCCCGATTTCAAAGCCCAGAAAGAAAAAAAAGGAAGCGGAGAACCGTTTCCCCTTTGCCAAATTCTTTGACTAGCCCTTTATAAAAGAGGTAGACATTCTATCTCACTTTGACAGAATACCTATCGTATTGCCTTGATAATGGTGCTGATAAGTGCCGTCTTCATCAAGCGGTACCTGCAAATCAAGTTTGACGCCTTTCTGAAACAGCAGAACAATGTCGGAACCGCCCATGTCAAACCATCCCATAAGGTCACCCTTCCTGACTACAGATCCGGGCTGAAGATTGCTCTCGAAATTGACGGACGACACCTGCGACATACCGATTGGCAATATCGCTACAAGTCCGAATTCGGGGGTTTCAAGAATAATGCGGCCGCGTGTCTCGATCATCTGCCATCCGGGAGTCTCACACTCGAGAATATAATTTCCGCTCTCCTCGTCCCATACCGTAATGCCGCCGGCGGCATCGTCCCCGGCAATCACCTCAATCTCCTTAATGGTGCCGCTTAATGGGAAATGGTAACGGTGGTAATCATTTACGTTAAGGAACGTATGGAAAAGAGTGCCGCCTGCAAAAGCATCACTGTAGGCAGATGTTTCTCCTACAAGTTCCTTGACAGAGACAACACGGGCAGACTTTATTACGGCTCCCTCGTGATGTATGAGTTCTGAATCATTGCCGATTTCCCATTTTCCCTGAGGCTTGGAGTCTGACGGCGACACAAGAACGCTGTTGTCATCGATGGCGGTAACGGGACGGGCCTCGGGAGATGAGAGGTAACGGTGGAAGAAATCGTTGAAACTTTTCCAGTTCGACGGAGACTCGTACCATCCCTTGTCCAGGTTGAATTTGGGGTCTTCCAACAAAACCTTATAGTACTCATCGTTCCAACTCTCGGGAGTGCTCAGATACTTGCCCCAGGTCTTTGCGTACTCAATCAGCCAGCTGCGAACCGGCTCGTGGTACTGAAGGGAAGGATAGTAATAGCCCTTATCCTTGAGTTCATCCAGCGGCTGGTCAAAGACGAAGTACGCATAGCACAGACTTTGGTCGAGTCTGTTGAACAGAGTGCGTCCGGCAGGCTGGCCGATAACCTCCCAGGGCATACACTTGCCCGACCACTCGATGAAATCGTAGTATTGTTCCAGCGTCTGGCCCGGATTGGTTTCCGGATCCGGATTTATGGCCTTTGCCTTCTCGATGCTCTCGACCATCATCGCCTTTAGCGCGGGGTCTTCGTCCATCATAGCAATGAAAGAATTTGTCAGTTCAGAATATTCCTTCGCATCTTTAGAGGATGGACCGTTGCCACAGGCGGAGATGGAAAGTGACAACGCAACGAGCAGGATAAGTTTAAATGTTTTCTTCATAATTTGTTAGTAATGCGTAAACCGGCGCATCGCGCGGTTGTAATACTTCAATAAAGACACAAATGTAACAAAAAAATATGTAAATTTGCATCGGTCCATTTTAGGATATAGTCCTGCTTCCGGCCCCGCTGAAGTCAGACTTTTTTTTTTGTGTCCTGAAACCAAACCCCGATTCCAGATGAAGAAATCTACATTGAGCCTCATCATTCTTCTCACCCCGTTTGTGGTGGGGTTTCTGTTCGGATTCCTTGTAGGCAACTGCAGCGGAAGACATCATACCCTTAGGTCCATAGCAAAGGAAAGCGCCTCAGTAGTGGCAGAAACGGTGCCATCAGAGGAGGAGACAGCTCAAGACAGTTCCAACGTATATGAGGAACCTCAGATGAAGGAAATTATCTACTACACCCGCAGGATTCCCTATTCGACCGAATTTGCCGACCTAAACGAGGTCCATCTCCAGACTGCAAGGAAAGTGGGATTGTCCAGGATACCGGATACAAGGGATGACGTGGCGAAGTACAGGCTGAGGAAGATTGTGGACAATGATTACTATGTCATTGACAGGCTGCAGTATTCCATTCCCTATCTTACAGCCGGGACGGCCGCAGAGCTTGATGCCATCTCAAGGGCATTCAACGATTCGCTCCGGAGCAGGCAGTTCCCCGAATACAAGCTGATTGTAAGTTCGGTTCTGCGTACCAGGGAGGATATTGCCAGACTCCGCAGGAGCGGCAATCCCAATGCATCGGATAATTCTGCCCATTGCTACGGCACCACCTTCGACATCCCTTATACCAACTATTTCCGTGAAGAGGAGACGGACGAGTTTATGCAGCCGTTCGAACTTACAAAGGTGCTCGGCGAGGTCCTCCGCGACCGCCGCAATGCCGGAAAGATACTGGTCAAGTACGAGAAGAAGGAACATTGCTTCCACATCACGGTACGATAAGATAAGGACAACTTGACGGAAATGATAGGCCGAGGCGACAGAGGGTTGAGCTGGGTAGTAACGAATGCTTACCTATTGCCTATCAGCAATGAATTTACCATTTTCCCAATGGCCTGAAATGAGCATAGCTGGGGCATGCTGTACCGAATTGGAATCGATGACAACATCTGGTGAAATATTGTTGTCTTCTGATACACTGCTGTCAGCAATAATCGATGGCAAACAATGTT
>JAGHTF010000095.1 GCA_018065485.1 Candidatus Cryptobacteroides fimicaballi | reverse complement strand
AATTCTTATGGCCACAAATATATGTACATTATTCCGTACATACAAGCATTTAGGATAAATTATTGCTCATCCCCTTCTAAGATAAAACGTACGCGGATATTTGGATGTTATGAATTATGTCTTCAGCTGTTTTCACGGCGTAAAAGATGTCTGTTTGCGCAATACGCGAGTCAATCGCGTCCGCGCAACATTAGCCGGATGTCAGAGCAATAAAATGGCATAATATTGTCCGAATGGCGGATTACGGACAATTTTCCGGCAGATAATTGCGTTTTGACAACAATATTCCCCAAAAACGCAAAAAATTGTCGATTAATTGCGTTTGTAATGAGAATCCTTCCGCAATCAAAATTGACGGCCTACTTTGAATGTTCTGCAGACCGTCAATTATCGGATTTCAACCAACCAGATGTTTTTGGACATCACTAAAGAACAGTCAGGGAAGAATCAGTTCCAGTCCGTCATACGCTGCTTTGAGCGGAGCGGGAAGAGTCCGGTCCAGCTCTGCCTTTGACCCGTGAAGCGTACGGGCAAGGTGGGTGAGATATACGCTTCCCCCACTTGGAAGGGAAAGACGACCGGTCTTCAGCAGTACGTGTACGGTGCGGAGTACGGTACCGACACTCGAATGGGTGTAGATTCTGAAATCCTCGTCATAATCTGTGCCCATCGTAGCCTCCATCACCAGAGCCGTAATGGGTGTCCCCGGAGCGTGGGCATCAATGCCGGCAAGACGCGCCGCTACCGCCATAATTCCTCCGGTGTCGGTGGCATACAGGAGCCGCACGTCCCCCTTCTCCACAAGATATATGAGCGACACTTCGTCGAGATGACCGGTGGCGTGGTTTGCTGGCAGGGCCGTAAACGTAAGCCCGTGTTCGCATACCTTGTCTCCCACGGCGAGCCGGATGATTTCTGGTGCCGGAATTCCCGTTGCTTCGGATGCATTCGCAAAGTCCCTGACGGCGCGTTCCGCCCAACTCGCACTTACATACACCTTCTTCAGCCCCTGCTTCAGTGCTGCTGAGGCATTGTAATGGTCTGCGTGAGAATGTGTGTAGAAAACCACCTCGGGGTGGCAGCCTTCCGGAATCATATCTGCATTGCAGTCGTTGAAATCAATCAGTACAGTTCCGTCGAGCAGGACGCTGGACGTGCGCCTGTAACTTCCGTCCCCGTCCGGCCCGTTCCAGTCGGCGGCGCCTGTACCCAGGAAGCGCAGCGTGAGCCCGTCTCCTGCGAGCAAAGGCAATATCTGCAGCAGAAGGCACGCCGAAGTAAGAAGAATCCTTAAATTCATTTGCTGCCGCTTGCCGCTTCGACCAAAGCCTCGAAAATAGGTAGATATTCGGTCAGTCCGCCTTCTACAATCAACAGTTCCGGATGAAACTGAACCCCGAGAAGCCATCCGCCTGCATCTTCATATCCTTCGATTTTTCCGCAGCGCTCTACAGCTTCCACTACACCATCGGCCGCAACAGCCGTAGCCTTAAGCCCTTTGGGCATATCCTTTATGCACTGGTGATGCCAGGAGTTTACCCCAATCTTCTCTGTCCCCAGCAGCGAGTGCAGCAGCGAGCCTTTCTCGATGCTGATGGAATGCAGGGGATATTTAGGGTCGGTAGGAGGCTGCGAATGCTTTACGTTGCCGGCAATCATTGTAGGAATGTCCTGGTACAGAGAGCCTCCGAATGCCGCCGCAAAGCACTGCTCTCCACGGCAGATGCCCAATACCGGAATGCCCTTCGCAACGGCGTAGCGCAAACATTTTACGTCGAAAAGGTCTCTTTCGGGCTCGACTCTTTTCATTTCCCGCCGAGGCTCCTCTCCATACCATTTGACCGGATCGAAATCCGCTCCACCGGTCATAATGAGACCGTCTACCAGAGACAGCAGCCTGCCCAGCTCCTCATCGTTTGTATTCACAGGGATAACCAGGGGAAGCCCTCCGGCTGCCTCCACAGCCCGGATATAGGACAAATCGGCGCTGCAGGCGCCATCGGAAATGTAGGAAGATATACCAATGATGGGTTTTGCCGCAAAAAGGCAGGCAGAGGAAGTGATAATGAATGCAACAACCGCTGCAAGAGAACGTTTTACAAAATTCATAGGATTACTGGTATTGTTACCGATGCTCAAATTTACGAAAAATCTTTTAATTCCGGATTTCTTCCGTTTTTTGTCAAATGTCAGGTTGTTGCTATCTTTGCAGTATGGTAGAATTGATAATATTCCTTCTGGGAGCTCTTTGCGTATCTTTTCTGTGCTCCATTCTGGAAGCATCCCTGATGAGCACTCCCATATCCTACATTACCCTAAAGGAGGAAGAAGGACTTAAGGCAGCAACAAGGTTCAAAAAATACAAGCAGGACCCGTCCAGGCCACTGGCCGCAATCCTTTCGCTCAACACTATAGCCAACACTATCGGCGCAGCAGGCGTGGGCCGGCAGGCAACCCTGATTTTCGGGTCGGAATGGTTCGGGCTGGTGAGTGCAGTTACCACCGTCCTCATACTGGTTTTCGCCGAAATAATTCCCAAGACCATCGGAACCTCCCATTGGAAGTCGATAACCGGCTTCACGGCCACAACAATCCACATTCTCATAGCAGTTCTCTTCCCCATTGTCGTAGCTGTAGAGTTCCTGCAGAAGCTTTTCTCCGGTGCCCGGGGCGACGTAAGCATCTCCCGGGACGAAATCGGGGCTATGGCCGACGTGGCCGAAGAGTCCGGCGAACTGGAGAAGGAGGAGAACGAGATTATCCAGAACCTGATAAATATCGACGAAATAGAGGCCAAGGATGCAATGACTCCGCGCGTAGTAGCCGCCATCGCCCCCGAGTCGATGACCATCAAGAAGTTCTACAAAGACCGGAGGTTCCTGCATCACAGCCGCATTCCGGTTTATGCCGATGATTCCGAATATATTTCCGGGTACATTCTGCGTACCGAGGCGTTGCAGCTGATGGCCGAAGACAAATTCGACTGTACTCTCGCACAAATCAAACGTCCGGTATCCTCCTTCCCGGAGGAAACCACAATCGACGTAATCTGGAGCAATATGCTCAAGAGCAAGGAGCAGATAGCCGTAATAATCAACGGCTACGGCTCATTCCAGGGGCTGCTTACAATGGAAGACATAATCGAGACCGTTCTCGGCAATGAGATTGTGGACGAGAGCGACGACGTTGTGGATATGCAGCAGCTCGCTCTGGACAAATGGAAGAAGCGTCCGAAAAATCCCAAAAAGTAAAACGCATTACTGCGTTCTGAACCGTTGAAACTTGTTATTCAACAATGTTTACAACCACGTTCTTGCCTTCCGGCAGTTTTAATTCGACGTCTCTGGAAGATGCTTTCTCGACCTTCATATCCGCTTCTATGTCAATGCGGTATCCGGGCCCTTTTACCTGATTTTTCTTAACAGTGTCGGATTGGGACTTGCTGTTGGCAGAACCCTGAATCTTTCCAGGGTCAACTTCCAGAATGTATTTGTGAATTACAACCACAGTGTCGGAAGAGTGCGGCTTTGCCGTTTCTTTAGTTATTCGTACGTATCGGCAAAGAATGTTGTTGCATGCGCTTCGCAGGTCTGGGAAAATGTTCTCCAGAAGCCAGAACCAGGTTCTTCCCCCGTGCAGGTCCATAAGCTCCTTCTTTGGCCCGCCTACGGAAGATGTCGGTGACCCGTAGATATATCCGTGATGCCTGTCAAGAATATCGAGTACATCCTCCCTGTCCGGAATATCACTTTCCTCAACCGCTTTCAGCAGAGAAATCCAATCCTCCCCGACCGGATCAACGAAGAATATTTCGTTGGGCAGGTCAAGCTCGCGCTTGAGATAGTACTTCAATGCCACGGCACGCTTCCTGCTGAGGTTCCTGTTATGTTCGAACGATCCTTCGGGGGAAGCTCCGGAGCGAATGTAAATGTCTTGAATCCTGCAAGTTGTATCGGACAATATTTCTTTGACTCCATACACGAATCTGCCGAGATTGACCTTGTTGCTGCGGAATTCCGGTTCTATTTCTGTGCGGTTCTGCCTGAAAAAAACCTGTGCGCTCAGAGAGTCGGTAGTCTCTTCTGCATAAGAAGGCAGTCCGTACATTAGTGGAAGGGCCAAAACCGATATTGCGAAAAGTATCCTGTTCATATTCTGATTTTCGCAAAGGTAACAAATATTCCGTTATTTTGACCGGATGTCCAATTTCTTGTCGATGCTGGTCATCTTGAAGATGCTCATCACCGAAGGGCACACGTTGATAACCATAAAGTCCGCGCCCAGCGACTTTGCCTTCTTGTGGGAGGCAATCACCTGACGCAGGCCTGCGGAAGACATATAGTCCACGCGGTCGAAATCCAGCACAAGAGTCTGCGCTTCGGTAACGGCATCCACCATTTCACCGAGTTCGGGGGAGGAAACCGTATCCAGCCATCCTTCGGGACTGAATGTAACGATTCCATTTTCGTTTGTTCGAGTAATATTCATAATCTGTCATTTTATTGATTTCGTTATCGTAAGTATATTCCTGTTGTCGCGGTATTCGTAGTCGACGGAATCCGCTACAGTAAAGGCAATCAGCCTTCCAAGCCCCCCTACCGTAGTATCAATGTCATACTCGTCGGTGTCGGGCAGGCCGTTGCGCGGATCGAACTGCTTTCCTCCGTCAATAAAGCGCATCTGCACCTTGTCGGAATATTCCAGGAAGAAAAGAATCTTTTCCCCTTCCGGTGCCGGGCCGTCGAAGGCGTAGGAGCAGATATTCACGAAACACTCCTCGGCAGCCACGCACAGGTCCATAATCATTTGCTGCGGCAGATGACTGCCGAACAGGCATTCGCGAATCTTGGAGAACTCCCTTATGTCGTATGCGAGTTCCAGGGCCGGCTTTTCCCGGGCCAGCAGGTTGAGCATCGTAATGTCGTCATTCTGTTCGGCATTGCCTGTAAAGAGACGTAAAGAATCTTCGACGCCCTCTACAATGTGTTTGTCGCCCTTTGCGGCCATCTCCCCGATAAGCTGCTCGAGCCGCTCTGTTCCGTAGAATTCTCCCCGTTCGTTCACAGCTTCGGTTACCCCGTCGGTATAGAGGAACAGCAGATCGCCCCGGCTCATCTCTACGGTAGTGTCGGTATATGTCTCTTCCGGGAACAGCCCCAGGGGAGTACCGGGCTCGCCGTCAAGAGTAACAAGACCTTTATGCAGCAGATAAGGCGGGTTGTGCCCGGCATTGGCATAGGTGAGGACTCCCTTGTCGGAGTCGTAAATGCCTATGAACGCCGTGACAAACATCTGCTGAGGATTTTTCTTCGAGAATGTGTCGTTCACGTTCTTAAGGATTTCAGAAGGACTGTAACCCAATTTTGCGAATTGCCGTATATTTGTGAGGACCACAGCCATAAGTATGGACGCAGAGATACCCTTGCCCGAAACGTCTGCAACCAGAACCATAGTATGAGCCCTGTCCACTTCAAAATAGTCGTACAGGTCTCCTCCTACAAGCCTGGCCGGTTTCATTACAGCCTTGATGCCGCAGTTCGGAAGGGAAGCTTCGCCCGGAGAAAGGAAGCCTTTCTGAATTTGGGCCGCGATGTCAATTTCTGCCTGCTGGCGCTCCCGTTCCCGTCCCATCCGCTCCAGGTCGGCTATATAATTGTCGATTTCCCCGGTCATTTGGTTGAAAGCTCCGGCAATCAACGAGAATTCGTCGTCTCCGGCAGTTTCCAGTTTTACGGACGATTTTTCGTTTCCGGAGATGTAGTCCGACATAACTTCTGAAATGTGCTGCGCAGGCTTAGTTACCATACGCCTGATGACCAGATAAACAAGCAGGGCGAGCAAACCCACGATTATGAACATAACTGCGCAGGTTGCCAGAAAGACGGACATCATATCCTTCAGAAGTTTGTCCTGGGAGACGGAAACGCCTATCATCGACCTGTTGCCGAATTTGTCCTCAATCGCCATCGATATGTCCGTACACTCGTCAGACCAGTCGCTTTGTTCGATGGAAAAGATACTTGTGCCGTTCCATACGGCAAGTTCATTCTCAGTCAGTGTGTATCCCTCGACTTTCCCCACCCAGTGGTCGTCGGAAATCTCCCCGTCATTGTTTTTTTTTGAAGCCGAAATATAGGTTATGGTTCCCTTTTCAATGTCGGGCACGTATGCGAAGGTATAGTCCGTACGGTACCAGGTGCACATATAATCCCCGA
>JAGHTF010000088.1 GCA_018065485.1 Candidatus Cryptobacteroides fimicaballi | reverse complement strand
CTTTCGGACATTACAAATAATCCTATCTATTCTATTGATGCTTCTTCACGAATAACAATATTCACCAACATATAGTTATTCATGATCCAAACAAGTTATTGAGGCCGACCCTTTAATATATGTACATTATTCCGTACATACAAATATCGGACTATTTTTTCTTTAAGCAGGTCACTCGGACCAAACTCATATGGGTATGGAATAAACAGGGTTGGACCTTTTTTCGTTGACACCAGTTTGTGGCAGGAAAATGTTAACTTTGCCGTATGATTGATACGAAAGATATAAGAGTCATTGCGTTCGATGCCGATGACACGCTGTGGGACAACCAGTCATACTACGACAAAGCCGAAGAAATTTTTCTTGAAACCTTGAGCCGTTTCGGCAAAACCGAAGAGCTTGCAGAGAGGCTGTTCGAAACCGAAAGCAGGAATATGCCCGTGCTTGGATACGGGGCCAAGGCCGTTTGCATATCTATGATGGAGACTGCTCTTGCCGTGTCCGACAATACCGTAAGCCCTTGCGAAATGTCAAAAATCGTATCTACGGTAAAGTCACTGCTAAGCATTCCCACCACACCCCTGGAAGGCGTAACCGAAACCCTGTCTGCAATTAAGGATTCGCATCGCTGGCGGATGATTCTGCTCACCAAAGGCGATATGCTCGACCAGCAGAACAAGATTCGCCGCAGCGGTCTGGAAGAGTTCTTCGACAAAGTGGTGATTGTGTCTTCGAAGGGCGAAGCCGAATACCTCAACCTGTGCCGCGAAGAAAACTGCAACCCCGGAAACCTTCTTATGGTGGGCAATTCCTTCAGGTCGGACATACAACCCGCCGTGGCCGTAGGCTGCAAGGCTGCATACATCCCCTTCCACACAATATGGCGACACGAAAAGGCCGAAGAGTTCGAGCACCCGGACATTGTCCGTCTCGGAACGTTCTCCGACCTTTTGAAAATTCTGCTGTAAAATGCAGATTAATCCGAATCGCGCCAGATAAAGATTTTGTCGCCGCGACGGAGGCGTCCGCCGGGGCAGATGGAAGGATCTACCGCTACCGAGCAACGTTCCCCCTTCCGGCAGACGGTTGCGCTCCTGAAATCCACCCTCATATCCCCGACCTTGAATTCCACGACACCGGTGGTAGCCCCTATCGCCATTGCATCGGCCCCCAGGGGCAAGTCAACCGCCTCAACCGAAATCTCGGCAACCCCGATACGGTCGAACCAGTTGGACACCTTGCCGCAGTAAACTTTCTTCTTGGTAGCCTGACTGCCGTAAACCGCGCTCCACTCCCCGAGTCTTGCACCCTGGTAATATCCGTCCCAAAAGCCCCGGTTGAACACCTCGGCCAGGGAATCCTTGAGCTGCGACGACAGCTCCGCAGTGTAAGTCCCGTCACATACGGCATCGGCGGCAGCCCGGTAGCACTGCGCACAACGCTTAACATATTCGGCAGAACGGGCACGTCCCTCGATTTTGAAAACCCTTACTCCCGAATCTATGATTTTGTCCATAAACTCTATGGTACACAGGTCCTTGGGAGACATTATGTATTTGTTGTCCACAACCAGTTTGCTGCCGGTTTCAAGGTCGGTGACTTCATAGCCGCGACGGCAAATCTGATAGCAGGCTCCCCTGTTGGCAGATGAACCGTACTCATGAAGGCTCAGATAACACTTGCCCGACACGGCCATACACAAAGCTCCGTGAGCGAACATCTCTATCCTCACCAGCTCTCCGGAAGGGCCCGTGATATGTTCCTCAACAATAGTCCTGTAAATGTCTTTAACCTGATTCAGGTTAAGCTCGCGGGCAAGGACCACCACATCGGCAAACTGAGCGTAGAATCGCAGCGCCTCAATGTTGGAAATGCTCAACTGCGTGGAAATATGGACTTCGAGACCTATCTGCCTGCAATACTGTATGGCAGCCATATCACTGGCTATGATTGCGCTGACTCCGGCGGCCTTTGCAGCGTCCAGAGCATCACGCATAGCGGGAAGGTCTTCCTGATAGAGGCAGATATTGAGCGTAAGATAGCTCTTCACTCCGTTTTCCCGGCATATGCGTACAACTTCTCCAAGGTCTTCAGGCGCAAAGTTGTTTGCCGAATGAGACCTCATATTAAGCTGTCCCACACCGAAGTACACCGAGTCGGCACCTCCCTGTATGGCCGCGTTCAGGCATTCGAAATTGCCTGCCGGAGCCATTATCTCCAATTGAGAGTGAGTCATTTCAAAATTTTTAGAAGCCCAGAGGCTCTCCGTTCATTATTCGTTTGAACCAGTCGAGATGATATTCAAGGATAAAAGGCCAGTATTTCCAGTCATGCTTTCCGGGAGAATACATAGAGATTACCTTTACTCCGGCATCCAGACAGGCTTGTTCGAACCTTCTGCTGGATCCGATAAGGCTGTCTTCGGTTCCGCAGGTAACAATGCAGAATTTGTCGGTTCCCTTGATTGCATCTATCATCCCTATGGCTGAGTGGTCGTAAAGGACGTGGTCGTCGAGGCTGTATGCGCCCAACATACCGGCAAGGCGCTCGCGTCCACGGATATCCAGCACACCGCTCATAGAGCCACCGCTGCGGAACCACTCGCTATGGCTGAGGAAGATGGTCATAGCGCCGTGTCCTCCCATAGAAAGACCGGTAATGAAGGTCTTCTGGGGATCCAGCCCGTACTCCCTGTTCATAAGAGGGTAAAGCTCTGTCTCAAAGAAAGTCATCCACTGCATCTTGCTCTTGTCGGCATTGTCAATGTACCAACCGGATGAGAAACCGTCCGGGCAGATGATTCTGAATCCGGTATTGTTTGCAAGGCTCTGCAAATCCATCCTCCTGGCCCAATTGGAATAGCATCCGCCGGCACCGTGGAGCACGAATGCCGTGGGTATGTTCATCTTTGCCTGCTGTCCTTTCGGAGAGAATACCAGGATACTGTCGTTGCAGTGCAGGTTGTCAGACTCGATAACGTGGAGTTTCTGTGCCTGAAGAGGCAGCGCCGCCATTATAAAAAAGGCTGCAAAAAATAATTTTTTCATAAAATATCTTTTTCTATAAGTTCAAAATCCAGCAGTCTCTGTTCCAGATTGGCATTCTTGACCCTGATGCGCACTGGGTCTCCAAGGCGGATCTTCCTATGGGTCCGTCTTCCCACCAGGCGATAACGGTTCTCGTCGAATTCGTAGAAGTCGGAACGTATTTCGCGCAGAGGAACCATTCCTTCTATCTTCGTGGGGTCTATCTCTACGTACATTCCCCATTCCGTCATTCCGGAAACTGCGCCATCGAACTCCTGCCCCACCTTATCCTGCATATATTCCACCAGCTTGTACTTTATGCTGGTACGTTCGGCGTCAGCGGCTATCGATTCCCTTTCCGAAGCGTGCTCGCATTCCTTTGCAAGAACTTCCCTGTTCCAGGAACCGGCTCCGTCGAGGTATGCTCCAAGCATCCGGTGCACGAGAGTATCGGGATAGCGGCGGATGGGCGATGTGAAATGGGTATAGAACCTGAAGGCAAGACCGTAATGGCCTATGTTGTCGGGAGAATACACGGCCTTTGCCATAGCCCTGAGTGCAATGTTGGCCAAAGCTGCATTCTCGGGTTTTCCCTGCGATACAGCCAGCAGCCTGCGAAGTTCTTTCGACGCCGCACGACCGTTGTCCATCTCCTTTGTCTTATATCCGTAACTTGCGGCAAACGAGCGCAGTACAGCCAGTTTTGCAAGATTGGGCTCGTCGTGGATACGGTAAATGAAAGCCTTCGCCTTGGAAGATGCCTTACCGTTCATTCTTCCGTTACTTGCTATGAATTCTGCTACCGTGCGGTTTGCCAGAAGCATAAATTCCTCTATGAGGTTGTTGGCCTCGGTGCTCATCTTCTGATAGATACGGACCGGATGTCCCTCGGAATCAACCTCCACCTTCATTTCCGGCCGTTCGAAGTTGATAGCACCCATCTTGAAACGCTTCTCCCGGAATTCCAGGGCCAGACCATTGAGAATCAGGATTGCCTGTTCGAGTTCGCTCTCCCCCTTCCGGGCATCGATAATGGCCTGAGCCTGCTCATAATCCAGTCGGGCATTGGAGTTTATCACGGTCTTTCTGATCCGGAAATCCGCAATCTTCGCATCGGAAGTTATCTCAAAAATACAGGAGAAGGTGAGTTTGTCCTCCCCCGGGCTCAGCGAGCAGAGTTTGTTGCAGAGGGAATCCGGAAGCATCGGGACCGTACGGTCCACCAGATAAACCGAAGTGCCCCTTTCGCGGGCCTCCCTGTCCACCGGCGAATCCGGAAGAACGTAGTGCGAAACGTCGGCGATATGCACGCCCACCTCATAATTACCGTTTTCCAGCCTTCTGAAGGACAGGGCGTCGTCAAAGTCCTTGGCGTCGGCGGGGTCAATGGTAAAGGTAAAGGTGTTGCGGAAATCCTCGCGTCCCTTCAGCTCCGCTTTTCCTATATTCCGGGAAATCGAATCGGCGGCCGATTCGACTTCCGATGGGAACTTGTACGGAAGGCCGAATTCGGCAAGGATGGCGTGCATCTCGGTTTCGTTGAGACCCGGATCTCCCAGAATATCAACGATATGGCCCATCGGGTTACTGTCCTTGCGGCTCCAGTAGTCCACCACTGCCGACACCTTTTGCCCGCTCTTGCCTTCGGCATTCAGCGCAGCCTTCGCATCAACCTCTATGTCGTAGGGCATATTCTTGCTCTGCATAAGCACCCAGGCGCTCCCGCCTGCGAAATGCAGAATGCCCACGAAAGGTTTTCGGGAGCGCTCGACGATTTCTATCACCTCGCCTTCGCAGCGCTGGCCTTTCTTTGCCTCCCTGGTTATGCTGACCCTGACAATATCGCCGTTGAGAGCATTCCGGGTCTTGGCGGCCTTTACGAAAATGTCGTCCTCGCGCCCCTCCACGATAACGAAAATGAAGCCCTCGCGGGTCATCTGCACACGGCCGGTGACCTGCTCGCGCTCCTTTTTCGCCAGTTTGTGACGGTTGAATTTATATTTTCTCGGATTCTTACCCATTTATATCAAAGGCTCTGCCGTCATAGCCTCGGGCTGAGGAATGCCCATAAGCTTGAGAATGGTAGGAGCCACATTGCATAACGCGCCGTCCTTTACCGTTTTAACGGAAGGCTCTCCTATTACGATAAACTGCACCTGATTCAGAGAATGCGCGGTATTGGGAGTGCCGTCTTCGTTTACCGCATAGTCGGCATTGCCGTGGTCGGCGGTAAGAAGCACTGCATAACCGTGCTCCAGAGCCGTTGTAACCACCTTCTCCACACAAGCGTCTATAGTCTTGACCGCCTGACAGATGGCATCGTAAACTCCGGTGTGCCCAACCATATCGCCGTTCGCGTAATTGAGTATAATCACATCTTCCTTCTCACTCGCAATGGCCTCCACCAGCTTTTCGGTAACCTCGGGAGCGCTCATCTGAGGCTGAAGGTCATAGGTAGCAACCTTGGGCGAAGCCACCAGGATACGGTCTTCGTTCTCGAACGGAGTCTCGCGTCCGCCGTTGAAGAAGAAGGTGACGTGGGCGTATTTCTCGGTCTCTGCGATACGCAGCTGGCGCTTGCCGGCCTTTGAGACGGTCTCTCCCAGAGTATCTTGTACAATCTCCTTGTCGAAGAGGATATGCACGCCGGTAAAGGATGCGTCGTAGGGAGTCAGACAGCAGTAATAAAGGGGAATGGTGTGCATTCCGGCCTCAGGCATATCCTGCTGGGTAAGCACGGAGGTAAGCTCGCGGGCGCGGTCGTTGCGGAAATTGTAGAAGATGATTGCATCGCCTTCCTCTACCTTTGCAAGCGGCTGCCCGTCCTTTGTAACTACAATAGGCTTGATGAATTCGTCGGTAACGTCGGCGGCATAGGAGGCTTCGATTCCTTCCACTGCGCTCCCGAATGCATCGCCCTTGCCCTCGACCAGAAGGTCATAGGCAAGCTTTACCCTCTCCCAGCGCTTGTCGCGGTCCATTGCATAGAAGCGGCCGCAAACGGTAGCGATTCTGCCGGTGGTGGCGGCCATCTTCTCTTCCAGTTCCTTCACAAAGCCAAGGCCGCTGCGGGGGTCGGTGTCGCGACCGTCCATAAAGCAGTGTACGTACACGTCCTGCAGGCCTTCCTTCTTTGCGTCGGAAAGGAATTCGTACAGATGGTTCAGGGATGAGTGAACTCCACCGTGAGAGCAGAGTCCGAAGAAATGGAGTTTCTTCCCGCTCTTTTTCACATAGTCATAGACCGCCTTGATCTCGCCATTCTGCTGCAAGCTGTGGTTCCTGCAGGCCATATTTATCTTTACCAGATCCTGATAAACCACCCGGCCTGCACCCAGGTTCATATGTCCGACCTCGGAATTTCCCATCTGACCGTCGGGCAGACCTACGGACTCTCCGCAGGCATTAAGGTGTGAATGGGGATATTTTGCCCTGAGGGAGTCGATGAAAGGAGCTCCCTGGGTGTAGATTGCATTGGAATGGTCCTCGCGGCCTTCTCCCCAGCCGTCGAGAATCATCAAAAGTACTTTTCTGTTCATTCTTTTCTGTTATTTAAGTCCACGTGCGCGCAGCAGGGCCGATGCATCGGGGTCTGCTCCACGGAAACGTCTGTAAAGAGTCATAGGTTCCTCTGAACCTCCCATTTCAAGTATGTTGTGGCGGAAGCTCATAGCGGTTTCCCTGTCATAAATGCCCTTCTGTCTGAAGAGCTCGAAGGCATCCTTGTCCAGTACCTCGGCCCACAGATAGCTGTAGTAGCCGGCGCTGTATCCGCTCGAACCGAATATATGGTTGAAATAGGTGCTGCGGTAACGGGGAATGATTTCGGAGATGAGCCCCATCTGAGCGCATACCTGCTTCTCGAACGTGTCCACGTCTATACCCTCTATGCCGGTAAGCTCGTGCCATTTCATATCCAGGATGGATGCGGCGCAAAGTTCGCCGGTTACGAAACCCTGATTGAAGTTGGCTGCGGCTACAACCTTTTCTACAAGCTCAGCGGGAATCACCTCTCCGGTCTTGTAATGAAGCGCATAATTTGCAAGGACCTCGGGTTCGAACGCCCAGTTCTCGTTAATCTGTGAAGGCAGTTCCACAAAGTCGCGCTTTACGCTGGTTCCGCTCAGGGATTTGTACTTGCACTGGCTCAGAAGACCGTGGATTGCGTGTCCGAACTCGTGGAACATTGTCTCCACCTGGTCTATGGTAAGAAGTGAGGGGGTATCTGCGGTAGGCTTGTTGAAATTGCCCACGTTAACTATTACGGGACGCACGCCCTCGCACTGGTTCACGAAATTGGTCATCCAGGCACCTGCTCTCTTGCTGTCGCGGGGATAATAGTCGGTAATGAGCACGCCTATGAGAGAACCGTCGGCATCGGTAACCTTGAAAGCCTCGGCCTCGTCGTTGTACAGAGCAGCGTCCGCGATGGGTTCGAAGTTAACTCCATAGAGTTTGGAAGCATTGTCGAACACGCCCTTGCGCACGTTCTCCATCTGGAAGTACTCCATAACCTGAGCCTCATCAAGCGCATAGCGGGCCTTGCGTACTTTTTCGGCATAGTACATATAGTCCCAAGGCTCGATTTTGCTGCCCTTAGGCAAAAGACCGGCTGCAATATCCTGGTCCATAACCTTTTGCATATCACGGACCTCTTCTTTGGCGCGAGCCATTGCTGCGTCCATTATCCCGCCCAGGAAAGCATCCACGGTGGCAGGGTCACCGGCCATCTTGCTATGGAGAATCTGCGCTGCGGGAGTATCGTATCCGAGGAGTTTCGCCTTCTGGATGCGAAGTTCCATCGTACGCAGGATATTCGCCTTATTGTCCTTGTCGTTGCCGTTGTTTCCGCGCAGGCTGTAGCCCTTGAATATTCTCTCACGCAGGGCTCTGTCGGGTTCGGATGCCATTTTGTCGTAGTAGTTGGCTACGCTGAATCCGAATTCGGCCTTGAAGGCGTTGCTCTCGTCCAGCAGATTGTTTCCGAAACTCAGGGCGAGGGTAGAGAGCTCGCTGTTGATGTTCTTGAGCTGCTCGCGCCCTTCGGCGTCAAGAGCGATTCCGTTTTCCTCGAAAGCCTCATACAGGTCTTTGAGAATCATCTGCTCTTCGCGGCTGAGAGTGCTCTGGTCGGCTTCATATACTGCTTTTACTTTCTTGTAGAAGGCCTCGTTCATAAAAATAGAGCTGGAATGCTCGACTATCATAGGCATAGCCTTCTCTACTATGGCATTGAGGGTGGGGGTGGCGTCCGACTCGCTAACGGCGAACAGAACTCCGCTCACTTTGTCGAGAATTGCTCCGCTGCGGTCGAATGCAGCGATTGTATTTTCGAATGTGGGAGTATCGGGACAATCGATGATTGCCTGAATTTCCTCGGTCTGCTGTTTGATGCCGGCTTCGACGGCGGGAATGTAGTCAGCCTCTTCGATCTGATCGAAAGGAGGAATTCCATAAGGGGTGTTCCATTGGGTAAGGAACGGATTCTGATTCTGACAGGCTGTCATAGCTGCTACCAGCGCGATGGCTGCGATGATTCGTTTCATATTACTGTAAATTATTTTCCTATTACGATAAAGGTGGGATAATGATCCGAGAACCCGTTCATAAACGCACCGTTGCCGAAGGTTCTGAATGGAGTTCCCTTGTAGCGGCCGTCCTGCTGGGTGAGGAAATAACGGTTGAATATTTCGCCGTAGTCCTTCCCGCCGGGAACGGGCTTGATACGCAGGCCGCCCTTAGGGGCCTTTGCGAGATTATGGTTCACCTCGATTATGTCGAAGATGTTCCAGTCGCCGCGATATTCTTCAGAACCGACACCCGGAGTATGGATACTCTCGAACGGGTTGAAGAAATCGTCCGGACCGGTGGCCTTGAGGCTTTCCTTTGCGTGCAGCCATATCTTCTGGCTGTCATCCTCGGGATTGTCGTTCATATCACCCATAACCACAATCTTGATTCCGGGATACTTCTTTTCCATCCCGCGGGAATGATTGTAGATGATTTCGGAGCCTCTGCAGCGCAGATCCGCCCCCTTGTTGCCTCCGCGGGACGGCAGATGGGCCACATAGAAAGCAAAGTGCTCCCCTTTTATGGTTCCGTGAACCATCAGGATATTTCTTGTCCTGAAGTTCTTCTGGCGGTCGGTGTCCATTTCGATTTCTACCTTTGTGCCTTCGAAATCGAAGGGAATGTCTTCGCTGTCCAGGAACCTGAAAACATTGGGACGGTACAGCAGGGCCACGTCTATGCCACGGGCATCGGGGCTCTCATAGTGCACAATCCTAAATCCGGCATCCGAAATCTGAGGGTCATTTATCAGGTCCTGCAGTACAGTCAGGTTCTCCACTTCGGCAACCCCGAGAACAGCGTGGTAGAAACCGTTCTCACTTTTCATTTCGGCAATGACCCTGGCCATATTGTGGAGTTTCTTGTGGTACTTCTCCAGCGTCCAGTTGTTCCTGCCCTCCGGAAGAAACTCATTGTCATTCTTTTTGGGGTCGTCCTTGGTGTCGAAAAGATTTTCAAGATTATAAAACCCTACCACATAGTCTTTAGGACCTATCTTGCCTTTGGGCTTTGCTGCAAAGGAGCCTAAACTGAATGTCACCATCACTACAATGGAAAGTAAGATTTTGAGTGTTACTGACTTTGACATATCTTTTCCAATGAAATTCCTACATTACCACCACCAGGATTCGTCTCTGGGATTCTGAGCCTCAACCTTGGTCTGCACATCGGCGGGAAGGTTCACATAGAGGTCGATTCCAATCTTCTTTTCAAGCTCATCGATGGACATAAGCATAGTTTCCGGGAGGTTCTTCGAGAAACTCTTGCTGGAGTTGCTCTTGTTCTCGAAATACGCGGCCAGGCCGATATAACTGTTGTCTTTCTTGTTGTATGCCAGAACTGCACGGTAGATTGCGTTCGGCACAGTTATCTTCTTGGGAGAAGACGCATTGTCCTCCACCTGATACTGGCTCTTGGAACAGTCGGTTCCCACAACAATGTACAGAGTGTCGCAATTCTTCACCCAGGTACGTTCCATTGTTTCCAGACTCGACCAGATTCCGGTATTGAGAGCTGAGCTCTGCGGCATAATGTTGCTTGCCAGGAAAGCGTCCAGCTGGCGACGGCCTCCTCTCGATGCATTGGGCATCATATGACCTCTGATAAACTCCTCTCCGCCGAAAGACCTCTTCTGGTAAGATTTTGTGAGGTCGGCCTGATATTCCGGCTCAATTAGCGGGTCATAGGCGTAGGAATCGGGACGGGTGTCGTTCTTGTCCGATGAGCAGTAGGGATAGCAAACCCAGGTCGAGAGCCTGTTCTGGGTATCGAAATATGCCGAGTAGTTTCGCTTTCCGGTGCCGTCGAAATGGCACAGATAGGTCAGGCCGTCCTTCTCCGATGTAGCGGGAAGCTCGATATAGCCGGCCTGGGCCTTGTCGGCCTTGTATCCGGGATAATCGCCGGGCTGCCTTGCATCAAGATAAGCCTTGTCCGTCTCTATAATCCCGTTGTATGTCTTCTTCAGGGCAATGATTGTGATTCTGTCACCTGCCTTTATTCCAAGCTTTGAGAAATCCTCATTTGCGCCGTCCTTTTCGGGAGCAAGGCCGTAAACATAGATGTAGCCCGTATCGTCCATCAGATAAAGATCTCCGTATTCTTCCTTGGAGATTGAAACCACCTCTCCGGTAAGTCTGTACCAGTCGGTTGTACTGTCCTTGAGATTCCTGAACTTGGAGATTGCGATTCTTTCTATTCCGTCATCGACAAAACCGGCATCCTGGCTTATGGAAACGGTTGCAGTCTTCTGCCCGCAGGTGAACTTTATTGTTGCGGTCCTGGCCTCATCCATATTGGCGGGCACGGTAACGTCTATGGTTCCGTTCATACTACCGCCACCGAACTGGCTGAGCTTAACCCAGGAGCCCTCTACCGTAGTGCTCCAGGTTCCTCCGATTTTTACGGTCAGAGCCTGGGTGCCGCCGTCCTTTGTAAATTTAAGGGAGCTTGGGCTGACGGAAAGTTCGGCCTGGTCGTCGGGTTTTTGCGGATTTGTCTTGGAACAGGATACCGAGGCCGTGAAAAGAATAAGTGCAACGGCAAGGAAACGCAATGTCTTCATATAATCTATAGGTTTTCTATGTACTTGTGCATAAGATTGAGCATCTTCTCTTCGAGCTTTCTTGTCTGTGCATCTACGTAATCGGAAGTCAGCCCGGATGCGGGAACATCTATCGTAAAAGGCCTGCCGATAATCATTCCGGTACGATGAAAGGCCTTGTGGGGCCCGTCGACGTAAACCATCACTATGGGCACTCTTGCCATAACCGCAAGCATCGATACTCCGGAATGGAAAGGAAGCTGGTGCCTGTGGGTACCGTGCCTGCCCTCGGGGTAGATAGCAACGATTCCATTGTGTCTGAGCACGTTCAGGGACTCGTGTATCCACGAAGTGTCGGCTTTTTGCCGGTCAATGGGAATACAGCCGGTGTGCCTGAGGAAAAAACCGAAGCCGAATTGGCTGAACCTGTCCTTTGCAGCGAGCGTACGAATCTGAGGGCCTCTTAACGTCGAGTTTAGAATAGGCCCGTCGAGATGGCTGGTGTGGTTGCTGACAATTATTGCAGGTCCCCCGATGCGGCGGGTTCCTGTAGCATCGTCTTCAAAATAGACTTTCGGATTGTACAGGACCTTGACAAGTATGCGGATGATCAATTGCAACATTCTTCTACAAATTTAGTTAATATTTACAATAAATCGTCAGTTATAATAGGTATATTTGCACTTCGGATGTCAATCAGTACGCAAAAGAAAAATATTTTCAAACGCTTTGTGAAGCAGACTCTCTTCAGCCTGCTGGGTACCGCTACCGACACCGTTGTCCTTTGGATTCTGTCCGATTTCGTTTTCAACGGCTACGCCGCCGAGTACATCATCTCTCCGATAATCAGTTTCGAATGCGCGAATGTGGTCAACTTCTTCATCTGCTCGAACTGGATATGGAACGAACGGACGAAGGACAGTTCGAAACTTACCGTATTCAAACGCTTCATCGGGTTCAACATTTCCTATACCGGGACCTTTTTCCTGAAACTGGGTCTCATCCAACTGATAAAGTTGCTTGCGGGCTGGGATGTCGTTTGGTGCAACCTCGTAGCCCTGATGATTTCCGGCATAGCGAATTTCATTCTGAACGAGAAGGTTGTGTTCCGGTTCAAAGGGACAGACTCCGGTCGCCGACAGTAACGCTGACGGGGCCGGTGGAACCTTCGATTGAACGGACAATCACCTGGGCGCGCCCGTTGAAAGTCTTGATGGTAAGGCTGTTGCCTTTGAGCGGACGTTCAATTTCCTTGAACCCGGGGTTTCCGTTGCCCCAGCCGAGGAAGGTCGCACCTTCTACGCTTACGTCCAGAACGGGCTCGGCCGAAACAATGTCAACCACAACCACATCCTGCCCGTCGGCCTTCAGCGAAGTCTTTGAGGCCTTAAGGGTTGTGCCGTCGATTCGTTCGGGATATACGTCCTTCAAGGTTTTCTTCCCCTTGCTGTAACCCTTTGCCGTAAAGGACGTGAGGCCATCGGCAACAGCCCAGTCGAGATGTCCGTCCCTGGGCATAACCTTGCGGCCGAGACTCCTGCGTCCGGCAAAAAGTTCCACTTCTTCACAGTTGGAATAAACCCTCACGTGCCCTTCGGCAGGCCCGCAGATATGGAGCACGGGATCATCGGTCCACCAGGCCTTGAGATAATACGCCTCATCCTTAGGGAAGCCGCAGTAGTCGAAAATTCCGAACTGCGAACCGGTAGCCGGCCAAACCATAGGGTTGGACTCGCCGCGATAGTCGAATCCCGTCCAGTAGCAGAGCCCGGCGAGCCAGGGGCGTTCCTTGTAAAACCGCCAACCCGTTTCTATATGGTCGATGCTGTCCTTGCGGTTGTGCGCGAGCATCCAGCCCTCTTCGGGAACGGTAAGATACTCCCCGCGAGTGCCGCAGCCGGTGGTTTCCTCGGTGCCAATAGCGCAATGGTCCGGGTAGTCCCTGTGATTCTGCTCTATCGGGTTCTGCACAATATAATTGTATCCGAACACATCCACTCCGTGATTCGGGGCCTGCCCGCTTGAACTTCCGTAGGTCGTAGGGCGGGTCGGGTCGGCCCGATGGGACCGTTCCGTCAAGGCCCTGGCTATTGCCGTGCCCCTTTCGTCCCATTCCACACTCCACTCCTCATTTCCGACGCTCCACGCAATGATGCAAGGGTGATGCTTGTGATGGCTGATCATATTTTCGAGGCCCCGGAGCTGCTCCCCGTTAGCTCCGAAGCAGCGGTTCTCGTCAATAACGAAGAATCCCATCTCGTCGCAGAGGTCAAGCATATCCTCCGATGCCGGATTGTGCGAACTGCGGATGCAGTTGAACCCGTATTCCTTAAGGATGTTAAGCCTGTAGCGCCACAGTTCCCTGGGCACGGCGACTCCAACTCCGGCGGCGTCGAGATGAAGGTCGCATCCGCGGAGCTGAACCCGCTGGCCGTCGAGCAGAAAGCCCTGCTGCGGGTCGAAGCGGAAATCCCTGGCTCCCGGGCCCTGCTCGGCACAGTACCCGCCCTTGTGAAGCCATACGTTGCGGTAAATGCCCGCGCCCTCGTAGTACCATCCCTCCTCGAGCGAGGCATCGCAGCGCACGGTAATAACGTTATCGCCGCCATAGTTCAGCACTTCTGCAAGGCTATAGTATTGAACGGCATACCCGCTGCGCTCGTGCCCCAGATAAATGCCGTTGCAAAAGACTTCGGCATCACGGAAAACGCCCTCGAACTCAATGCCTATCTCCTTTCCCTTATCCTCCTGAGGCACCGTGAAATGCTTGCGGTACCAGCCCACTGAATTCTGCGGATATTTCCAGCCCACGCACTTGTACCCGTGGGAATGTGAAGCCTCGCCACTGTACGGGAGGTCCACCACCCAATCGTGAGGGAGGTTCACGGTCTGCCAGGACGAATCGTCAAACTTGCTCCAGGCCGGCCCGCGGTTGTGGTCGTTTGAATTTACCTTGCAGATGTAGGTAAAATACTCTGTGCCGTGGGTAAAATCCTTTTCCATAGAAGAGGCGTCGCCCAAGGCGAAGCGCCAGCCGTTGTTGAACAGCGTTTTCTGTGGTCCGGGTTCCGAGGTTTGGGAATTCTGTCCGATGCTGCCGGCGGTGGCATTCAGCGAAGCAAAAAACACCGACCCGGCCAATATCCATTTGATTACGGTTTTCATAAGGAGTTCAATATTCGCGTTTTGGTAAAGATACAAAGAGGCCTGGCAAAAAACAATTTTTTGCTGCAATCCTCCTTACTGCAGTTCCCACACCCCACGCGCCCGTTTACGTAAGTGCTTAATACTATCTTGCCGGAGAAGGCTACTTTCGGAATTGCCCCTAAGAGCGGACGTTATCTCCCGTCAGAGCTGCGGGGAGCTCGAAGGAGCGGCTCTCCTCGCTCCGCCGAGGACAACTTCCCCACTGCCACACATCCACTACCCCATAATGACGGGGTGGGTTTTCCGAAACGGCCTCTCAGCAGCCTGCAAGGCCCCCTGCCACACATCCACTTTGGCAAAAGTTGCGCAATACGCGAGTCACTCGCGTTTTGCGCAACTTGCTGCATTTCGCTGCGACGCGGGAGAAATTTTTCCGCTTCTCGAAGGCGCAGCGCGGCATTTTTCAAAAATAAGCGTTT
>JAGHTF010000046.1 GCA_018065485.1 Candidatus Cryptobacteroides fimicaballi | reverse complement strand
CCTTTACCTCTGCCAACAACGAGGGCAAGGTCAGCCTGAGTTATTGCAATACCACTTATGCCGCACCGCTTCGCTGTGTGAAAGATACGCAGGAATAGTTTTTTAAAACTCATATATTAATACTATCAGTTATGAAAGCATTAAAAGTTTTGTTTGCAGCATCCGCTGCTTTGCTTCTTGCAGTTGCTTGCCAGAAGTATGATGATTCTGCCCTGACCGGACGCGTTTCCGCCCTGGAGCAGAAGGTTTCTTCCATAGAGAGCCAGATTGCCGCTCTTCAGACTGCCATCAACAACAAGGTTACAGTAGACAAGGTTGAGCAGACCGCAACAGGTTGGACAATCTATCTTACCGACAAAACCACCATCGCCCTTTCAAACGGTAAGGACGGAAAGGACGGTGCTCCCGGCAAGGACGGTGTTGACGGAAAAGACGGTGCTCCCGGCAAGGACGGAAAGGACGGCGATACTTTCTTCCAGAGCGTTACCGTTGAGGGAGGCTATGTTAAGATTGTCCTCAACGACGAGGCTAAGACTGAGTTTGTACTTCCTTTGGCAAAGCGTATCGTTATTGGCGATGAGGCAGAGGAGTTCATAGCAGTGGCATACGGCGAGAAAACCAAGGTGGCTTTGAAGCTTCCCGCCGACGTTGAAATTGCAACTGTTGCCGCAACCGTTCTCTATGCCGACGGCAGTGCAACCGACATTAAGACAAAGGGCGGCTCATCTGCATGGTCAGTTGAAATTGTTTCAGACACCGAGATTGAAATCGCCGCAGGCGCTTCCGCCGACCTCAAGGATGCTGTTCTGCAGGTATCTGCAATTGAGAAGGACGGCACAACCACTATAGCTTCCAAACTTGTCAAGATTGTCTTGAGCTATGCCGGAGAAGTTTACGATATCGTTAAGCTCGCCGACGGAAAGGTTTGGATGGCCGAAAACCTCCGCTATATTCCCGACGGAGCCGTATTGGGCGAGCCCGGCGACGCAAGTGCGAAGATCTATTATCCTTACACTACCGACGGAACCAACACCTCGGCTCTCAAGGACGAGGAGTCGATTGAGAAACTGGGGTTGCTCTATAGCGGAGACTTTATCTTTGGCACTCCCATCGACAGGGAAAACGTTCATAACTTTGAAGGCCTGCAGGGAATCTGTCCTCCCGGATGGCACATTCCTTCAAGGGCCGAATACCTTGCCCTTTGCGGGAACTCCAACAAGGATGACGGTGGGGTTGAGAAAACGAACGTGATAGACGAGACCGCATTGTTCTATGACGCAGGATATAAGGCCGGGAAAGTGAAGAGCTTTAATGATGCTGGATGGAATCTGGTTTTCTCCGGTTGCGTTGTCAACGGGGCCTACAACAAGACAATGATTTCGGCCGACAAGTGCGTATATGAAGAGTGGGTCGGTTCGTGTGCTATGAATTATTACTGGGCTTCGACAGGGTATCTTGGAACATCGGAGACTGCAAAGCCGCAGCTGTTCGCCCTGATGACAACCTTTACCTCTGCCAACAACGAGGGCAAGGTCAGCCTGAGTTACTGCAATACTACAAATGCTGCTCCCCTGCGCTGCGTAAAAGACTTAAAATCCGCTGATAGTAGTATTGTGTATTGATACTTATCCTATTGCAAGGAAGGCGACTGATAAGCGATTATTGGTCGCCTTCTTTGTAATGTCAATGTCATCAAAGAAAAAAATCCCATTCCAACCGGTTCTGCTTCTTTTAGCCGAAAAATGCCGTATCTTTGTAACTGTTAATATACAATGGAATGAACACAGTTAAAAAAACTTTTGAACTCGTTGCAGTTGCGTGTGCCATCATTGGAACCTGCCTGCTTGCAGGCTGTGAGAAATCAGGTGGACCCGAAAATCCCCTGTCGGGCAGGAATCTTGTGGTGTATGGCGAAATCTTCACAGCAGACCCGTCGGAGTCAATCGTTGAAGCATTTGTCGTCAAGGACGGCAAGTTCGTTTATGTGGGCTCGAAGGCCGGAGCCGCAGAATATATCACGCCTGATATGAAGGTCGTTGACTACTCCGGAAAGGGACTCGTCATCCCCGGCTGTACCGAAGGTCACGGACATTTCATAGGTATCGACGGCATAGCCCGTAATCTCCCGGGATTCAGAGCCTCCTATAAGGACCTCGTTCAAACCATCATCCCTCAAAAGATGAAAACGAATCCGGGCTCAATCCCTTCCTTCGGCTGGGCGACGCAGGATGTTAATAAATTCAGTACGCAGAACTACGCGATGGAAATAGAGGAAGTGTCAGCCGGTTATCCGGTGATTATACTTGACGGCGGCGGTCACAATGC
>JAGHTF010000029.1 GCA_018065485.1 Candidatus Cryptobacteroides fimicaballi | reverse complement strand
GGTTTATACATTCTTGCAAATATAATAAAATATTTTCAGTATTTTTGTCCCCATACAGACAGCCTACGTGTTATGAAAAAGATTCTCTCGATATTTTCCGTTCTCGCCGCTTTTTCAACTCTGGCAAACGCCCAGATTCTTATAAATTCCGACACTTTCAGCCGCGCACAATACGATATTGCAGTTACGGTTACTGATTCGGCAACCAACGCGACTATGAGTTGCGTATCGGTTTACCTGCGTGCCAAGGGCGCCCCCCTCATCACGAATTTCGCCCTGTCCGACTATACCGGAAAGGCAAAGCTTCCCAAAGTCAACCGCGGTTCATACATATTGATTGCCGAGATGCTGGGATACGACACCTTCGAAAAGGAGGTCTATATTGCAAAAGACGATGACCGCCTTGCGGCAATCCGGCTGAGAGAAAGCCTCAATTATATCGATGCGGCATCGATTTCGGCCGTGGGCAATCCCATCGAAATCCGCAAGGATACCATAATCTACAACGCTTCGTCCTATAAAGTGGGGAGCAACGCAATGCTGGAGGATCTTCTGAAGAAGATGCCGGGAATCGAGGTTAAGGACGGCAGCGTAACGGTAAACGGCGAGGCTGTCAGCCGCATCACGGTAGGCGGCCGCACCTTCTTCTTCGACGACAAGTCAATGGCCCTGAAGAACCTTCCCGCCAAGATTGTGGACAAGATTAAAGTAATAGACAAGAAGAACGAAACCGCCGAATTCACCGGCATGGTTCAGGAAAGGGAGAAAGTCCTGGACGTGGAAGTGAAGAAGGAATTCAGCAAGGGCTGGTTCGGCAACGTTTCGGGAGCCGGAGGAACTTCGCTGGCAGCCGAAGACAAGACCGACGACCGTCTGATTGCAAAGCGGGATTTCCTGTACCAGGGCAACGCGATGGCCTCTTATTACAACGACACCGACCAGCTCACTCTGGTGGGGAACGCCTACAACGTAACCTCCAGCACCGACTATATGCTTTACACAATCAACAACGACGGTGAGGAGCATCCGCGGGGCGGACTTCCGCTATATACCCAACTGGGAGCCAACTACAACACGGTAAAAGCGAAGAACCTGGAGTTCAACTCGATGGCCAACTACAAACACGCGGTATCCGACGTACAGTCGTCCGGCCGCCGCACCTCCTTCCTTACCGGAGGCGACGAGCAGAAAAACGAAAATTCCAATTCCGACCTTTTCGGAGAACATACGGGAGAGTTAGTACTCGAACTTAAGAACAAGACGCGGGACAAGTTCCTGTTTTTCCTTAAGGAGCAGGTCACCTTCAATGCGGTGGACCGCACTACGGGAAACGAAAATTTCAATTCAGACAAAACCGGGAACCTGAATTCATCGGTATCCAACAGCTATCTGAGATCGAATTTCTGGCTCTCCCGGACAGATTTGTCGCTGGGATGGAAAAATTTGGGCAAAGACCGCAGGGCCATAACCCTGGACGGGGCTTTCTTCTTCAACAACAAGGCATCCGGCAGCAAGGAGTTCTCAAAGACCTGGTTCGGGACAGGGGGTTCGCCGCAGGTCAAAGACCTTTACTACAAAGGCAATCACAGGGAATTGGGGTACAAGTTGAATTTCTCGTACATAGAGCCCCTTTCCGAGACCTGGTCGCTGGCAGCATCGGTTTACAGTTTCGCCACATTCAAAGACACCTACAAAAACGCCTTCGACCGCACGGAGGGAGAGGCCGTATTCGCCCCAACCATAGACGATGCACGCTGTTTTTCCAGGGCCAACGACTTCTACTCCTCCCTTATGGACAACGACTACCTGTACATAAAGGAAAGGCTGGAAGGCCAGTACAACAAGGGAGCGCTGAACCTGCAGTTCGGCGCCACCCTTCAGGAAACCTACAACAGGACCTATTCCAAGTCTCTGGGCGTAGAACAGACCACCGGAGAGCGGGAATGGCTTCTGGACTGGGCTCCCTTCCTGCAGTTCCGATACAGGAAAGAACAGCAGTATCTGTCGGTAGCCTATTCGGGAAGTTCCACCCAGCAGTCCCCTTCTCAGATGATGCCCGTGCTTAACATAGCCGTTCCCACAAGCCTGAGTATGGGTAACGTTTACCTGCTCCCGTCCTTCAGCAACACGGCGTCGGTATCCTACAATATCTCGAACAGGAAAAATTTCTCTCATTTCTATCTCAACCTTAGGCTCGGAACCGAAGACAGAGGTATCGTAAGCGCGAGCTGGTTCGATTCCAAGGGCATATCCTACAGGATTCCCGTCAATACTAGGAAGCCCTCGCTCAGTTCCACCGTATTTCTGCAATGGGGGATGCCGTTGAATGAATCCAAGACATTGAGCATCAATATAGGGCCGCATTTCAATTACAGGAGAGCTATAAGTTACCAGAGTCCCGGCAGGCTTCAGGCGCTGGATCCCGAAGCCTTCGACTACTACGCATTTATGAAATCCTTCTGGGGCTCCGACCCATCCGGAGAAATCTTCTATTCCGGCAAAAGCGGATTCAAGGAAAGCCTTACCAACAGTTTCAACACTTCTATGAGTCTAAGACTCTCCTATAACGGGGAGCATTTCGGGGTCGATGCCTCGCTCTACGGATCCAATATGGTGTCGAAGTACAGCCTCGACCCGTCGGCCAATCAGAGCATATGGACAGTCGGACCTTATGTGGAGCTTCAATACAGAAGCGATAAAGGCTTGAATATAGGCACAAGTTGCAACTCCACATTCTATTTCGGATACAACGACGGGGCAAGAAAACCGTTCATAAACTGGAGTGCCGCCATAAGCAAGGACATAAAGGCTTTCAACATCGGGCTCAAGGTTGACAACATCCTGAACCAGAACAACTTTATTCATACCGTGTCCGAGAATTACATCCAGGACAGCTATCAGACTTCTTTCGGACGCTTTTTCCTCCTATCGCTGAAGTATAATTTCGGCAAACTGAACCAGACAAGGCAAGGTTCCGCGCAGATGGCGGCGTTCAGGATGAATTAACCGGCTTCCCACAATGAAAACGACCTTTGCAGACATATTGCAGAAAACCGCCGATGAGCCCTGCCGGAGGATGGCGGCGAAGGTTCCGCAGTGGGCCGGGGTCGAAGGAATGCGCTACCCTACCCTGCTGTGCACCGAGCAGTGCTCGGGCAGCGCCGCGGCGCTGCTCAAGGCCGGCGAGGCGGCAGCCCTGTGCCCGACCTCCGGGTTTGAGGTAGCCGACCTCACTGCCGGAATAGGCGTTGATTCGTGGGCGTTCTGCACGGCGGGCGCGCGGGTACTGCACAACGAGCGCGACTGCTGCCTGAGCGCGGCCGCCAGGCACAACTTTGCCTTACTCGGGATGTCCGGAATCGAATTCTCAACCATCGATCTCACGCCCGGGACGGTGGAGCCCCTGCTTTCCGACTTTTTCACCACGCCCGACCCATCGGCCCGAATCTGCTATCTGGATCCCGCCCGACGCTCCGCTACGGGCTCGAAAGTGTTCCGGATACAGGACTGCACTCCCGACATACTGGAACTCCTCCCTCGGCTTTTCGCGCAAGCCCGTTTCGTTATGGTCAAGCTCTCCCCTATGGCCGACATCGACCTCTGCATCAGCGAGCTGGGAGCGGAACACACTGAAAGTCCGTGCCGCAAAGCAATATGTATCGGGAGCGGGAAAGAGTGCAAGGAACTGCTCCTTATCCTGGACAGGGAACATAAAGGAGAACCCTTGATCCAGGTACGCGACGGGAGCTTCAAGCTGAGCTTTACAAGAAAAGACGAAAAGACCTCTGAACCAACATTCTGCGAGACGTCAGACATCACAGGGAAACACCTTTTCGAGCCCGGCAGGGCCCTTGCCAAGGCCGGCGCATTCCGCCTGCTGAGCCAACGCTTCGCTCTCCGGAAACTGGACGTCTCCACCCAGCTGTACTGCAGCGAAGAGCAGAATCCGGACCTGGCCGATGCCGGCAAATGGTTCAGAATAATAGAAACGGCGCCATTCGGCAAAGCCGGTCTAAAAGCATTTTCCGCCCGTTATCCGCGATGCGAGGTCTCGGCCCGCAATCTGCCCATATCGAGCGACGAGCTGCGCGCAAGAATAAAAGCCAAAAGCGGCGGAGACATTCATATCTTCGCCACCCTTGTGAACGCACAACGCACGCTGATAGCCGCAAAAATAGAATAGAGCTTACTGCCGCGCCGAACGGATGGCGTCGGAGTACATCGCAATCATCGAGTCAATCGAAAACTCTATATTGTAATCCGACACAAGAGCGGCATAACGGCTCACATACTCGGCGTGTTCGTCGGGATGTTCGATCCACCAGTCAATCTTTCGGGCAAGATCCTGCGGATCTCCGCTCCTGAACAGGCTTTCGGGGGAAATCGCAAAATCCTTGGTAGCCGCAAGAGGCGCATCGGCAATTACAGGAACCGCTCCGCCGCGCAGGGCTTCCAGGCACGAAAGGCCCTCCACCTCCACCACAGCGCCGTGGTAATACAGATAGCTCTCGCTGATTATCTTGCTGAGATGTTCGAACTTATAGAACCCGAAATGCGGCCTGTAGTTCAGGACACCATCTGCAAGCAACTTGTCCCCTTCCTTTTCGAAGCTTTTGAGAAGATTGCCGAACCCGGCAAAGCTCAATTGAATTTCCTTCGAATGGCGGCTGTACCTCATAGCCTTCAGAAGCAGAATCTGGTTTTTCTCGGGAGAGAAACGGCCGATCGAGAGAATCTGATACGGAGCCTTCGGAGCTGCCGTATTCTCGAGCCGATCCGGCCTCACGATGACACCATTGGAGAAAGTACGAAGGTCGGCCTTGAAACCGTAGGAACCCAGCAGGTCTTCCACTGTCTTTGAAGGACAATGGATATGTGAGCAATGGTCGTAGACGTGCTTCTTCCAGAAGTTCATCAGCATCCGGTTTCCAAAACCGCACCATCCCATACGGGCGTTATAGAAAATATTGTCGGTAAACAGATGGAAAGAAGCTACAATTGCCTTTCCCATTCTCTCCGCTTCCTTAATGGCATAGATCTGGACAGGAAAAGGTTCCTCGATATGGATTACGTCTGCCCAGGCCACTGCTTCACTGACCACAGCCTTATCCAATTTGGCAAAGCAGAAGCAATTGGCATCGATTATAGGCTGGAATATGGGGAATATGAATCTTTGAAGCGGATATTCCGGCTGAGGACCGTCGTGACTGGGGCTGACCGTACTTATAAGCCTGGTTTCCACCCCTCGTTCACGCAAATGCTTGATAGTTAACTTAACAGCGGTACACAGACCGTTTCCCTTGGCATAGGGATCATTATTGCAAATAAAAAGAACCTTCACTTTCCGATAATTAGAGCTGGCAAAGATAGGTAAAATTTTGCAATTTTACCTATCTTTTCCCCGATACTTATCAAAAAGTATCACAATATCTAAAGAGTCTTGTAATCGCGGCCGTACACAAGCTGCTGCTGAATGAAGTCGTCGCAGTAGCGGATCTCATAATCCACAACCTTTCCGTCCTTCTCTACGGGAACGATATCGGGATTCACAAAGCCCTTGTAAGGCTTGAGGTCAAGTCCAGCATAACGCTCGAGAACTTCTTTGTGAAGGTCGTAACCGATGCGGATTGCGTAATCCTCGACAAGTTTCTTTCCGGCCTCGTAATCTCCTTCGCTCTTGATACGCTGGATCTCAGCAAGCAAAGAACCGAAGAGTCCGCGCAAGGCCTCGAAGTCATTGATTACGAAATAAGTCTTGCCATCGCGTTCCTTCTTCTCAATCACCTTGGCCTGCTGACCGTGCTCATAGCACCATTGGGCAATAAGCTGACGGTCCTGCATATGGGCCTCGGTATTCTGCTTGCCCAGTTCGATACGACAGAACTGAGTGAACAGTCCATTGCGGATAAAGCTCATATATTCGGCCTTGTATGCGTTGGAATCGGGCAACAGCCCAAGTTCCACAAGCTTGGGATCGGCCAGATAATAAAGTGCGAACAGGTCGGCGCGCGCCTCCTCCAGGCAGGAAGTGTATTCCTTGAGAGCATTCGAAGGCGTGCCTTCGAGAAGCTGGCCGCTGCCGTGCCCCAGGCATTCGTGAAGGTCGGTGTGCAGATCGTCGGTAAGAGGCCCGTACTTGCGGCACGTTTCAATCTCCTTCTCATCCCAGGCAAATTCGGAAAGAATGCTGCGGGGGCTCTGTGCCGCCGACACATTGTACGCATTCACGATATTGGCAATGGTAACCGACTTTGAGCCGTACTCCTTACGGATCCAGTCGGCATTGGGCAGGTTGATTCCGATTGCCGTAGCAGGATAGTTGCCGCCCATAATTACGGCCACGTTTATAACTTTTGCAGTAACACCCTTTACCTCGGGCTTGCGGAAGCGGGGGTCTACCGGAGAATGATCCTCGAACCACTGGGCATTGTCGCTTATGGCGATTGTCCTTTCCGACGCCACATTATCCCTGTAATTCACGATTCCCTCCCAGGTAGCCTTGCGGCCGAGGGGATCGTCGTAGTCTTCGATGAACCCGTTCACGAAATCCACGTCCCCCTCGTTCTCCTGCACCCAGCTCACATTGAACTTGTCCCAGGTACGGAGGTCTCCGGTACGGTAGTATTCGATAAGTTCGGCAATATATTTCTTCTGCGCATCGTTCTCGGCAAAAGCCGATGCTGCCTCGAGTTCGGAGATGATGCGGCTGATGGCAGGTCCGTAAAGTCCTCCTTCGCAATAAACCTGCTCGACGATTTTACCGTTGGATTTAACGACCCTGCTGTTGAGTCCGTAGGATATGGGACAGGGATCGGACTCGTCGGCCATCGCATCGTAGAAAGCATTCACCTCGGCGGCGCTGACTCCCTCATAGAAGTTTACGGCCGATGCCTTTACGATATCCTTCCCGTCACCCTGATACCGTTTGGTAGGGGCTATATCCGGATTGTAGATAATCTCCAGAAGCTGCTCGTCGGCGCAGGACACCGCTTCCATCAGCGAAGCGAAATAGTCCCTCCCGCAGGTAGGAAGAATCTTGTCGTCACTGTAGTGGTGATGCAGGCCGTTGGCGAAGAAAATGCGCTTTGCATATACCATAAAGGCATCCCACTGCTCGCCGCTGCGCTCGCCCCGATAGTTCTCGAGGATAGCTTCGAGAGTATGGCGGACAGGCAGATTGTATTTGCAATACTGGTCCCAGGTAATGTCCCGGCCGGCCTTGGCCGCTTCGCTCAAATGGTAGATATAGGCCTTGCGGTTGAAATCCAGCTTATCCCAATCGGGAACCTGATAGCGCAGCACCTCGATGTCGGCGAATTCGTCGATAGAATACCGGAAATCGTCGGCCGCGGTAGTCTTTTCGTTCCCGCAGGCTGACAGACCGACGCTCATTGCAATAGTCATAACAGAATAAATTATCCTTTTCATACTCCAAGTAATTAATCGCGTTTGAAAATATCACGGGTGTAAACCTTTGACGCAACGTCATCGAGACAGGAATCGTAGCGGTTTGCAATTATGGCATCGCTGCGACGCTTGAAAGTTTCCAGGTCATTCACAACCCTGCTGCCAAAAAACAGCGTCCCGTCCTCGAGGGTAGGCTCGTAAATTATCATATTGGCTCCCTTTGCCTTTATGCGCTTCATAACGCCCTGTATCGAAGACTGACGGAAATTGTCCGAGTTGGACTTCATCGTAAGTCTGAAAACACCCACGGTAACCTCCTTTTCGAGCGCAGAGTTCCAATGTCCGTTCCTGTCGCAGAATCCGGTCTTGCGGAGCACCTGCTCGGCTATGAAATCCTTTCGGGTACGGTTGCTGTCGACAATCGCGGTTATCATATTTTCGGGAACGTCGGTAAAATTGGCCAGCAGCTGCTTCGTATCCTTTGGCAGGCAATAGCCGCCGTAACCGAAGCTTGGATTATTGTAATGCTGCCCGATTCTGGGGTCCAGACCGATTCCCTCGATGAGAGCGCGGGTATCCAGCCCCTTTATCTCGGCATAGGTGTCCAATTCATTGAAATAGCTGACCCTCAGAGCCAGATAGGTGTTGGCGAAAAGCTTGACAGCCTCTGCCTCCTTGGTGCCCATAAACAGAGTAGGGATATCCTCCTTGCGGGCACCCTCCTGCAAAAGGGCCGCAAAAGTATGCGCATACTGCTCCAGTTGGGGATTGCCTATTCCGTCAATGGCGGCATTCTCCTCCGAAAAACCGGTTTCACCCTTAATCAGCTTCGGGTATCCCACAATGATACGGCTGGGGTAAAGGTTATCGTACAGAGCTTTGCTTTCCCGCAGGAATTCCGGAGAAAAAAGCAGATTGAACCGTTTTCCCCGAAGGTCAGGATCGCTCGCAAACCTGCGCGAATAGCGCATGAACAGACTTCGGCAGTACCCTACCGGCACTGTTGACTTTATCACCATAACGGCATCGGGGTTCGAATAAAGCACAAGGTCGATCACTTCCTCCACGTGGGAAGTGTCGAAGAAGTTCTTGGCCGGGTCGTAGTTCGTTGGAGCCGCGATAATCACAAAATCAGCGTCCCGGTAAGCGGATTCTCCGTCCAGGGTAGCCTTGAGGCTGAGTTTCACGCCTTCCCTGCCGGACAGGAAATTCTCTATGTACTCGTCCTGTATGGGGGATATCCCCCTATTGATTTTGTCCACCTTTTCGGGAACTACGTCAACCGCAGTAACGTCGTGGTGCTGCGCCAGGAGCACTGCCATACTCATTCCCACGTAGCCGGTTCCGGCAACGGCTATCTTCAGATCTTTGAAATCTCTCATACTGTTCCAATTTTCGATACGGCCCGAGGCCGCAGATACATTCCTACAAATATAGCATTTTAACAATTAATTGTCAACGGCCGTTCCCGCTCTGCCCGAATTAGGCAGTCACAAAAAAATACATTAACTTTGCAGGGAAAACCAACACAAAGACCCTATGGCCAAGAACTATTTCAACAGGTACGTATGGCTGCTCAATACCATCCAGTCCAACGGACACGTCACACTTGAGAAAATCAGCGAACTGTGGCAGGAGAGTCCGCTCAACGAAGACGGTTCTCCCCTTGCCGAAAGAACTTTCCACAATCATAAGGAAGCTATCAAGGAAACCTTCGGGATCGACATCAAGTTCGACAAGTCCCGCGGCTATTTCCTCAGCGACAGCACTTTCTCCCATAAGCAGAACAACGAAAGCGTTTACCAATGGCTGCTGGCGGCCCTGTCGGTAAACAACATCATCCGCGAGGCCGACGACCTGCGTGACAGAATCCTGTTCGAAAAGATTCCCGACGGGCAGATGTACCTGAATCCTATCATTCAAGCAATGCGCGACGGCAAAACCATTGAAATCACATATCGGAAGCAGATTGAAGAAGTTCCCGAAATCCTGGAAGCAAGTCCCTATTGCCTCAAGGTCGACGGACAGCACGGGTATATGCTGGCTCTCGTGCGCGGAGCCGACAAGCCCGAAGTTTTCGCTCTCGACCGCATTCTGTCTGCCAGGCAACAGCGCCGGAATTACAAGCTGCCCAAGGACTTCGACGCAAGCGTTTATTTCGGCAACCGCTACTGTATCAGTTCCGAATCCGACAGCCGCACAGTAGAAGACGTCGTGCTGCGCGTATGGGGCAAACAACGCGAGAACTTCAAGTTGAACCCGTTGCACAAATCCCAGCTCACCATAATGGAGGACAGTTCATCCGAAGAGGAAAGCGAGAAATGGACAATCTTCTCGTACCGGATGGAATGCGGTCCCGAACTCGAGCGCAAGCTGCTGTCACTCAATGACTCTGTCGAAATCTTCGAGCCGGCCTCTCTGCGTAGGGCAATTATCGGTCACGCAGGAGCCATCTTCGACCTGTACGGCGGCACGAGCAGTTACCCCGAGGAGGTTTATGAACCTATGATGTCCAAAAAGGGCTGGTGGAAAAAACTCATTACAAACAAATAACAAAGACAGAAGCCGATGCAAACAATCGAAGCCTGGACAATGATTCCTTTCGGCCTGATGCTGCTGCTGATTGCAGTGCTGCCTCTGGCCTTCCCGAAATTCTGGGAAAGCAACCGCAACAAACTCATCTGCACGCTTATACTGGCGGTTCCCACCGCAATATATCTGATTTGCGCCGGTTTCGGGCACGAACTTTCGCATCAGATATTCGGAGACTATGTACCGTTCATAATACTGTTGCTGTCGCTGTTCGTAGTAACGGGAGGAATCCAAATCAAAGGCGACATTGAGGCATCGCCCCTTACCAACTCCATCCTGCTTTCCGCAGGCTATATCCTGGCTTCCTTTATGGGAACCACCGGCGCCGCAATGCTGCTTATCCGGCCTCTGCTGGAAATAAATAAACAGCGTACCCACAAGACTCACACAGTTCTGTTCTTCATAGCAATGGTAGCGAATGCCGGCGGAATGCTTACACCTCTCGGAGATCCCCCGCTCTTCCTGCTGTACTTGCGAGGAGCCCCGTTCATCTGGTTCTCAAGTCTGTTCCCACAGTGGCTCTTCGTTGGAGTCATCCTCCTTATAATATATGCCGTATGGGACAGCATTATGGTCAGAAAAGAGCCGCTTGAAGCCCGCAAGGCCGACATTACAGAGCACTCCCCCATACGAATCAAAGGTCGGATCAATTTTGCATTCATTGCGCTTATTCTGCTCGCCGTAATCTTCCTTAACGAGCAGTTCATTCCCGAGATGGGCAAGGAAAACTGTCCCATACCAGTAAAGTACCTTAGGGAAATCGTGCTTCTGGGAATCACGCTCCTGTCGCTTCGCTTTACTTCAAAGCAGGTCAGGAAGTCCAACAATTTCAACTTCGAACCCATAATAGAAGTGGGGGTTCTGTTCATAGGCATATTCGTGACGATGACCCCTGCGCTTATGTTCCTGCGCGAACACGCCGGAGCAATGGGACTGACAAAACCCTGGCAGTTCTATTACTGCACCGGAGCCCTGTCGTCGTTTCTCGACAACTCTCCTACTGCAATAGCCTTCCATTCAGTGGCCACCGGACTGCACCCGGTTGCGCTGCCGGGATTTATTGCCGGCATCCCTCCTACCCTGCTCAAAGCCATATCACTTGGAGCTGTATTCTTCGGCTCAATGACATATATAGGAAATGGCCCCAACTTTATGGTCAAGGCCATTGCCGAACAACACAATGTAAAGATGCCGAGTTTCTTCGGCTATATAGGAAAGTTCTCGCTGCCGGTACTGCTGCCGGTCCTCATTCTGGTACAGGTCATATTCCTGTAGCCCGGACCTGAAGCCTAGTTCCAGTTTTTCGGCCAGTTCAGGCCCTGTTTGCGGAGCCAGTCGAAACCAAAGACGGAACCGCAACTGATGATAATTCCCAGGAACACCCATATAGCCAACGTCTTTGCACGACTGTTGCTCTTT
>JAGHTF010000030.1 GCA_018065485.1 Candidatus Cryptobacteroides fimicaballi | reverse complement strand
CGGGAACATTTACCTCGGTTGCAGTACTGTCGGCAACTGGAGCCCCGGTCTCAATTGCAGTGCTGTCGGCGACGGAAGCACTGTCGGCGGGTTCGGAGTCTTCAGCAGCAGGCTCGGGGGAGGGGGCGGGTTCAGGGGCAGGGGTTGGACTGGGTGCCGGAGCCTTCGGCCTGATGGAAGGGCCCTTCAGTTCCTGTTTTCTTTTTTCCTCGGCATCCTGGGCTTCCTTCTGCACCCTTTCACGATATGCGCTAACCGCATCGGTCAGTATCTCTTTTTTTCTCTTTTCCGCGTTTGCCTTCTCGGATTCATCTATGTTTCCGAATTTCTCTACATTGTAAATGATATTGTCGGCACCGCAGTACAGGGTATCCACCTTGCCGTTCTGTACAGTGCGCATAGCAACGGCGGCATTGTCACTCAACGTAAGCTGCCTTATTTCACTTTCATAGAGCATATAATCGGCAACCGCAGTGATATGCTTGAGCGTATCCTGCACCTGGGCATCGCCCAGCATCATTACGTCGTTGGGGAGTTTGAAATAGTACATAGAATCGCACCAGGCCTCCCGGCGGTCCGACATACAATGCACATTATCCTGAAAATAGAAAGTTTCGGTCTCTCTGTTGTACCATCCCCTGCGGGCCGACATCATATCCCCTTCCCTGAAGAAATCCACATCCCGGGTAAAATATGCAACTTTGGCGGCGGTATCATAGTCCAGGGCTTCGGTCTTGACATAGACCGTATCCACATACATATTCACGTCGCCTATGAAGTTCACCTTTTTCAGCCCGGTGTCATAGATTCCGTGCTCACTTTCAATGATCTGACCGTCTTCCATTGTCATTGAACCCCCGTCGTGGAAAACGGCAATACTGTCCTTGGTGCAATAGTCCAGGGTGCTGGTTCTAAGCACATTGTGCTTTTCGTCCTTAAGCTGCACAATATCGGAACGGAACTTGGCCGTACTTGTCTCAATGTCATAATCCATCTTGTCCGAACTCAACACGACCTTGTCCTGAGACACTGTGACGTTCCCCCAGGCTTTGATGTATTTGGCATCGACATCCCAGTCGGCGGTGTCACATTTCAGATAAGTGCCGTTATGAAGGAAAGTGGCATCTATCGAGATACGGTGAGCGACTCCAAAGACCGTTTTCAACTCTATGGATGTTGCCTTTACAAGCCGCACAAGGTCTTTCTCGTCTTGTTTCGGCCGGTTTTTCTGGGCGAAAGAAGGCAAGAGGCAAAGCGACACACAAATCAGCAGCGCTATTGATGCTTTGCGATTTTTGCAGACCATTCGGGCATTGAAAAATTACATTCCTCAAAAATAGGGTCGATTACGATGAAGGTCTCCCCTATCTTCTTTTTCACGAACTCTTTGATGGCTTCGTTACGCTTGATGGCCTCTATGCTGCCCAACAGCTCGGTATAATCCTTTTCCGCTGTAGCGGTATGGGCAGGGATTATCTTGTCCAGCCTAACGATTTTGAACACCATATGGCCTTCGTTGCCCTCGTCGTCAACTGAAGTTATGGGTTCGGAAATCTTGCCCTCCTCCAAATTCTGGAGCGCCCTGTAGTCCTGCGGCTTAAGCTGGTCAACGTCATAGTATGCCGAACCTGTATGAAGGTCGGCAACCTGTCCTCCGTTGGTACGGGTAGCAGGATCCTCCGAATAGATTTTAGCCGCCAATTCGAACGATATTTCGTCCCTGAGGATCTGTGCTTTCAGGGTATCCAGCCGTTCATATGCCTTTACGCGGTCTTCGTCGGAATACTCGGGTTTGAGGAGGATATGCCTTGCATTGAACATATCTCCCTTACGGTCAATTACTTCCATAATGTGGAAGCCGTCGGGGGTTTCTATAATCTGGGAAATCGTCCCTATCTTGAGCGACATTCCCATATCGCCGAAGGCCGGCCAGAAGATCGAATGCGACGCCATTCCGAGTTCACCACCCTTTCTTGCCGAACCCGGGTCTTCGGAATACAGGCGGGCAAGGGTCGAGAATCTTTCGCCGTTGATGATACGCTGGCGGATAGAAAGCAGCTTCTCCCGGCAGGCGGTAGCGGCAGAATCCCTGTTGGGATAAATGCATATCTGGCTGTACTGGTATTTCTTGGGGATGATTGGCAGATGGTTCTCCGCTACGGTGTCGAGATACTGCTTTACGTCATAGGGGGTTACCTCGGGCAGTTTCTTTGCAATCTCCTGCTGTTCCTGCTGGGTAAGCGACATCTCTTCCATCTGCTTCAACCATTCTGCGCGCAGCTTGTACATAGGTTTGCCGAAGTATTGCTCCACGCCTTCGTCTCCACCGAGGGCAGTACGGACTCTTGCGATACGGTCTGTCACTTCCGCCGATACGTTTTCCTGATTCACGCTGAGAGAATCCAGCCTTGCCTGCATAAGAAAAAGCTTGGCCTGCATCATTGTCTCCAACATAGTGCAACGGGGATTGACTCCCAGATCCCCGCCGTTGAGCTGGGCCATCTGAACCTCATTTTCAAGGTCCGACAATGTTATCAGTTCGTTGCCAATAACTGCTATAGACTTGTCTATCAATCCGTTGGAATACTTTTGAGCAAAGCCGCACAATGCTACACAAAGGCCTAAGCAAACTGCAAATATCTTTTTCATCTGCTAATAAATTACAAATCGTTTTTTATCCTGAGCTTCTTCAAGCAAGGACTGTTCCAGTTTCCTGATGAGTTCCCTTTTGCGTGCCGAAAGGATAGTTTCCCGCACCTCGCTTTCACAATAGTCCAGCGGAGCTGTCCCGGACAGAATCGCATCAAAAAAATATACGATGCGCTCTTCTCCGCTCTGTTTGTAAGGAACTACGGCGAGATTGTTCCTTGCCTTGGAATAAAGCGCGCTGAAATCCATTCCGAATTCCCTTGCCAGTACTCTGGCGTCCATCCATTCCTGCGAAGAATCGAAAAACCTTATCGCATCGAGCCGGGCAACGCTGTCCAGCAACTCAAGTTCTTCCTCGGAACGGGTCGACATTCTGCGGATCATAAATTCCCGGTAGGGCGTTTCTTCCATAATATCCAGGAACCTGGCCTTGACAATCGGATGTGTCAGACGGAACTGTTCCCTGTGGGATTCATAATATTCCCGGAGCTCCTCATCGCTGATTTCGGGATTCAGTTCCCTGGTCAGATAATCCTGTTCGTAACGGTATTTGAGAAGCGCCAGACGGTAGTTTTTCAGTTCTTCCTCAATCTTGGAATCGACCCTTACGCTTTCCTTTGCGACCGACTCGAAAATGCGGTCGCTAGCCCAGGATTCTATATACCGGCGCGCATAAGTCACACTGTCCTCGCTGGAGACACCGTCCGGGATATGGGCCTGCACGGCCGAGAGATACAGCATCTCGTGCCCGACCCTTGCAACCACCCTGTCATCCCTGAGCCAGGAACAGGAGACAAGCATCATCAAAACCAAAATATACAGCGCGCGTGTGTGCATAGAATGCAAAGATAACAAAAAAGATAGTTATATTTGCATCTGATAAAAATACCTTTCTATGAAGCATTTCATTGCTGCAGTACTCGCTACTGCAATCTGCTCACTTACCTTTGCGCAGAACGACTGGGCCGTCGTGAACCTTTCCAGCAATTTTATGCGTGAAGACCCCGATTACGCTGCCGAAAACGGAGACCAGGCTCTTATGGGAACCGTTGTAAAAGTCCTCGAAAAGAAAAGTTACTGGCAGAAAATCCAGTCGCCCGAGCCATACACCGCCTGGACTACCGATATGGGACTTACCTATATGACCGAGGAGGAGAAGGACGCTTACATAGCCGCCCCGAAACTGATATGTACGGTTGAGTACACCCATCTCCTTAAACAGCCCGACGAGAAAGCGGCACGCATCTGCGACCTTGTAATGGGCGACCTTCTGCTTAAAACCGGCAAAAAGCACGGACAGTGGAGTTGCGTAGCTCTTCCTTCCGGGCAGACCGGATGGGTGAAGACCCGCGAAACGGCCGATTTTGCAAAATGGGCGGCTACCAGAGAGGTTACGGGCGAGAATATCGAGGCCATTGCGAGAAAATTCATCGGCGTTCCATATATGTGGGGAGGTACCAGCATCAAGCACGTGGACTGCAGCGGTCTTTCCCGCTCGGTCTTCTTTATGCTGGGAGTTCTGCTGCCCCGCAATGCGTCCCAGCAGGCAAAAGTCGGTGAGGAGGTTACCAGAGAGCAGGCCCGCAAAGGAGACCTTATCTTCTTTGGCCGCAGCGCTACCGAAGACAAGCCCGAGAGAGTCACCCACGTAGGAATCTATCTTGGCGACGGGAACATTATCCACTCTTCGCTGCTAGTGCGGGAAAATTCCATAAACGAAGGCGCCGGAAACTATTATGGCGGTAACATTCTGCACTTCCGCAGAATCATCGGCCACATAGACGACGGAACCGGAATAACAAGTATGCTCAAGAGCCCGTACTATTTTCCGCAATCGAAATAATTGCTATATTTGCGTTCGATTTTTCAGAATACTTAAAAAACATTATTATGAACCTTAGAGTTATTAAGAAAGACATTGAATATGTTCTTGGAGCATTCATAGAGGACTGCTCAGTTGTTGCCGCCGTAAAAGGTCAGGATGCAGAAGAGAAAGTGGCCGCTCTTATGGAAGATGCTATAGATCTCTACAATGAACTCAAAGACAAAGTCAATGCAAAGATCGAAGGTCCCAAGAAAGCATATTTTGCAGGCCTCCGCAAGGAAATCCTCGAAAGGACCGACGCTCTTTACGAAAAACTCAGCGCAGCTGTAAAATCCGCTCCTGAGGCAAAGTAAACAGTATGACAAGTAAAATTTTATATTGTTCAGCCGCGATTATCTGCGGCTTTTCTATTTTAACTGCGTTCCGTCCGGCCCCGCAGGAAGATTCCGTAATGGTATGCCCGACGCAGTGGCTGGTCGATTCCATCGGCTCGGCAGAGCCTATGAGCAGCTCTTTGCTGGGAGTTTTTGCAGTGAAGGGAAATTCCGACACCCTGGTGTCCTACAATCCCCACCGCAAGCTGATGCCGGCCTCCAACAACAAACTCATCACTACCGGAATAGCTATGCTGCAGCTCGGCCCCGACTGGCAGTATTCGACTTCCCTTCAGACTGACGCCGACATCTGCAACGGAGAACTCGCCGGGGACCTGTACATTGTCGGAACCGGAGACCCTACGATTGGCGCCGGCTACGAAGGAACCCCCGGGTTGGAAGAGACCTTCGCCGGTTGGAAAGCGATTCTCGATAGCCTTGGAATACGGAGAATTAACGGAAAGATCGTTGGAGACGGACGGTTCTTCAACGGAGAGTCCATCCCTGAAAGCTGGGAAATCTTCGACCTCGGATATGACTATTTCGGTGCCAGCGAAGCGCTGAACGTTTACGAGAATATCGTTAAGCTCAAGGTGCCCGGGGAAACGGCTCCCGGAAAAAGAATCAGCGGAATCATTGCAGACAATCCTCAGCTCCCCTGGCTCAACGTAGAGAGTGAGGCATTCGGTGAAGACGGGCAAGCCAATCGCCTGTATGCCATTCCCAGCATTCTGAAGCCGTACGCCGTTGTAAGAGGAACCCTTGGGGTCAAACGCAAAGAATCCTGTCTGGAAATCAACAACAGCTTTCCGGCCTACACCTGTGCCCAGCTTTTCCACGATTATCTCGTTGAAAACGGTATTCAGATAGGTGGAGGCTACGCCGACATCAGCCCCTGCGGAAACGTCCGCTCCGACCTTGGCAAGCCCGATGAAGGACCGCAGGCCAGTACCGCACTGGCTGTTCTGGGCTCTACCGAGTCCGTTGCTCTCAAGCAGATAATTGCCGACTGTAACAGAGAAAGCGACAATTTTTACGCCGAGGCCCTGCTGAGAACAGTAGGGAAAGATATCACCGGAGCATCGGATTACAGGTCCTGCTCCGCCGCAAGGGATTCAATGTTCGTACGACTGGGCCTGACCCCGGCAGAAGGGTATGAACTTGTAGACGGAAGCGGCTTGAGCCGACATAACTATGTGGCTCCCGAATTCCTTGTGCGTTTCCTTTCTGCAATGAGGGATACGCCCATATACCGGAACTATCTCGAAAGCCTGCCTCAACCGGGTTTTGGTACCTTGAAACCAAGGATACAGGACGAGCCCGACTCCGTTAAGACCAGAGTGTTTATGAAAAGCGGCTCCTTTGGCGGAACCATCTGCTTCAGCGGATATATCCTGGCAGAAGACGGCAATCCCGACAATACGATAGTATTCTCCATAATGAGCAACAATGTTGCCGGACCGGCTTCCCGGCAATACCTGATTTTGGAATCCATAATTCAGAGTCTGGCTCACGAAAACTAACATTCTGCATTTATGAAAGAATTCAGGACAGGACAGGGTTACGACGTGCACCGCATCGAGAGCGGACTGCCGATGTGGCTTTGCGGAATAAAGATAGAGAGCGGCTGCGGGTTTGTAGCGCATTCTGACGGAGACGTTGCAATCCACGCTCTGTGCGACGCTCTGCTCGGAGCTGCCGCCCTCGGAGACATTGGCCGGCATTTCCCCGACAACAGCGACGAATACCTTGGCATAGACAGTAAAATCCTGCTCGCAAGGGTGGTGAAAATGCTCGAAGCCGAAGGTTATGCAATCGGAAACGTCGACGTTACCATTGCGCTTCAGGCACCTAAGATTGCCCCCTACATTCAGCAGATGAGAGAATGCCTTGCAACAGTGATGGGAGTAAGCGCCGACAGGGTCAGCGTTAAGGCTACAACCACAGAAAGACTGGGTTTTGTAGGCCACGGCGAAGGGTGCGAATGCTGGGCAATCGCAAGCATTGTGAAATAATTTTTGCAATTTACAGAAATTACCGTACATTTGCAGTCCCAAAAGCGGCAAACCCGCGGGATTCATTGAGATATGGTGTAATGGTAGCACTACAGATTCTGGCTCTGTCAGTGAGGGTTCGAATCCTTCTATCTCAACTCTTCAAAAAAGCCCTTGCAGAATGCTCTGCGGGGGCTTTTTCTATATATTACCTCCAGAATACGATTTGGAGAATTCCTTCTTGGTGCCGGTAACCTTCTCCTGGTATATCCTCTCACATCCGTTCTTCTTCAGGGCGTCCAACTGCCAGTCCAGATTCTGGTCGGCGGTTTTTTGAACGAACAGATTTGTTTACACAGATTTCACGACATAGCCATAGAAAACGTACATCGGTATTTGGATGTTATGAATTATGTCTTCAGCTCTTTTAAAGGCGTGAATGATGTATCAATTCGTGCGTGAAATAGCCTTTTTGACGCACCAATTTTGAAATCCACACAAGAACTCGATGTCCGCGTGGACATGCCATACGACAGTCTAAAATATCAAAGAGGGGAAGTTGGTCCTGATT
>JAGHTF010000016.1 GCA_018065485.1 Candidatus Cryptobacteroides fimicaballi | reverse complement strand
CTTATGAATGAGGAGAATCCCGACATTGAAATGGATTGTGCAAATATGGAATACACTTCGAGTCAGGGACTTAGGATCTTCCTGATTCTCCAGAAATCGGTTTCCAATAAGGGAGGTTCGCTTGTGCTCAGGAATATGAACCCATCGGTAAAGGAAGTTTTTGATATCACAGGTTTCTCAAGTATTATTAAGATTGTTTGACAGTATAGCAAATTTCAGGGACATTGGAGGAAATGTCCTGCCGGACGGGGCCCGTGTACGTAAGGGCCTGCTTTTGCGCGGTGGCGCACTGGATAAACTGAGCGATGAGGACAAAACTGAGTTTGTCGAACGCTACGCATTGAAAAGAATATTCGATTTCAGAACGGAACCGGAGACGAAACTCAGTCCCGACAAGGAAATTGAGGGCAGCAAGAGAATCTGGCTCCCTGCCATTGACGAAAGTACCGAGTCGTTGGCAAAATCTTCCCTGCCACAGGAGGCGTTTCGGGATCTCGGCCCCTGGCTTGTGCGAAATTCGAAAAATTCTTTCGTACAGGACGTAACCAGACGATTTTACATTGAGCTTGTCACGAATGAATACACGCAATTGCAGTATGCGGCATTCCTTTCCGAAGTTGTGAATACAACCGATGGGGCAGTGTATTGGCATTGCAGTCAGGGAAAGGACCGCACCGGACTTGCTGCGGCTTTCATCCTGTCAGCCCTGGGAGCGGACCGTGATTTGATTCTCAAAGATTATCTGATATCTATGGATTATTACCGGGATGAGTTGGCTCTCTATGAAAATCAGGTTGAGACCGAAGAGGAGAAAGAAGTCATCCGCACATATATTTCCATTAATCCGAGATATTTCATAGCCGCTTTGGATGTTATCGACCACAAATGGGGTAGTTTGCTTTCATATGTCCAGGATGCTTTGCTGCTGCAGGATTCCGACATTGAAACATTGCGCTCCCGTTATTTGGAATAATGAAATTATACAGATTTGCAATAATACTGTGCTGCTCGGCTCTCGTATGCTCCTGCGCTTCATTGAAGCGTCTTTTTACGGTAGATAATTCCGTAATGGAGTTACATGCGCTGGATTCCCTTTATCACCCGTCGGGAATATTGGAGGAGCATCTCTACAAGTGCTCTCCGCCCAGTGGAACGACAGAGCGCAAGATGCTGGTCTATCTGCCTGCAGATTATTATGTTTCTGCAAAACGGTATCCGGTCCAGTATCTTTTTCACGGTGCCAGAGGCAATGAGACATCGTGGCTCAAGGACGGGGATATGATTGCTATTGTGGATAGTATGTGGAAGGAGAAACTGCTGCCGGAGTGCATAATCGTGCTGCCGAATATGAATCAGTATAAATCGGATTATGATTACGGTCAATCCCGTTTCAAGCGGCCCATTGAGTCCATTTTTGAAACGAACGGGGGAGTTGAAAGCTGCTTTGTGGAGGATGTGATGGCTTATGTAAGAGACAATTTCCGAACCATAGAGGACAAGGCTCACCGTTCGGTGGCCGGGCTTTCGGTGGGCGCTATGCAGGCCATTTATCTGTCTGCGGCAAACCCGGACCTCTTCGACTATGTCGGACTCTTCTCGCCGATGCACCAGAGTGTATGTCCCTTCGGCAAATACGTTTCTTTTTACCACGATTTGGAACAGAAGCAGGCTGCTCAGTTCAGGAATCCGCCCCGTCTGTACTATATCTTCATAGGGAGAGGGGATGTGTTTTATGGCCATAACATAGATTTCCGATACTTTCTGGACATTCACTCTTATCCGTATCTGTACCTTGAGTCAAGAGGCGGGCACAATTGGGATAACTGGCAGTTCTTCCTTAAAGAGTATCTGACGAAAGTGTTCAAATGACTATGAAAAGAATTCTTCTTGTACTTATGGCTTATTTTATGCTGTCATTTTCATTTGCAAGCGCACAGAAGCGTGAATATGATTATACCCGTGGCAGGGAGACAGGCTCGGTGACAACGGAAGTCCTTCAGAGAAAGGATGGGAATCTTGAGATACTTATCAATAAGAACGGGGAGAGGAGTTCAATAATTTGCGGAAGCGATTTTGTTTGCAGGAGTTGCCACATTACCGACGGCAGCAAGGATAATGAGTTGAATTATGTGCTGGAAGGCGGCATATTCAGGATTGCCGGCAGAATTGATGGAAAGGAAGTTGGAAAAACAGTCGAATCGACCGGCAACCCCTGGTTTCAGAATCTCAGCGTCGCTATTGGAATGATCTCACGGAAAGACACTTCCTTCCGCTTTGAGACCTTCAGGCCCTTTGATACTCAGCTTGCCGTTATGGAAGCGAAAGTGATATGCCGAGAGAAAATCGGAGATAGGACCGTACTTGACGTGAGGGTGAGTCCTGTGGGAGCCCTGTCCAAATTCTGGCACGGAGATTATTTCTTGGACGAAAAAGACAGGAGTCTGATAAAATATACATCCGTCGAAGGTGTTCCGGCCGTAACTCCCCGTACTACCTGGACTTTAAAATGATATGCTATGGAAGTAAAGACAAATTATGGAAAATTAAAGTTGAGAGACGGGGAATACCTGCCCGATACAGGTGCCGAATATCCCATAGACAATCCCTTTGCCAGTCTGGTGCCGTCGGTTCAGTTGCGGGAAGTGAAATTTGACGATTCTTACCCGTACTTGGACAGAAGTTTCAGCTTTAAACTTCAGAATCTGCTTGCCTATTTCCTGGTTTTCGGCCCTTATTATCTCATTAACCGTTTGGTTTACGGTGTCAGGTTCGAAGGTAGCAACATCCTACGAAAATACAGGAAGGAGTTCGAGACCGGAATCGTGAGCGTTGCAAACCATTGTTACCGATGGGATGGGATGGCGATAGCCGAGGCATTGGGGCACAGGTTGTGGATCCCTATGCTTAAGACGCATTTTACAGGAAAGGATGCCTGGTATCTCAGATACTTCGGAGGAATTCCTGTCCCGGAAGATTTCGGGGGCCTCAGGAAGTTCAATGAAGCGTTCGATACCCTCAATTCCGAGGGCGCGTGGATACACGTTTTTGCAGAATCCCGCAACTGGCATTTCTATAAGCCTGTAAGACCTTTCAAAAAGGGTGCTTTCACTATGGCATACAAGTACAATGTCCCCATCCTCCCGATAGCGATTGCATACCGGGAAAGAAAAGGCTTCTACAGGCTTACGGGAAAGAAAGAACTTCCTCTGATAACTGTAAGAATAGGGGAGCCGATATTCCCGGACAGATCCAAACCTCGCAAGGAAGAGGTTGCCGATCTGCTTGCCAAGACACATTCGGCAATATGCGAACTTGCCGGAATCATAGAGAACCCCTGGCCTGCTGAATTCAATGAAGATTAAAGGGGTAATATTCGATCTGGACGGAACCTTGTACGACAATACGGGTCTTCCCTGGAAACTCGTCCTATACAATATCTTCCATCTTCGGCTGCTGCTTGCCGAGCGGCTTGCGCATCACAGGATGTCGGGGCGTTTTTACGGCCCCGACCGCACCTTCGATGAAATCCTCAAGAGGATATCGATGAAGACCGGATACGGCCTTTATACGGTCAAGAAATGGTATCTGAAAACCTATATGCCATCGCAGGTGAAAGCCATGAAAAAATATTTCCACATAAAACCGTGGGTAATTCCGCTATTGACGGAATTAAAGTCGAAGGGGATAAAAATCGCCTGCTTTTCGGAATATATCTGTGTAAACGAGAAACTGACGGCAATAGGTATCGATCCCTCTGTCTTTGACTTGACCGTCGATGCCACATCCGCAGGTGGTTTAAAACCTTGTCGTCGCGCTTTCGAAGCCGTTGCGACTATGATGGGCCTGGATCCGTCGGAAGTTGTCGTAGTGGGGGACAGGGAGGATACTGACGGTGCCGGCGCAGAGGCCGCCAATATGGCCTTCATCCTCGTCCCCAAATCCGATTTTCCCGCCCCACAGCTCCCGTTGTAACTTTGCAGCCAGACTCGTCAACTACAATTTGCTGTCGCAAATCAATTCCTCGCTAGGCTGCAAAGTTGCAACGGACTAATCTGTAGGAAAGGAATTACTCATCGGTGTATTTATAGCTTATACCCGGTTCCGGGAACTTCATCCTGGCAGGCTCCTCCCTTACATCATCCTTAGCGTAGGTGATGGTCCAGGTGTCCATAGTGATAAGCTCCTGAATCTTCTCGGCAGTCATAGGCGCAGCGAAACGAATCTGAATAGACGGCACAAGTTCCCTGTTAAGCTTGAGATACAGACCGATCACTCCCTCTTCTTTCGAAACATGATTGCTCAGATAGGGGAGAGCCCGCTTGATAATGGGCTTCTCGTAGCTCTGCTCGGCAACTTCGAAAATGTACTGGGGCTGCCCCTCATAGTACTTCACACGCTTAATGATAACGGTACTGTCGGCGCTGGGATATTCTCCGTTGAATTCAGCGGTAAAGGGGTCGAACATCCGCTCAAGATATTCCTTGATACCGATAGTGCCGACTTCCTTTTCCATCCTCACAAACTCGAAATCTACGGGTGTGACCTTGGTTCCGCCACCGTGAACAGGCATCTCCAATTCCTTTTTCTCGACGATTTCACGGAACCAGTCTTCGTCCAGCTGTTCGTCCGGCGACATATATACCCTGACAACAAGGGGACAGTCATATTCGGACTCGAGGCCGAATATACTCTTTCCCGTAGTTCTGAACTGAAGCCCGAGGTAATTGAGGTCGAGCTTGCTGGTCATTTTTTCGGTGCGGATTGTAACTACTTTGAGCTCACTGAGTTTGCTGGGATCGGGACTCCAGATCCTGAAGTGTGAAGGTTCGAATACAACCTCTGAGAGCTTTGCTTCGGAAATCCTTGCAGGATCGTAGGTGATGACTACAGTATGGGATCCGACATAAGTCTTTACCCCGTGAACCCCGTTAACCTTTTCCATCTTTGCCTTAAAGGCCATAGAACTTCCATAACATTTTACGGTCTTAAGATTCTCGACGGTAAAGGTCTTGAGCTCCATTCCCTGTTCGATTCCCCATTTCTCGTCTATTGTAGGAAGTTCGAAGGATTTGCCCCCAAAGTATGCGGCAGTACCGATAAGGATGGTAAGAACAACGGGCAGATAGTTGAAAATGCGTGTTCTGGGACTGGTTTTTCCGAACCCGATTTTAAGAGCCTTCGAAGGACAGGCTGCTACGCATTCTCCGCAGAGGGTACAGTTGACAGAGTTTACTACGCTGCCAAAGGATGTTACCTCAATGTTGTACGGGCAGTTCTTCCTGCACGACTGGCAGGTGCGTCCGCATCGGTCCTCGTCCCTTATGACGTGCAACAACTGGAGCTTGGGACGGCTGTGGAATACTTCCATAATGTATCCGGCCAGACAGAATACTGCAAGTGCGCACCACCAGGGCAGCTCGAGACCAAGCTTTGAGAGTACCCACCACAGGAATGCGAGGAAAAGCATTGTAAGCCAGAATTTCAATGAGTTCGATGCCGCTCCGATAGGGCATATGTATCTGCACCAGAATCTCTTTATAATAAAGCCCCCGACGATTACCATTGAAACGGTTACTATCGACATCCAGAGAGTGATTTCTCCTTTGAAGCCGGTCGCTACGGCATAGTACGGGTCAAGATTCTTGCAGAAGAGCTCGCTGGCCGTCGCCGTACTGTAAAAAATCCAGAAGAGCAGTATGTATTTGAAGATGCTCAGAATCTTGTCGGCAAGGCTTCCGTTTTCGATATGGATTCCTTTGATTCCAAGCGCCTTGCGAAGCTTTGTAAGAAGGTCTTCAACAGTACCGATAGGGCAGATGAATGCGCAGAACAGCTTGCTGAAAAGCACAACTGCTGCTGCCAGGCCAAGTCCCATAAGAATCTGTACTGAACTCATTGAGCAGGGAAGCGACCCCCTGACGGCGTAGGTTGTTAGAGCCTGAAGACCTCCGGCGGGACAATATGTCTCGGGATCTGCAGGTGTTGCGTCGGGAATGAGCTTCGTGGCCAGTCCGCTGACAAAGAAGATGATTGCAGCCAAAACAGCCCACTGTAACAGATACTTGGGCCAATTACTGCAGATGGTGTTCTTTTTCATACGTGTATTTTGCTTTTTGTTTATTTTCCTATTTCATCAAGTATGTTGTCGAGATGAGCGTAGTTTCGAAGTACCCACAGTACATATCTTATGTCCACGCTGATTGTCCTGTTGCAATCGTGTATATATTCGAAATCCCCGCAGAGCGATTCCTTGTTCCCGTCGAAGGCGAGCCCGATTAGCTCGTAGCGGGAATTGAGTACCGGACTGCCGGAATTGCCTCCCGTTATGTCGTTGTCGGAAAGAAAATCCACCGGCACTGCCGTGGCCGCACTTTCGAGAACGGAACGCCAGTCGCTGGTGAGGTCGAACTCGAAGTCTCCCGGTTTGTATTTCTGAAGTATTCCGTCGGTGCACGACATGTGCCTGTACCATACGCCGTCTCCCGGTTCGAATCCGCCCACTTTGCCATAGCTTACGCGAAGGGTGGAATTGGCATCGGCATACTGAGGCCGTCCGTTCTGCTCGTAAAACGAATACAGGGCAATCTTGTATTCGTCATTCAAAACGCTTACGTCGGCCGGATTCGCTTCAAGAGACATCTCCCGGATGCTCACCTTCTTGAAACCGTCGTAGAATTTAAAGACCGGGTCTTCGAACACACGGGTGAAATCACCGGAACCGAACACGTCTTCAAAATAGTTCTCACTCATAAAGACGCTTCCCTTCAGGAGGGCCGATGCTATTGCTTCGCCGTCTGCATTGAATGCTTTTTTCAGTTCCTTATGGTAAGGCGCAAGCTGGGAATCGGGAACATTCCCGAAGTATATCTGAAGCATACTCGAGAACAACTCTTCTTCGACCTTTACGTCCATATTCGAAAGAACGTCGAGCGTGCGTTTTTTCGCTGTTTCAAGTTTTTTCTCACTGCTGTCTTTCTGCAGAGGGGAGACGGCGTTGACCAGCTTGAAGAAATCGGAGCCGGAATATATACAGCTTCCGACATATGCCTTGTAACGTTCTACGGGCTCGGCAGCCGAATAACATTTCTCCATTCGGGATAGCAGGGACCCCCAACGGCTTGAACGGGTTTCGTCGGAATCGAACCAATTCTGCATCCGCTGTTCGGTAGCCTTCTTATGCTCCATCACCTTGAACCTGTTTACGTATTCGAGAGCTCCGCTGTAGTTCTCGTGCATATTGGCCTTCATAAACTGTTTCTCCGAATATTTTATCCGGATTTCCGGATCAGCGGCCATGTATTTTGTGATAATGCGGTCCTGGATGCCAATGGCTTTGGAATAGATACTGTAGCGGATGTTGAGCTTCTCGTTGAGCTGGAAAGAGCTGAGGTAGCGGGATGTGCTGCCGGGATATCCGACCACAATGGTCTTGCTGCCTTCGCGATAGCCTTTCTCTGAAATCTTCAGGTAATTCTCGGACTTGAGCGGTACGTTGTCTTTGGAATACTCTGCAGGCGTACCGTCCGGTGCCGTGTATATTCGCAGCATTGCAAAGTCGCATTTGTGCTGAGGCCAGTCCCAATTGTCGGTTTCCCCGCCGAAATTGGCTATCTGGTTTGCGGGAGCGGCTACCAGACGAATGTCTGAATATTCCCTGTAGAATGCCATATAGTATTTTTGTCCGCCCCAGAATTTGCCCAGACTTGTTACAAGCCCGCTTTCTTTGGAATATTTTTCCTCGAGAATGTGACTCAGGCGCCGTCCGGACATAGGCCCTTTTTTTACAACTCCGTTCCTGAAAAGCGAATCGACCTGCTCTGTAACGTCGATGGAATATTGCAGAATCTGAATCTTACGGCCTTTAATCGGAATCTCTTGAGCCTTGGTCCTTGCCCAAAAGCCGTTCACGATGTAATTGTGGTCGGTAGTGCTTAATGCCGCGATGTCCGAACTGGCTACGTGGTGGTTCGTAATTACCAGTCCTTCCCTGGAAACAATGCTGCCTGTGCCCATGAAATCGATTGAAACCACAGCCTTTCCCGCTTCCTGGAGAGACCGGTCGGCATCGGAGATAAACCACATTCCTTCATCGGCAAAACAGTAAGCGGCGATGAAAAGAAATCCTATATTAAAGAATATTTTTTTCATAACTTACAAAT
>JAGHTF010000018.1 GCA_018065485.1 Candidatus Cryptobacteroides fimicaballi | reverse complement strand
GCTTCTGAGACCATTACGAAGAACAATGGCAGCGCCCAGAGCGACTATTACAGCCAGTTGGCCTATGCCAACTATTACAACCAGATGCTGGGCGGATACGGTGGATATGGCGGATACGGATATGACAGTTACGGCTATGACAACTACTACAACTATTATATGTATCAGAGTATGTATAACAGTATGTATAACGGCACCTCGACTTCGACATCCACCACTATGGACAAGGACAGGTATTACAATGCCGTGATGCGCGGACCGAAGTCGGACAGAAGCAAGGGTGATGTACCGAGACTGACGGTTACATACTCCTTCCTGAAAGGCAGACAATAATACTCCATTTCAAGGAATAAAAAATGTCCGGGCTCTTTTCGAGTCCGGACATTTTTTGAAATACTTAATTTATTTCTTGATTTTCTCTTCAATATACTTGATGGCGTCACCGACGGTAGCTATCTTCTCGCTTGCATCCTCATCGGGAATTGTGATATTGAAAGCTTTTTCGAATTCCATTATAAGTTCTACGGTGTCGAGTGAATCTGCACCAAGATCGTTTGTGAAAGAAGCTGCATCAGTAACAACCTCAGGAGACTGACCGAGTTTGTCAACGATGATTTCCTTTACTTTCTCTGCAACTGTTGCCATTTTGAATAGTTTATTTATTAATAATTCTTTCGGTTTGTCCAGCAAAGATACTACTTTTTATTTTTTCCGCCAACTTTTTACCCGTAATTGCTGCTATCTGTTCCACCGGCGCCTTCTGGATTCGTGCCAGAGAACCGAAATGCAACAAAAGGCGTTCCTCCGTTTTTGGTCCTACGCCGGGGATGTGACTCAATGCTGAGTCTATCTGAGCCTTGCTGCGGCGCAGACGATGGTGGGTTATTCCGAAGCGATGCGCCTCGTCACGTATGTGCATAAGCACCTTCAGGGCCTGGGAGTTGCGGTCCAACAGGAGAGGATACGGATCCCCCACCCTGATGACCTCCTCCAGACGTTCCGCGAGCGCAACAACGGTAAGCTTGTCGGTGAGCCCCAATTCTGACAGGGCTTCCCAGGCAAAGGTTAGCTGACCCCTACCGCCGTCAATCACCACGAGTTGCGGAAGGTCTTCGGGGTTTTCTGCCAACAACCGACTGTAACGCCTGTTTACAACCTCTTTCATCGTGGCATAATCATTCGCCCCTACAACGGTCTTGACCAGAAAATGCCTATAGTCCTTTTTGGACGGTTTGCCGTCACGGAACACCACACAGGCCGAAACGGGGTTTGTGCCCTGGATGTTGGAGTTGTCGAAACATTCTATATGACGGGGCTGAACCTGCATCCCGAGAGCAAGCCTCAGGTCTTCCATCACCTTGTTGGTGAACTCTTCGGGGTCAGTATGGGCCTGTTGCTTGAGGGAATTGAACCTCAACTCCTTGGCATTCTTGGCACTGAGCTCGAGAAGGGCGAGTTTGTCGCCACGCTGCGGAATTGTGAAATCGACCCCGTCAAACGGTGTATCCGGCAAAAACGGCACTACCGCTTCCGGGCTTAGGGCGCCGAACTTGTCCTGTATCGCAGAAATGAAAGCCGTGAGAACCGCTTCCTGGGGCTCCTCTATACCGAGTTTAAGATTAAGGTTGAGGCTCTGGATTATACATCCCTCGTTCAGACGCAGGAAACTGCCGGAAGCGTCCGAGCCGTCAATGATAACGGTAAACACGTCTGTCCTGCCGCCGCCTGTGGTGGTTATTATGCTCTTTGCATAGTGCTTGTTCAGACGCTCCATTCTGGTTTTGTAGAACTCCGCGGCTTCGAATTCGAGTTTTTCGGCCGCTTCTTC
>JAGHTF010000086.1 GCA_018065485.1 Candidatus Cryptobacteroides fimicaballi | reverse complement strand
CTTACAAATATAATAAAAGTTTCAACTTTTCGATAAATTTAGTAGTTTTGTGAATAGATTTTATTGTTGAGATGAAAAAAATCGGTTTTATACTAACAGTTATATTTTCATTGCTTTTTTTTGCTTCCGGTCAGGCTGGAGCTTATGAGGTGGAAATCGATGTGGAGAAAAAGATATATCACATTTCCGAGTTGGGGCTTCCCGGTGAAATGTCCCTGATTAACTTTCTGTCCACGATTCCGGAGCTCGCTGACAGGAATGACGACACTTTCCTTTCCCGATATGATATTAAACTGGATGACAAGGTAGTCAGCGAATCAAAGGATGCGTTTCTTTTGAATACGCGCCTGAGAGAAATCGAGTGTATTGAAATCGACACTTCGCCATCCGAAGCTCAAATAAGGAATGGAATCTCGGGGTCTATCAATGTGGTTCCGATTCCTATAACCAAAGGATTCAATGGAGATGCCAACGTTTCTGCCTTCACATCGGGAGTGATGCCTACAATGAACTTCCGTTACTCCGACGGTGCAAAATTCGAGGCCAGGGCGGATTTCGACTTCGATATCTACTATCCTGCAAAACTGTCCTATAAGGAAATCTACGATGAGAAAACCACTGTGAGCGGTGTCGATACGACCAAAGAACGGTTCTTCGGACAGCTTGCACGATTCTATGCAAAATGGAAGATCAGTGAAAAAGATGCGTTGCGTGTATGGCTCTGGCAGGATTATTCTTATGAAAGGATGTCAGTTTATTCCGGACGTACGATAACCGAAGATATGTCCTCGATGTTCGGTCCCGGAATGCAGCGTTCCACCGAAGAGTTCTCTTCAAGTGAATCACTGTCGAAGAAACTTGCACTTGCCTGCTTTGTGGATTATAAAAGACAGCTGAAAACCGGTGAACTTTCGGCCAAGGCCGATTATCATTTCAAATCCGCATTTCCCGGTAAGTCGGATGAGTTCAATTCCGAACTCAAATCCGTGACAAAATTCGACCTGCGAGAAAAAAGGAGGCTGAATATGGATGTGGTTTTGAATTCAAGCGTAAATTCCAACAGGGAAATCAATGACCGGCTCTATTACATCTCCCCGAATATCAAATTCAAATATACGGATGAATGTATTCAGGCAATTCTGAAAGGAAGGTACAAAGGTTACTCCAGGGCTTTTTCCGCAGACGGTGGCAGAGATTTCAACGGCTGGTCGCAGGACTGGACGGCAGAGGCGAATCTGTTCTGGCAGATAGTCGATCATCACGCACTGAGATTGAAATTGATAAGGAGTACCGGCATTGCCGCCAACGATCTAGTATATCCCGAATTGACGCTTGACAAAGGTGCCGGGGTATGGAAAAAAGGAAATCCGAATCTGAAAGGTCCCTTGACAAATTCCGCTACACTCGAATATATTACCGACTGGTCCAATGGCCCGCACCGACTCGTATTCAACATAGGCACCGAATTGAATTTTGTTGACAGGATGATTAAGAATCAGATTCTTTACGACAAAGACAGGCGCATAAATTACCTGTATCCGACAAACAGCGCAAGCAGCAGAGTTGCAGACCTCTGTGCAATGCTACGGTATTCCTATGGTGTCTTTTCAATCACTGCAGGTGGAAATCTGTTCTATAATATGGAATACGCCCTCATTGACAGGCTCAATGCAAGTTATTTCAATATCCAGCTGAGTCCGTCGCTGCAACTTAAGCACAATTGGCTGTTGAGCGCAAACTTTATTTACAACAGCAAGGTTTACAATCAAGATTTTACGATTGGAGATTCTTCTCTGCTGAACCTGAGAGTTAGCAAGAGCCTGAATAACTGGACGTTCTATATGGCGGTCGAAGATGTGTTCGACGACATTTCAACCGATATCGAGACTTCGGGCGCAAAAACCACCTATACAACTTATGACCCCTATAAGAGACAGCTTTGTCTGGGTGTCAACTTCCATTTTTAACAGTGACGGGAGTGAAAGACAGCAATAGAATTCTTTGCCTGACAAACTATCCTTCGATGAACTTTGTGGCGAATGCATTGCTTGCCATAGGTGCATCGCCGGTAATGTCTCTATTCGATAAGGAAATAAGGGAACTTACCCGGTGGGCGGATGCTTTGTATATCAATATAGGCTGTTTGGACGACAGCCAGCAGACGGCAATGCGCCTTGCGGCAGACGAAGCCTTCGAGCGGTGTATTCCCTGGGTCCTGGATCCGGTGGCTGTTGCCGCAAGCCGGCAAAGGGCGGAGCTCTCTCTTGAGTTGATTGAAAAGTACCGTCCTTCGATTATTCGCGGCAATGCGTCGGAAATCAGGGCATTGTCGGCACTGATAAGCGGGACTTGCCCGTATGATGAGGTCAGGTGCGGGGTTGACAGTACTCACGACAGCTCTGCCGTACTTGAAGATGCAAAGGAACTTTCCAAACGCAGTGGAGCTACGGTGGCAATGAGCGGTCCGACAGATTTTGTTGTGACTCCGGATTCCGTGGACACCGTGTCCGGTGGCGCAGCGATAATGTCCGAAGTGACAGCAATGGGTTGCGTTGCAAGTGCGGTTTGTACCGCTTTCGCCGCTACGGAAACATCGGGCCGGGAGGCTGCATTCAAAGCCCTTGCCTTAATGAAGAAAGCCGGTGCAGCCGCTGCGGGGGTTTCCCGTGGAACCGGATCTTTTCAGGTCGCATTTTTAGATGAACTTTCGAATGAATACCGATAAACTCAGACTGTACCTTGTGACTGACGACACTCTGGCCGGAGGCCGGTTGTTCGAGAAGGTAACCGCTGCCGTAAAAGGTGGTGTCTCTATGGTGCAGCTTCGCGAAAAAAACTGTACGACCGCCGAATTTGTGAGCAAAGGCTTGCGGTTGAAGGAACTTCTGACTCCCTACGGCGTTCCTCTGATTATTAATGACAGAGTAGATGTGGCTCTGGCCGTTGGTGCCGACGGAGTCCATATAGGGCAGTCCGATATGCCTTGTAAAATTGCCAGAAAGCTCCTTGGCCCGGACAAAATCATTGGCTTGTCGGTGGAGTCAATGGAAGACGTGAGATCGGCTAATCTTGAGGATGCCGATTATATCGGTATATCGCCGGTGTTCGCCACTCCGACAAAAACGGATACGGCCGCTCCCTTTGGATTGGCAGGCCTGGCCCGTGCGGTAGAAGAGTCTGTGCACCCTGCGGTTGCCATAGGCGGAATCAACTTGTCCAATGCAGGGGAAATAATGGCCTGCGGTGCTGCCGGCATTGCGGTCGTAAGTGCGATTCTGTGTTCGCCCGACCCTTTTGCTGCCGCTAATAAATTATTGGAAATCACCGGGAATGATAAGTGAATTTGAACTTATAGATAAGATAAGGTCGGGCATTTCGCTGCCAGACGGCTATGTGGGAATCGGGGATGATTGTGCGCATCTGCCGGAATCCGGCAGTTACCGGACATTGGTCAGCACCGATATGCTTCTGGAGAATGTTCATTTTCTGAGAAAGGTTCGGGCGGATCTGACCGGATGGAAGGCGGCGGTCGCAAATATCAGCGACATTGCTGCGTGCGGAGGTTCTCCAAAGGGCATTTTCCTTTCGCTTGCCTTGCCGCGGGATCTGGAAGACGCCTGGGTGCTTGTCTTCCTGGATGGCTTTAAGAAAGCCTGTGCCGAATATTCTTTTCCCATATTGGGCGGTGACACCTGCGAATCGGCAGGAAAAATCGGCATTTCAGTCACTGTTTTGGGACAATGTCCCGATGGACGGGCTGTAAGCCGTTCCGGAGCCCGCGATGGCGATGAAATATGCGTTACCGGAACTCTTGGGGATTCGGCCGCAGGCCTCGGGATTCTGCTTAAATCCGAAAATAATCCGGATTACGGGAACTATTTTATACAAAGGCATCTGTGTCCAAGACCCAGGCTTGCCGAAGGGCTTGCACTCTCGGAAAGCGGGCTGGTTAACGCTATGATGGACATCTCCGACGGGATAGGTTCGGATTTAAGGCATATTCTTGCGGAATCGCACTGCGGGGCCATTGTCGATACGGCCCGAATCCCGGTAAGCGAGAACCTTCGCTTGCTCTGCGCCGGAAATCGGGTCCGGATTCTGGACTATGCGATAAGTGGAGGGGAGGACTATGAACTCCTTTTCGTAAAGAAGGCCGGGGCGTCTCTGCCGGTTGCGCACACCGTGATTGGCAGGATAGTTTCCGGCGATTCTCTCGTTTGGAAGGGAACGGACAGAAAGTATAAAGGTTATAATCATTTTTCAGATGAAAAAGTATTCTAGGGTGCTTGCGATTGCCGGCAGTGATTCCGGTGGAGGAGCAGGTATTCAGGCAGACATAAAGGCAATCAGTGCCACCGGTTCCTATGCGGCATCTGCAATTACTGCAGTGACCGTTCAGAACACGATAGGAGTGCAGGACGTGTTTCCTGTGCCGGCCGATATAATATCAGCGCAGATAAACGCTGTTTTAAGTGATATCGGGGCCGACGCCATCAAGATAGGAATGCTGCACAACCGTGAGTGTGTGCGTTGCGTTTACAGCAGTCTGATGGAAAACAAGGCCGAAAGGATTGTCCTTGATCCGGTGATGGTGTCAACTTCGGGCCATAGGCTCCTGAAAAGCGATGCGGTGGAAGAACTTATGGACAAACTGATACCGGTCGCTACACTCATAACTCCCAATATTCCCGAAGCGCAGGTACTTTCCGGAGAGAATGTCGAGACGGTAGGGGATATGAAACGGGTTGCCAGGCTGCTCTCGGCGGGAGGCAGGACTTCGGTACTGGTAAAGGGAGGACATCTGACAGGGGAGAGATCGGTCGATATTCTGTTCGATGCCCTGACGGAATCCTTTGTTGAATTCGAGTCCCAAAGGACGGATACCGTGAATACCCACGGAACCGGCTGTACCCTTTCATCGGCCATTGCCTCATATCTGGCGCAGGGCCGGAATCTTGTGGATGCGGTGGGGCTTGCAAAGCGCTATATTACCCTTGCAATAGAATCAGGAGCCGGTTTTTCCATTGGAAACGGGCACGGACCTGTGAATCATTTCTTCAATCTTAAAGTATGAAATGCCTTCTGATATACTTTACCGGAACCTATAACACCCGGTATGTGTCAAGGAAACTCAAATCCCGACTGGAAGAAGTGGGCTGGCAGGTGAATCTGTATGAAATAGATCCTCTGAACAACGGACGCCTGAACCTTTCGGAATATGATATCATCGGCCTGGGTTATCCTATTCACGGTTATTGTGCACCCTGGGCTTTTTTAAGATTCATCCGGGCACAGAAATTTCCCGAAGGGATGAAAACCTTCATCTACAAGAACTCCGGTGAAACCGAACGGGCAAATGACGCTTCATCCAAATATGTCCTTCGCAAACTGCGTTGGGACGGGGCCGTTATGAACAACGAATACCACTTCCTGATGCCTTACAACATTCATTTCCGTTTCGACGACAATCTGGTGAAGGAAATGCTGGTTATGAATGACAGGCTGCTGGATATCCTGGTATATGAGCTCTGCCACGGCATTTCAAACAGGAAACCTTACGGTATTTGGCCCAGGATCGTTTCCTCTGTAGTTTCCAGACCCCAGTACATAGGAGGGGACGTGAATTCATTCTTTTACAGGGTGGACGACAAATGCACGGGATGTAACCTTTGCGTGAAGAACTGCCCCACGAAGAATATCCGGAGGGATGCCGACGGGAAGCTGCGTTTCGGGCATCACTGCCTTATGTGTATGCGCTGTTCTTTCTATTGTCCCGCGGACGCAATACACATAGGATTTCTGGAGCAGTGGGGCTGGAAGGTAAACGGCGGATATGATTTCAGAAAGATTGAGGCCATTGAACTCGACCATCCGGTGATTACCCCTGATACCAAAGGATTTTTTCATTGTTATATAGACACTTACGAGAAAATCAACAAACGCCATAAGGAACTGTTCGGCGATTAGCCCTACTGACAAAATGGCAGAAAATGTCGCTTGGCTCACACTTTGAGCATTCCATTGCTGTAAATAATCTACAGCTATGGAAAATAAGTACGAAACACTTGACAAGTTCGCACAGAACCTTAATGAACGTGCGGCATCGGGTAAGCTTGATCCGGTAATAGGACGTGACGAGGAGATCCGTCGCGTACTTCAGATTCTGTCCCGCAGAACCAAGAACAATCCTATACTTGTGGGAGAACCGGGAGTCGGGAAAACGGCCGTTTCCGAGGGAATAGCCCAGAAAATCGTCGACGGCCAGGTGCCCGAGAACCTTAAATCCAAGAAAATATACTCGCTTGACCTGGGTGCCCTTATTGCTGGCGCCAAATATCAGGGGGAGTTCGAAGAGAGACTCAAGGGCGTTGTAAAGGAAGTCGTTGACAGCGCAGGGGAGATAATCCTGTTCATAGACGAGATCCACACTCTGGTGGGCGCAGGCCGGACCAGCGGCGCTATGGATGCGTCCAACATCCTTAAGCCGGCTCTGGCAAGAGGTGAACTGCGTACGATAGGCAGCACAACCCTCGATGAGTATCAGAAATATTTCGAAACCGACAAGGCGCTGGAGCGCCGTTTCCAGACAGTGATGGTGGATGAGCCTTCGCCAGCCGAGAGCATCAGCATTATGCGAGGCCTTAAGCAGCGTTATGAAAATCATCACAAGGTGAGAATCGAGGACGATGCGCTCATTGCAGCGGTTGAACTTTCAAACAGGTACATTACGAACCGTTTTCTGCCGGACAAGGCTATCGACCTTGTAGATGAGGCGGCTTCGAGGCTCAGGCTCGAGATGAACAGCGTCCCGGAGCCTATCGACAACCTGGACAATAAGATACGGCAGCTGGAAATCGAGAAGCAGGCTGTGAAGAATGAAGCCATCGGCCTTAAGCTTGACAAGATTCAGGCCGAGCTTGACTCGCTGAATGCACAAAGGTCGGCCTTGATGACCCGATGGAATGAGGAGAAGGCCATTTTCTCGGGTCTTCAGGATGCAAGGCAGAAGCTCGAAGACCTCAAGATACAGGCGGCCGGCGCCGAACGCCGCGGGGACTTCGGTACGGTTGCTGAAATCCGATACGGAAAGATGGCCCAGGAGCAGAAGAAGATAGAGGAATTGGGGCAGAAGGCCGCTCAGATCAAGGATCCGATTATAAATGAAGCGGTAACTCCCGAGGATATCGCAGAAGTCGTTGCTAGATGGACCGGGATTCCGGTGAGCAAAATGCTTGAAAGCGAGAAGGATAAGTTGCTGCGGATGGAGGAGGAGCTTCACCGCAGGGTAGTAGGGCAGGACGAAGCCATAAGGGCTGTGTCCGATGCCGTGAGACGTTCGCGGGCCGGGCTTCAGAACGAGAAAAGGCCTATCGGCAGCTTTATGTTCCTCGGAACTACGGGTGTGGGCAAGACTGAACTGGCAAAGGCCCTTGCCGAGTTCCTTTTCAACGATGAGAATCTGATTACGCGCATAGATATGAGCGAATATCAGGAGCGCCATACCGTATCCCGTCTTGTGGGAGCGCCTCCGGGATATGTGGGCTATGATGAGGGCGGGCAGCTTACCGAGGCTGTGAGACGCAAGCCCTACAGCGTAATACTTCTGGATGAGATTGAAAAAGCGCATCCCGACGTGTTCAATGTGCTTCTGCAATTGCTCGACGACGGCCGTCTTACCGACAACAAGGGACGTACCGTAAACTTTAAGAATACCATCCTCATTATGACTTCGAATGCCTCCTATGAGGAACTTAAGGCAGGTGTCAGGCCCGAATTCCTGAACAGAATCGACGAGATCATCACTTTCCAGAGCCTTACCAGGGAGGATATCCTTGCAATCCTGAAGATCCAGGAGAAACTTCTGGCCGGAAGGCTGGCAGAGAGCGGAGTGGAGGTGGAATTCACTCCGGCCTTCGAAGAATATCTGTCCGACAAAGGGTACGACCCCGCTTACGGTGCAAGGCCGGTGAAAAGGCTTATGCAGAGGGAACTGGTCAATAAGATGGCCGTAGGTGTCCTGGACGGCAGCGTCAAGCGTGGCGGCAAGGTTCTCGTCGATGTCCTTGACGGCGAGGTAGTCCTTAAAGAATAAGGATGAGAATCTGTGCGAGGAAGATGCGTAGGAATACTGTCAGAGGGTAAACAGTCGCATAGGCCTCGGCCGGATTGTCGTTCTCCAGGATGCTGTTGCAGTATGCCAGGGCGTTGGGATTGGTAGCGGTGCCGCAGAGCATTCCAACGTTCTTGGCAAAGTCCATTTTGAGTACCTTTTCATTGAAGATGCCCATAACCAGAAGAGGCAAAGCGGCCAGCAGTACTGCCAGCCCGGCCCACTTCAAGCCTTGGGCGGTAAATACCGTATCTACGAATCCGCCGCCTACGCCCAGTCCAAGGGAGGCAAAGAAAAATGTGATTCCCAGCTGCCTTACCATCAGGTTCGCCGCCCTGGTAGTATAGGTTGTAATATGAAGTTTAGGGCCCAGGGCTCCCATCAGGATACCCATAATTATGGGGCCGCCTGCTATGCCCAGTTTCAGGGGCGTGCTTATTCCGGGAATGACAACCGGAATGCTCCCGAGCAGCACTCCGAGGAAAATTCCTGTAAGTATTGGTATCAGTCGCGGCTCGTTGAGCTTTTGCTCTTCGTTCCCGAGGACTTTTGCAAGAGCCTTGATCTTAGCCTCGTCTCCCACTACGGTAAGCCTGTCCCCGAACTGGAGGGTGGTGTCGCCCGAAGGGACGAGGGTGATACCTGCCCTGTTGATTCTTGTGATGTTCACTCCGTATTTGTTGCGGAGCTTGAGCTCGTTCAGGCTCATTCCCACTATGTGATTTCGGGTCACCCTCAGGTGAACGCTCACAAGTTTCCCGTCCAGAATGTTCCAGTCCACGTTCGGTCGGTTCCAATCCCGGTTTTCCTCGTGCCCGAAAATCTTCCCGAACTTGTGTATGTCTTCTTTGTCGCAGATTATGAGCAGATGGTCATCTTCCCTGAGGACGGAGTCGGAAACGGGAATATGCACCTTGCCGTCGCGCCAGAGCCTGGAAATTACAAAATGAAAGCCGCTGGCGCGAACGACATCCATCACTGTCTTTCCGAAAAGCTCACTGTTGCATACGTGCACCTCGGTAATGGCGGTATATCTGTCCGTAGCCTTTCCGGTGCTTGACCTGGCGCTCTTTGGGAAAAGAGCTTTCAACAGCATTATGCACAGGATGACGGTAAGCACGCTGAAAGGATATCCGACGGCGTATGCGGCACCTACTGCATTGGCGGCATCGCTTGCCGACGGGTCAATGTCCAGAACAGTCTGCTGCGCTGAGATCAGTGCCGGAGTGCTTGTAACCGCTCCGGACAGCAGACCTACCGCCTCGTACGGCTTGACGCTGGTGAAGAGCGGAATCAGTATTGTGCAGGCTGTGCCCAGCACGATGGTCGCAGTCGCGCACAGAACAAGCTTGAGTCCGCCTTTCCTAAGTGATGAGAAGAATCCCGGTCCGCACTGAAGTCCCAAGGTATAGACAAACAGAACCAGGCCGAAGTTCTTGGCCAGATCCATCATCGCAGCATTGATCTGTATTCCGAATTTCTGTACGAAGTGCCCGGCCGCTATGGCCGCAAAAAAAACGAAACTGCTTCCGAGCTGGACTCCGCCCACCTTGATTCGGCCGAGCGCAAGTCCTATGATTGAAATCAATGTGAGCAGCAGTATCGTCTGGGGAACGCTGCCCTGTGAAAATAACTCTATAAACCAATCCATAATTCAGGACAAAGATAGGCAAAGTTTTATCATATTTTGGCTCAATGCCAAACATCCGTGGATAAATATTTGTAGTTAGGTCGTAATAAGGGTACCTTTGTGCATTCAAAAACTCCCTTATTATGACAACAACTCCTGAACTCCAGACCAAGATCCTCGAGGACTTCCTCCATTACTTTCTTCCAGAAGGTTTGCTCGACTACTTCGAGCCG
>JAGHTF010000031.1 GCA_018065485.1 Candidatus Cryptobacteroides fimicaballi | reverse complement strand
GGATAATAGGGTTCTTCTCCCATAAGAAGATACACGGGACGATACACCCCGCGCCCTATCTCTTCCAGGAGTTGCCTTGAAAACTCCCCAGCATTAACAGTCTGCCTAGTCTTGCCGCCATAAGACGAACCTGATTTACGAACCGATAAAGTTAATATCAATTTCCCAAAGCGACAAAAAAAAAGTATCTTTGTACTGAAAAAAGAAAAGCGGTGGAAAAACTCTGGAACGCCAATTACATTAAGATATGGACAGTCAACTTCCTGCTCCATTTCTCGTTCACACTCATAGTGCCCCTGCTTCCCCTGTATCTGTCAGAAACCTTCGGCGCCAACAAGGAAACAATCGGCCTTTGCCTGGCCGGATACACGGTTATGGCAATCATAATCCGTCCGTTCAGCGGCTACGTGACCGACACTTTTCCACGCAAAGCAGTGCTAATCGTATGCAACTTCATATTCTTCGCACTCTTCGCCGGATATCTGATTGCCGGTTCTCTTACGATGTTCACTATTTTCAGAACACTGCACGGACTTCCGTTCGGAACCAGCACGGTTGCCGCCAGCACGGTTGCCATTGACGTACTGCCCAGTTCCCGCAGGACCGAAGGTATGGGTTACTACGGACTTGCCAACAACCTCGCCACCGTCATCGGCCCCATTCTGGCCATATGGTTCCTGCAAATGTTCGACGGAAATTTCCAGCCCCTCTTCTGGATGTCCTTCATTATCTCTTTTCTGGGCATTCTGCTGGACTTGAGTCTGGACATTCCCAAAAAGGAATTCATTCCCAACAGGAAGATGATTTCGCTGGACAGGTTCTTCCTGCTGGCCGGATGGAGGGAGGCCCTGACCCTGCTGTGCTTCGCATTCTCTTACGGAATCGTTTCCACCTACGTTGCAATCTACGGGAAAGAGTGTCTGGGAATAACCTCCGGCACCGGATTGTTCTTCTCACTTTTAGCCGTGGGTCTCATCCTGTCCCGCCTTACCGGTTCCAAGGCCCTGAGGGAGAACAGAGTCACAAGGAACGCGACTATGGGAATGCTGGTATCGGTATTCGGATACCTTCTGTTTGCGGCTGTCCAGTCCCCCATCGCATATTACGGAAGCGCCTTCATAATAGGACTGGGAAACGGGCATATGTATCCGGCATTTCTGAATATGTTCATCAATCTGGCCCGGCACGACCAGCGGGGAACTGCGAATTCTTCCATCCTGACATCCTGGGATGCTGGAGTAGGGCTTGGAGTCCTTACGGGTGGTCTCCTTTCGGAACATTTGGGATACGCCAGCGCATTCTGGGGAGCCCTCGCGATAAACGTCGCAGGGATAATCCTCTACTTCGCCGTCACGAGGGCTCACTTCGAAAAAAACAAGCTTCGCTGATCTCTCTGCGAAGCCTGCGAATATCTTTTATTTAGCCTGTATCTTCTCTTTGACTCTGGTGAGTTTCTCCTTCATCGCATCCACACAACCGGTAATCGCATTTTCAAAGGTATCGGCCGTGCGCTCGATAATAAGGTCGTCACCGGGGATATGAACCTGAATCTTAGCCTTCTTTCCTTCCTTCAGATTTTCCAAAGTAACTTCGGCTTCTTTCACTGCATCGTCGAAGAATTTTTCAATGCGTGCAGTTTTCTTTTCAACGAAAGCGACGAGTTTCTCGTCTGCGTTGAACTTGAGTGATTTAATCTTGATCTCCATAGTCACCTCCGTTTTTTGCCCTGGGGTGGGCATTTAAATATACTTTTTTGAGTTTCTCTATAGAATTGTGAGTATAAATCTGGGTTGCGGCAAGGGACGAATGCCCCAGCATCTCCTTGATAGAGTTCAAGTCTGCGCCTTCATCCAGCAGTTGCGTTGCAAGCGAATGCCTTAGCACGTGCGGAGACTTTCTCCCGCTTATACCTTCAATTCCTTCAAGTTCTTTCTTTATTGTTCTGTCGACAAAAACCGGATACATAGCATCCCCCTTTCCGGTTAGCAGCAGCGGCGATTCATTGTTACAGACAGGGCCGAAACGTTCATCGACCGATTGTAAATATAATGAAATTTCTTCACATAATGCAGGAATCAGAGGAATTTGTCGCATCTTGTCCCCTTTTCCAAGCACCGAAAGCTGCCTCCGGGCCGGGTCGAACGAACCCCGTCGCAATCCAATGAGTTCCGAACGCCGGATTCCCGTATTGTAGAGCACCGACACTATAAGCCGGGACAGCATAGCCTCATAATTTCCGAAACGGGGGACCGCCCCGGTCTGCTCGAAATACCTGGACATAGCTTCTTCCCTGAAGAATACCGGCAGTCTCTTCTCCTGCTTCGGACGCGGGACGAGACGCGCCGGATTACTGTCCATCCGGCCCTGTCTTACCAGAAACCGGCAATAACCGCTGAGCACGCTCAGGTGAAGCGCCACCGTTTTTGCGCTCAACCCCTCCTCATCCAAAAGGTGGACTTCGTAATTCCGCAGGTCCGTGACAGTCAATGCGTCGGCAAACCGGAAATACGATTCCAACACCTCCTTGTAAACGGCCTGAGTACGGGCCGAATACCGGCGGACACCGGAGATATATGTCAGGTACTCTTCTATCATTTCACCGGTTCAAGCCCAAGTTCAAGGGCTTTCTGACGCATAAGGGCATCGGCCTGTTCGAAATTATTCCCTATCACTCCGTCCAGGATTGCTTCCTTGACGTACTCTTTAAGAATGCCGATCTCTCTCCCGGGAGGGATGCCAAAAAGATCCATAACATACTGTCCGTCAATAGGGTTCTTGAAATTGCGGATGGCATCCTTGGCTTCCACCTCCACCAGTTTCCTCTCTACAAGCAGGAAGTTGTCGCGGATACGCTGCACCTTCGCAGGATTCTTGGAGGTAACGTCGCATTTGCACAGCATCATCAAATCGTCGATGTCGTCGGACGCGTCGAACAAAAGCCTCCTTACGGCCGAATCGGTCACCCCTTCATCGACCAGGGCAATCGGCCTCAGATGCAGGAATACGAGTTTGCGCACGTACTTCATTGCATCGAGCGGAAGTCTCAGGTCATCGAAAATCTTCGGGACCATTTTGCTGCCGATAACCTCGTGACCGTGAAACGCCCATCCCGTTCCCGGAATGAATTTCTTGCTTGCAGGCTTGCCTATGTCGTGCAGAAGGGCTGCCCAGCGCAGCCAGACCATATTCCCTTCAAGCAGCTTCCCGGCCTGCATTGCAACCAGATTGTCCAACACTGCAAGCGTGTGCTCGAAATTATCCTTGTGACCGCGTCCATCCTGGGTTTCAACTCCCTTGAGCGCCGACAGTGCCGGCAGCACGAAAGGCAGCAGACCGGCCTGGTCCATAAGCCTGAAGGCCATTGACGGGCAAGCAGTTGCCATCATCTTGCAAAGTTCTTCGCTAACTCTTTCCCGAGACAGGATATTAAGCCTGTCGGCCATCCGTCGCATCGAGGCCATCGACTCCTCAACAATAGTGAAAGTAAGCTTTGCCGATGAAAGTTTGGTTGCAAAACGCACGGCCCGCAGCATACGGAGAGGGTCGTCGGAGTAGGTAGTATCCGGATCCAGCGGGGTTCTTATGATTCCGGCGGTCAGGTCCTTTATTCCCCCGAAGGGATCAACCAGTTCCCCGTAGGAATCGGCCTGAAGGCTGAGCGCCATAGCGTTTATGGTAAAATCCCTGCGGAGCTGGTCGTCTTCCAGCGTACCGGTTTCCACTATCGGCTTGCGCGATTCCCTGCGATAGGATTCCTTTCTGGCACCGACGAATTCCACCTCGTCACCCTTATAGCGCAGCATTGCAGTACCGAAATTCTTAAAGTAGGAGACATTCTTGCCGGTAGCCTCCCCTACCGCACGGGCAAAGTCAATTCCGCTGCCCTCCACGACAATGTCTATATCGTTGCAGGGGCGTCCGAGAAAGCAGTCGCGCACATAACCGCCAATGACAAAAGCTCTTACGCCTTTCTTTGCGGCCACGTCGCTCACGACCCTGAAGATGGGCCGGTCCAGATATTGGGTCAATAAGGTTGACATAGCATTTCTTCGTAAAGAGGAATGTGGTCCACAGGCGTGAACCTTCCCTCTTTCAAAGCGTAAATATAGGTATTGTTTCCGTTAGTGAGAATAAGGAACCGTACATTCAGCACAATGTTATAGCGCATAGCCTGCTCTACTACAGCGGCATCGAGTTCTACGTCAGGGCGCTTGCACTCCACCGCGGCAAGCGGTTTCCCGCTCCTGTCGAAAATCAGGATGTCGGCCCTGTAGGCCTTGCTGCCGTAAGTGAAGGCGACTTCGCTGTTCATCATACACAGAGGAACCTGGAAAGTATTTCCAAGTTCCCCTATAAACCACTGCCGCACCTTTTCTTCAGGCGTGGCGGGAACCGTCTTATGCCTGAGCGGGTCGTACAGTTCCATTACTTCTTGGTGTCCTTCTTAATGAGCAATGCCATTCCCAGCATCACAAAGGCGGCGTTGATGAGCAGAAGCTCGAAGCCTACGGTATAACCGAAAGCCGACTGCAGCCACCACTTGAGCAGATAGCTGAGGAACGGAGCGGCAATGCAGGCTATCGGAACCAGTTTGTCCCTGACAGGAGCCTTGCACATCATTCCGAATGCAAAGAGGCCCAGAATCGGGCCATAGGTATAGCTGGCCAGCAGATAAACCGCACTGATTGCATCCTGATTGTTTATTGCATTGAATACAAGAATGACTGCACCCATACATACCGCCATTGCAGCGTGAACCCATTTGCGGGTCTTGTCCAGTTTGGCGCCTCCGTCCTTCTTGTCAGCCTTGAGGATATCGATGGTGAACGATGTCGTAAGCGCCGTAAGAGCGGAACCTGCCGTAGAATACGAGGCGGCGCAAAGTCCCAGCATAAACAGGAACACGGCAACCACCGGCATTCCGGCAGAAGAAATAACGGTAGAGAACAGATTGTCGGTAGAACCCAGAGCCGTCACCACCTCAGAGTTTGCGGCAGCGGGGTTGCCGAGCATATTGGCCTTATAGTACTGCATCATAAGCACTCCCAGAATAAGGAACAGGGAGATTATGATAAACTGGACCACAGCGCCTACAAGTACACTCTTGCCGGACTCCTTGGAATTCTTGCAGGAAAGGTTGCGCTGCATCATATCCTGATCCAGGCCCGTGGTGGCAATTACCATAAAAATACCGGCTATGAACTGTTTCCAGAAATAGGTTCCCTCCTTCGGATTGTCGAAGAAGAACATCCGGGAACTGGGATCATCGGCAACGCTCTTGCACATAGAGCCGAAATCGAATCCGAGCCCGTTCATCATAGAGACAATGCAGATTACAACAGCCGACACAAGACACAGGGTCTTGAGCGTATCCGTCCAGATCACCGTCTTAACTCCGCCCTGCGAAGTATAGAGGAAAATCAGGCCTACCGTCAATATGATATTGAACACGAAGGGTATGCCGAACTGGGCGAACACCAGGTTCTGCAGCACAATGCAGACTACGAAAAACCTTACCGATGCGCCGAGCATCTTGGAAATAAAGAAGAACCAGGCTCCGGTGGAATGGGTAGAGGAACCGTAGCGGTCTTCGAGATACCCGTAGATGGAAGTCAGGTTTTTCTTATAGAACAGAGGAACCAGCACGTAGGCGATAACCGCATATCCTACGGCGAAACCCAGCAGCATCTCGAGATACGAGAAGGCCTTGGTAGCAACCATTCCGGGAACGGAAATGAAGGTTACTCCGGAAATCGGAGCTCCCATAGCGGCTATCGCTGCTATAATCCAGGGGGTCTTGTGATTACCGAAGAAGTTGCCTCCGTCGGTATTGCGCTTGCTGAAGTGAGAAATCACAAACAGCAGTCCGAAATATATGGCTATTGCAGCCAGAACAATCCAAGGTGTCATTATTCTTCGTAAAGTAAGTAAGGTTTACGCTGTTCTTTGAATTTTGCCACGTCATCGGCCCAGGTTGCCTTGATTTGGTCGGCGCTCTTGCCATCGATGATCATCTGACGGATATCGCCGCGGCCAACGAGCCTTTCGAACGAATTGCGCCAGAAGTTGGGATTGTCCTTGCCTACCTGGTTGTAAGCTTCGATCAGATACTCGAGGTTCACGCCCTTGGCAATGATTTCCTCATCTTCCAGGCTTGAGAGGTCGAAACCATAGCAGAGGTTGCCTTTCTGGGGAGGATTCTTGGCACCGAAGGTGCTGTCCGGGGTAAACTGGTAAGGGCCTTCCATTTCGGGATGTCCGTAGATGAGGAATGGCTTGTCGGTACCGCGGCCAAGGCTGACGGGAGTAGCCTCGAAATAACAAAGCGACGGGTACAGATAAATCGACTTCATTGTAGGAAGGTTGGGAGAAGGCGCTATCGTAAGTTCATACCTGGTCTGATGGGTATAGTTCAGGCAAGGGATTACGGTAAGTTTGGGGAGTTTGGCTCCGTCCTGAAGCCAGCCTTCACCCTCAGCCATCTCTGCCAGTTCTCCGAGAGTCATTCCGTGAACGGTTGTGATAGGCAGACCGCCTACACCCGACTTGTACTGCATATCCAGAATGGGGCCGTCCACATACATTCCGTTGGGATTGGGACGGTCGAAAATCATAAATTCCTTGCCAAACTCGATAGCCTTGTTCATCAGGCGCACCATTGTTACGTAATAGGTATAGAAACGCAGGCCCACGTCCTGAATGTCAACGACCACAACGTCTATGTCGCTCAGGTCGATCGGTTCCTTCGAGCCATAGAGAGACTGGATGGCAACTCCAGTGGCCTCATCAACCGAACTGCCCACAACCTCACCGGCATCGGCAGTACCGCGGAAACCGTGCTCGGGAGAATAGATGCGGACTACGTCGAGTCCGTTCTCGAGCATAATGTCCACACTGTGCTTCTCCCCTACGACTCCTGTCTGATTACTGAGGATAGCAATCTTCTTACCCTCAAGCAGAGGAACGTAAACGTCGGGACGGGCAGCGCCCACAATCACTTCCTTGGGTTCATTGGCGCATCCTGCAAGAAAAGCCATACAGGCCGCCATCAGTACGATAATTTTTTTCATATAATCGGGTTTTAGTATGTTATTCGATTCTGGACGAACCGTTCGAAATCTGAACATCGTAGATAAGAGGTTCGTGGCCGAACTTGTCCTTATACTGCTCTACGGCCGCTTTTACGAAATCATCGTAGAGTTCGTCTTTCACCAGGTTGATGGTGCAACCGCCGAATCCGCCGCCCATGACACGGGAGCCGCTTACGCCCATAACCCTTGCGAGCCTGTTCAGGAAATCGAGTTCCGGGCAGCTCACCTCGTACAGACGGCTCATTCCGAAATGGGTCTGGTACATCATCTCGCCCACGGTTTCATAATCGTCTCTTTCAAGGGCATCGCAAACGTCCAGCACCCTCTGGACCTCACCGATTACGTATTCCGCACGGAGGAAATCCTCCTGAGGAATCTCGCTGCGGACCTCCTCCAGCCATACCCGCTTGGCGTCGCTCAGGAATTCGACTTCGGGATGGTTCCTGCGTATTGCGGCGGCGGCATTCTCGCAGGATTCGCGCCGTTTGTTATATGCCGAACTTGCAAGTTCGTGCTTAACCTTTGTATCCACCAGCACCAGTTTGTAGCCCTTTGGATTGAACGGGAAATACTTGTATTCCATTGTCTTGCAGTCGAGCCTTATAAGACAGCCGGTTTTTCCCATACAGGAGGCGAACTGGTCCATGATTCCGCATTTGACGCCACAGTAGTTGTGCTCGGTGCTCTGGCCTATACGGGCAAGTTCCACCTTGTCTATGCCGTTTGCGAAAATTTCATTGATTGCAAAAGCGAAGCAGCTCTCCAGCGCGGCCGAAGAGGAAAGCCCGGCTCCCAGAGGAACGTCCCCGGCGAAAACGGCATCGAATCCGCCCGCCTTGCCGCCTCTCTTGATAGTCTCACGGCATACTCCGAAAACATATCTGGCCCATTGGAATTCGGGTTTGTCGGCCTCCTCAAGACCGAATTCGCAACTCTGGGCGTAATCTATGGAATAGAGACGCACCCTGTCTGTTCCGTTGGGATTGACGGCTGCCATAATACCCTTGTCTATTGCTCCGGGGAAAACATATCCCCCGTTATAGTCGGTATGCTCGCCTATAAGGTTGATCCGGCCGCCGGAAAAATACAGGCCGTATTTTTCTCCATAAAGTTCCTTGAATTTGGAAGTAACTGCAGATTTCATAATCGATGTGGTTTATACATTCTTACAAATATATAATAAATTTTCAGTATTTTTGTGTAAAACAGGCAACAATCAATGAAAAGAATCCTATCAACGATTATCATTCTGGCAGCCTTTTCAACGCTGTCAAAGTCCCAGATTCTTATAAATTCCGACACTTTCCGAAGCACACAATACGATGTAGCGGTTACAGTTACTGATTCCGCAACCAACGAGCCTATGAG
>JAGHTF010000071.1 GCA_018065485.1 Candidatus Cryptobacteroides fimicaballi | reverse complement strand
TCCAGGGTATAGCGCATCTGCGCACCGCGGGGCAGCCACAAAGGCAGGCCGATTCCCACTCTCTGAGAGAAAGTGAAAAGTTCCATTTCCTTTCCGAGCTTGCGGTGATCGCGTTTCTTGGCCTCTTCCAGAACGGTCAGATATTCTTCCAGCATCGATTTCTTGGGGAAAGTGATACCGTAGATTCGCGTAAGCTGGTTACGGTTCTGGTCGCCCTTCCAGTATGCACCTGCTATGCTCAGAAGCTTGATGGCCTTGATATCGTTCACGTGTTTTACGTGAGGTCCGCGGCACAGGTCGGTAAACGCACCGTTCTTGAAGAAAGTGATTGTACCGTCCTCAAGGTCTTCGATAAGTTCACACTTGTACTGGTCGCCTTTTTCGGTAAAATATTCCAATGCATCGGCCTTGCTCACCTCGCTGCGCTCGAATATCTCACCTGCTTTGGCAAGTTCGGTCATTTTCTTCTCAATCTTCTCAAGGTCGGCCTCGGTTATCTGGTTTCCGCCAAGGTCAACATCGTAATAGAAACCGTTTTCCACAGCGGGTCCCACTCCGAACTTAACACCGGGATACAAGGACTCCAGGGCCTCCGCCATAAGGTGAGCCGATGAATGCCAGAAAATCTTTTTCGCTTCGACATCTTCCCAATCGAGGATGCGTCCGTCGGTAAATGCTATTGTCATATTCCTAAAAAAGTTATAAGCCTGCAAATATAGTAAAAATATTATATAAAAAACAGAGCCTTTAGAGCTCTGCCTTAATGTTATAGTTGTTTCTATCGCTTGACGAGCGGGAGATAAGTTCTCCTACAAACCCCGCCAGGAAAAGCATTACACCCAGAACCACAGCAACAAGGGCGAGATAGAACAAAGGCTGGTCCGTCACGGCGCGATAAACCATATTGTTGGCCTGATGCACCAGTTTTGCAATGATTATCCAGATTGTCATTACGAATCCCACCAGGAACATGAAAATGCCGCTGTATCCGAAGAAATGCATCGGTTTCTTCCCGAACGTACTCAGGAACCACAGGCTCAGCAAGTCCAGAAAACCGTTTACAAAGCGGTTCATCCCGAATTTACTCTTTCCATACTTCCGTTTTTCGTGATGTACGGGTTTTTCTCCGATACGGGTATATCCGGCATTCTTGGCAAGGTACGGGATATACCGGTGCATCTCACCGTAAACTTCAATATTCTTCACAACTTCCTTGCGGTATGCCTTAAGTCCGCAGTTCATATCGTGGAGCTTGATTCCGGTTACGGCTCTGGCCGTAGCGTTATAAAGTTTCGAAGGAAGATTCTTGGTAAGGGCATTGTCCTTGCGGTGCTGTTTCCATCCCGAAACAATGTCATAGTCCTGCTCCTTTATCATTCTGTACATCTGAGGCAGCTCATCGGGCGAGTCCTGGAGATCGGCGTCCATTGTGAACACCACTTCCCCTTCGGCTTTCTTGAATCCGCAGTACAGGGCCGCAGACTTGCCATAATTGCGACGGAACTGGATTCCCTTTATTGCAGGGAACTTCTCCTTTAATTCCAGAATTGTTTTCCAGGAGCCGTCGGTACTTCCGTCATCAACCATTATTGCCTCATAGGAATAACCGTTGTCCTTCATTACACGGTCGATCCAGGACACAAGTTCAGGAAGCGATTCCGCTTCGTTGAACAAAGGGATTATAATTGAAATATCCATTATTCTTCAGATTTATTGTTTGCAAAGGGATTGCGTGAAGGTATGTCCCTGCACAGGATTGCAGAAAGCGCTGTGCCATAAAGGAAACAGTACACCAGATTGGTACCGAAAAGCCATTTTGGCAGGTCCGGCAGGAAGTTCTGGAGTTCCTCCAGGGCAGCGCTGTCCATATACTCTGCATAAGTATCCTGCACCATAGCGAACGCCTCGGTAAACATATCGGGAGCAATAAACTGCGCATAAGCAAAATACGCGGCCGAGAAAACTACAGCCGAAAGCAGCGCCACAACGACCCCGAACTTAAAGCTGTCCGACGAACTTGCCTCGGGAATGGTCTCCACATACCTGCGCATATACATTTTGAGCAACAGAATGCATCCTACAAACTTTGCAATCCATATTGCCACAGAGAGCAATCCCTTGACAACATTGGCATCCAACATTCCCAGAAAATGGCTTGCCAGAAGATATATGATACTCACGGCTCCCAGAACGAGCCCCGGTGCGGCCGCGGCCGACCAAACTGATTGTTTTTCCTGCATATCAAAACCTTTTTCAGTCCGCAAATATAACAATTTTTGCGCATACGCGAGTCACTCGCGTATTGCGCAACATTGCGGCGTGTCCGGGGATGTGCTCCGGTATCAAAAGATCAGCGGCAGGGACTGAACGGCAGAAAATATTCCGTATCCGCCTTGAATATTACTGATTGTAAACCGCATGGACACATACTCGTCGGCACCTTCCTTACCTATGAGAGCCGCTTGCCTCAGACAATCGTATGACTCTTTATCCAATCGTTGAAGGACGAAGTCGATACC
>JAGHTF010000094.1 GCA_018065485.1 Candidatus Cryptobacteroides fimicaballi | reverse complement strand
CCGAAACAGGGAACTTTGCTCTTCAATATGAGAGACGATCTGTCCGAGGTCTATTTCCTCAATGTTTATGAGGAACTCAGAAAATAGAATCTTGTGATTGTTCTCTCATAGATGGAGAAATATTATAGATCCAGTGCCCGCAATGACGCTGGATTTTTTCTCAGTATGTCAAACGCATCCGTCCAGACGGATGAATGAATTCCGTGTGTTTAGAGGGGGTCGTACACAACACCCCCTCACCGAAGCTCTTCCAGGGCACACCGCTGTGTACGGGACCTTGGACAAACTTTTTTGCCGGAGTTTTCAGAAGTATATTGTCCTGAATCGCGACATCCCGTTGGAGTCTTGCAGGCAAGGGAGGAATTGATTTGCGGCAGCAAATTGTATTTGACGAGTCTGCCTGCAGGACTCCAACGGGCGCACCGAAGGCAAGGGAGGAATTGATTTGCGACAGGCGAAGCGCAGGTGATGTGTCGGGCTTACAAAAACACTCCGGAATTAAGGTTGGCGCTTAAAGGATATTCATTGACTGCTCGCGTATTTTTTCGAGCTCGTCTTTCATCTGTACAACCAGCTTCTGGATGCCGGCGTGGTTGGCCTTACTGCCGGTAGTGTTGATCTCCCGACCCATCTCTTGGATTATGAAGCCTAATTTCCTGCCTGGCGCCGGGTCGGTGTCAATGGTATCTAAGAAGTAGCTGCAGTGTTGGCGCAGGCGGACTTTCTCCTCATTGATGTCGAGTTTCTCCAGATAGAATATCATTTCCTGTTCGAACCTTTCAGGGTCGAGCTTGATGCGGGCTTCTTCTGCCGCCTTAGCGATTCTTTCCTTTACGGCACGGAATCTCTCGGCTTCGAATTCCTCTACGGAATTGTACAGCTCGGTTATTTTCCTGACTCTGGAGCATACGTCTGCGTAGAGCGCTGCGCCCTCGTCCTGCCGGTATTTTATTATCCGTTCCAATGCGGTGTCAATGGCTTTCTCTACGAGCGGCCAGTTGCTTTCGGTAATGATGTCCTGCCTGTCGTTGTCGATAACGTCGGGCAACCGCAGAATATTGGCAAGGAGAAGGCTGGGCTGAGAAGAAAGGGCCTCTTCACTGCAGCCGAAGTCGCTGCCCAGAGTGATCATCTGCTCCAGATATGATTTTGCAATGTCTTTGTTTATGGTTTTGGCGCAGCTGGCGGCATTCGGCTCCCAGGTTATGAAGAGGTCGATTGTGCCGCGGACCAGCACTTCGGCGAGTTTCTTTCTCAGCGTCAGTTCCCGGTCCTTGGGAATGAGCCCTGTCTTAAGGTTGATATCGGCGTTTTTTCCATTGATGCTGCGGATTTCTACGGTGAGTCTGCCATTTTCTAGCAGAGCTTCTCCCTTGCCGTAGCCGGTCATTGACTGAATCATATATGTTGAATGTTTTGCGTATGCAAAAATAGGAATTTTTATTATTTTTGTATTTCATTTTAAACTGGATTATGGAAGAGAACGTTAAGAAACTGAACTTTCTTGAAGAAATTATCGAGGATGACCTTAAGAGCGGAAAAGTGGATTCGATACTTACCCGCTTTCCTCCCGAGCCGAACGGATATCTGCACCTTGGACACGCCAAGAGTCTGTGCATAAATTTCGGGCTTGCCCAGAAGTACGGAGGCAAGACCAATCTGCGTTACGACGACACAAATCCCGCAAAAGAGGATACCGAATATGTAGATGCAATTAAAGAGGATATCAGGTGGATGGGATTCCAATGGGACAAGGAACTTTATGCATCGGACTATTTCGATCAGCTTTACGAATGGGCCGAGCAGATGATTCTTAACGGACAGGCCTATGTGGACGACCAGACCCAGGAGGAAATTTCTAAGGGCCGCGGCACAGTTGACGCTCCGGGAGTGAACAGCCCCTGGAGAGACCGTACCCCGGAGGAAAACCTCAGGCTCTTCCGTGAAATGAGGGACGGCAAGTATGCCGAGGGAGAAAAGGTTCTCAGGGCCAAGATAGATATGGCGCATCCCAATATGATGTTCCGCGACCCGCTGCTCTACCGTATCAAGTATGCGTCGCATCATCGCACAGGGGACAAATGGTGCATTTATCCTATGTACGATTTCACTCACGGGCAGTGTGACTCCATAGAACATATTACCCACTCTATCTGTACGCTCGAGTTTGACGTTCACCGTCCTCTTTACGACTGGTTCATCAAGACTCTGGATATATATCCTTCGCATCAGTATGAGTTTGCAAGGCTTAACCTTACCTATACCCTTATGAGCAAACGCAAGCTCCTGGAACTGGTTCAGATGGGCTTGGTTTCAGGCTGGGACGATCCCCGTATGCCTACACTGTGCGGCGTGCGGCGTCGCGGCTATACGGCCGAAGCCCTGAAAATGTTCTGCGAGAAGATTGGGGTGAGCAAGCGCGACCAGCTTATGGATATCCAACTTCTGGAATGGTGCGTAAGGCAGGATCTGAATGCAAGGGCGCGCCGTTATATGGTGGTTCAGGATCCATTGAAGGTGAAGATTACCAACTGGCCGGAAGGACAGGTGGAATGGTTCGACTGTCCGCTTAATCCGGCAGAACCCGAGGGAGCATCCCGCAAGGTGCCTTTTACCGGAGAACTGTACATCGAGAGGGCGGACTTTATGGAAGACGCTCCCCATAAGTTCTTCCGTCTCAAGCCCGGTGGAGAAGTCCGACTTAAGTACACTTACATTATCAAGTGCGAAAATGTTGTCAAGGATGCCGACGGCAACATAACCGAGCTCGAATGTACATACGATCCCGCATCCAAACCGGGAGCAGGAGAGTGGCGCAGCGTTAAGGGCACCGTTCACTGGGTCAGCACGGAATTCGGGAAAGAGATCGAACTCAGGAATTACGACAGGCTTTTTGACCTTGCCGATATGTCTCAGGTTCCCGAAGACAAGGACTACAAGGATTATCTTAATCCGAATTCTCTGGTTGTTGCCTCAGCCTGGGCTGAGCCTGCCCTGTTGGAGGATGATTCTGCGATTGCCGTGCAGTTCGAACGTACGGGCTACTATATCAAGGACAAGGACTCTACAAAAGAAAAGACCGTCTTCAATAAGACAGTCTCTCTCAAGGATTCATATAAGCCGGAATAGCTTAAAGCTTTCCGAGCAGTCTATCTCTGGAAAGGAGGCAGTCGCCAATAACGGCTGCCTTTCTTCCTAGTGTGGACATCGTGAATTTGGTGTCGCTGAGCACTTTGGTCATAGAATATTTGTGTGCGGCCGCTTTGATGGGAAGCATCAGATAGTCGCCGGCTGCGCTGAGGCGCCCTCCGATTAGAACGATTCCCGGGTTGAAAATATTGATCAAGCCTGCCATAACCCTTCCGAGGGTATTGCCCATTTCTTCTATGCAACTGATTGTAAGTGTGTCTTCTTTTGCGATGGCTTTGAGGAGATCGTCGAATCCGAGGGTGTTCTTTTCTTTGTAAACCGGAAGCAGGGACGATTTTTTGCCTTCTTCAAGTTTTTTAGCAATCATTATGCTGAGGGCTTTTCCGGAAACTGCCGTTTCCAGGCAGCCGACTTTCCCACAACGGCACATAATGTTGTTGTCAAGAATCGGGAAGTGCCCGACCTCTCCGGAGAATCCGGATTTTCCGTAATAGAGTTTTCCGTTGTTTACCAGTCCCATTCCGAGGCCCCATCCCACGTTTATGAACAGCATATTGGGATCGGCCTTGCTGCCCATTGTAAGGTATTCTCCGTAGGCCATTGCTCGGGAGTCGTTTTCTATTGTCACAGGCAGATTGAGCTCGTTCTGGAAAAGTTCGTTGAGCGGGATTTCACTTTTGACGAAATAACTGAGGCTGAATCCTTTTTCGGGATTGACACGGCCGCTCAGACTTATTCCTGCACTCAATACTTTGGGCCAGGGGATTTTAGTCTTGGATACCTGGTCCTTTATTATTTTGCAAAGTGTGTGGAAGGACTCGGTGTTGTCTTCCAGTACAAAGGGTATGTCTTCGATGTAGTGCAGAATCTGGCCCCTGAAGTCGGAAATTGCAATGTGCAGGTGCTGACGGGATATGTTGACTCCCAGAAAATATCCGGCTACCGGATTGATGCCGTAAATGCTTGGGCGCCTCCCTCCTTTGGTTCCGATTTTTCCGTTCGGAATCAGGAACCCTTCGGTCATAAGCTCCTGGATGAACTTTGTGGCGGTGGGGATGCTTATGCCTAGAATCTGGCTGAATTCGGCGATGCTTGCTTTTTCCTTTTGTATGCAGATATGCAGCATTTCGCGCTTTATCGCTGAATTTTTATTCTGCTTGTCCAGTATGAAGGGGGCTATCATTTTGGCGTAGGTTTAGTTTGAATGCAATATTATGAAAAATTTTTAAAAACTCCAAATTTGATATTAAAATTTTTTCTTACAATTTTTACAGAGTGCCGGGGTGCATTGTATACGCAATCCTTTTATGAATGCGCTTTTGCTATAAGCAAAAAAATTCTTAAATTTGTGAATTATCGGATTTGTTTATGGGAATAAAAGGGAAATTAACTGCAAGCATGCTTGCAATTGTCATAGTCCTTCTGGTAGCCTGTCTCATTCTGACGGTTCAGTTCGGAGAAATGAGTGTGACTACAACGGAGTTCTTCCGCAGTTTCATTCCTTCAATGGTTGCCGTTGGAGTGGGTATATTGCTTATCCTGTTGTTATGGTTCTACCTGATTGTATTTTATGTTAGGCCGCTGGATAAGATTGTAAAAAACCTTAACTCATACAAGTCATTCAACAAGAAATATAACGTAACTTTCGACGGCGATGACCGTATGTCTGAACTCAACGATTCCATAACCGAGTTGGTAGAGGAGAATATGCAGTTGCGTTCAAGACTTAACAATCTCAGAAGGAACCTTTCGAACCCGGGACAGAATAACTCTGAGCAATGAACTGGAAAGTAATCAGCCGATATATCGGGCTCGCCCTGCTGGTGAGTTCCCTTTTTATGTTCTTTTCTCTGCTGATTTCTCTGCGGGATGGGATGGACAGTGCCTTCGGACCTCTTCTGGTGAGTTTCATAATTACCTCTCTGGTCGGCTCGTTTCCGTTCATCTTCGTACACAAAAGTTCAAATATAAGCCTTAAGGAAGGATATGTGATTATTGTCCTTTCCTGGATTTTCTCGTTCATCTTCGGAATGCTTCCATACGCTTTGTGGGGCGGCCCGTTTTCCATTGATGACGCCTGGTTCGAGAGCGTGTCGGGATTCACGACGACCGGCTCCACTGCCTTGACATCGGTGGAAGACTTGCCCAGGAGCCTGCTTTTCTGGCGAAGCTCAACCCACTTTATCGGTGGCTTGGGAGTTGTGGTTTTCCTGTTGTTGATCATTCCTTCGTCGAGTCCTGTGAGACTACGGCTTACCAATATGGAGCTGTCTTCGATGTCGGCGGTTTCGTATGATACCCGCCGTTCGCGGACGGTCTATATTTTCGCAATCGTTTATCTTTCCATATTCGTCCTTTCTTTCCTGTCGTATCTTTTGGCGGGAATGGGAGTTTTCGATGCACTGAACCACGCTATGAGCGTGAGCGCTACCGGAGGCTTCTCTACAAAGAACGAAAGTATTGCGGCATTCGGTTCATTCGGAGTAGAGGCGGTTTCGGTAGTGTTTATGCTGGCCTCATCGCTGCATTTCGGGCTGATTTATATGTGCTTTGTGACCGGAAGTCTTAAGCCTCTCAACAATCAGGTAACCAAGTTTTTCCTGATTTCTGTATTGGTGTTCTCGCTCCTTCTGGCTCTCAGCCTCAGAATAAACGGGAATGAAACGGCTTTCCCGGAAGCGCTGTGGAACGGACTTTTCCAGACGGTCTGCATTGTCTCCACTACGGGTTTTGCGGTTACCGATAATCTGAACTGGCCGGTTTCGGCGAATCTGCTGCTTCTTATCGCTGCCCTTATGTGCGGCTGTGCGGGATCGACTACCGGTGGAATCAAGGCGGACAGAGTGCTTCTGCTGTTCAAATCCATCGGCCTGCAGGTCAAGAAAGTCCTTCATCCTACCAGGGTCAATGAAATCAGGATGGGCAACCGTTTCCTAAGGGATGGCGAGGCGTCCCCGCACGTCCTTTTCATCTGCCTGTATTTCTGCGTCCTGATGGTTTCAATCCTGCTGACTTATCTGCTCGGTATGAATCTTTACAGTTCTTTTGCAGCATCTATCTCCAGCCTTGGAAACGTGGGCCCTGCAATCCGCGAGCTGGGTACTTTCGGAAACTTTTCGAACGTTGCCCCTGCCTGTAAGTTCGTGCTTACGATGGATATGTTCCTGGGGCGTATTGAGATTTATCCGGTACTGGCCGTTGTGGCTATGATTTTTGATTCCAGGAGGAGGAGGTAGATGGACAGGGAAGCTCTACTGTACGGTGATTTCAGGAAAAATCTGGGGATTCCTCCTACCGGATGTCAGGATTCTCTGCTTAAGGATATTGCTTCTTTTATCTGTTCCGATGATTCCGACATACTTGTAATCAACGGTTACGCCGGGACCGGGAAGACTACCGTGATATCGGCGGTGATAAGAACGCTCCGTGCGATGCGTATTCAGTCGGTCCTGCTGGCTCCTACCGGTCGGTCGGCAAAAGTGCTTGAGAAAATTTCGGGACGCCCGGCGCAGACGGTACACAAGCATATCTACCGTCAGAGTTCGGTCGGTGCCGACGGGTTCGGGCAGTTCAAACTTTCGCCGAATAAGGCGAAGAATACGCTTTTTGTGGTCGATGAGGTATCTCTGATAGGGGCGGAAGCACGCGACCGGCAGTCTGTGATGACATTCGGAACCGGCAATCTGCTCGAAGATCTGGTGAGTTTTGTGCGCGCAGGAAACGACTGTGCACTGATTCTGCTCGGTGACAGCGCCCAACTTCCTCCGGTGGGGCTGGAGAGCAGCCCGGCACTTACCCCTGAATATATGGACCGTTTCGGAGGCGTACGGTATTCCAGCCTTACTACCGTGGTGAGACAGGCCCTGGAATCAGGAATATTGGCGAATGCGACAAATCTGAGGAATCTATTCGGCTCCGGAGAGATAAAACTTGATGCCGACTCTTTTCCCGACGTTGAGCGGATTACCGGAGGCGAGTTTATGGAGAAAGTGTCCGAGGCGTACGACCGCTATGGCGAAGATGAAACAATTGTGCTGTGCCGGTCAAACAAGCGCGCAAACAGATATAATATCGGAATCCGTTCCTATGTGCAGTACAAGGAAGAACGTCTTGTGCGGGACGACAAACTTATGATAGTGAAGAACTGCTACCAGTTTGCGGATGGAATCGAAGGGCTGGACTACATTGCCAACGGAGACATTGCCAAGCTCATAAAAATCAGGAATTTCGAGGAACGCTACGGTCTGCATTTCGCCGACGCCACCCTGCGCTTTCCCGATTACGGAAATCAGGAACTCACAGCAAAGGTCTGTCTGGATACGCTGGACAGCGAGAACGCCTCTTTGGATTACGAACAGCAGAACAATCTGTATCAGGGAGTAAGTGCCGATTATTCTCATCTGGGCTCCAAAAAGAAGATATGGGAAGCTGTCCGGGAGGATAAATATTTCAATGCCCTGCAGCTGAAATATGCTTATGCGATTACCTGCCACAAGAGCCAGGGCGGCCAGTGGGACTGTGTTTTCATAGACTGCCCGTTCTGGCAGGACGTACAGGATGACGAGGATTTGAAATGGATGTACACTGCACTTACACGGGCAGTGAAAAAAATATATCTGGTTAACTTTAACGATAGATTTTTCAGATGAAACTGCTTCTGACTGTTCTGGCTGTGACAATTGCCAATCTGACATATTCTCCCGACGGGAGCAAAATGGCCTATACTTTAAACAATGACCTGTATGTGAAGGATGTCGCTACAGAGGTGGAGACCCGTCTGACCGACGATGGAAGCGAAACGGTCCTGAACGGCTACGCATCCTGGCTGTATTATGAAGAGGTCCTTGGAAGGGCCAGCAAATACAAGGCTTTCTGGTGGAGTCCAGATTCGCGGAAAATCGCTTTCTATAGGTTTGACGATTCCAACGTAGATGTGTTTCCGATTTTCAGTGCTGACGGGCAGACCGGCTCATTGAAACTGACCCGTTATCCCAAGGCGGGGCGCCCGAATCCTCTGGTCCGGATTGGAATCGTAGATTTGACGAGGCCGGGAGAGATAATTTGGGCCGATTTCGATTATAATGACAATCAGTATTTCGGAACTCCGTTCTGGGGACCGGATTCGAAAAATCTTTTCGTACAGTGGGAACCGCGCCTGCAGAATGTACTGGAACTTTACAGGGTCTCTGCCGAAACCGGTTTCAAAAGTCTGATGTATAGGGAGTACAGCGACAGTTGGGTCGATTTTATGGACGGAATCCTGTTCGGAAAGGATGGAATCTACGTAGCCTTGGAGCGCGGAACAGGATGGCAGCAGATATGTTATCTGTCTTACGACGGACGTAAATTCCGTCAGATGACAACAGGGGAGAATTGGAACGTTCAACTCTTGTACGTAAACGAGAAACGCGGGGATCTGTGGTTTCTTGCAGGCAGGGACGTTAAATCCCATCCGTGCCTTTACAGGCTCGACAAAAAGGGCAATGTAATAAATCTTACCAGTGAGTTCCTTTATACGAGGGACGCTCGGATTTTCGGGGAAGGAAGGACTTTTACCGCAACGGTGGGAACGGCTTCTATCAGGGATTCGGTAATAGTAGGTGATGCCACGAAGCCGGATCCCGGGTTGAATAAGGCTATGATGGCCAGAAAGGTTGGAAAGGACGAACCGTCTCCGGACCTTATGACCCTTAATCTTTACAATGGAATGTCTCTAAGTATGCTGGTGACTCTTCCGCGCGGATATGACAGGAAGAACAGGTATCCGCTTCTGATGCAGGTATATGGCGGTCCGGGTACTTCCTATGTCAGAGACCGGTGGAACGATAGGGATGCAACCGACCGCTGGTGCTGGGAGAACGGAATCATCTACGTTGTTGCCGACCCCCGGACAAGCGGAATCAACGGCCGGGAAGGAATGAAACAGTCTTACCGGAATCTCCTGAAGGTTGAACCGGAAGATTATATTTCCTGCCTTAAGTTCCTGACATCCTTCCTGAACGTGGATTGTGAAAGGGTCGGGGTGGAAGGTTTCTCGTTCGGAGGAACTACGACCGCTACTCTGGTCCTGAAATATCCCCAGTATTTTTGCTGTGGAATTGCCGGGGGTGGAGTATATGACTGGACTTTGTACGACAGCAATTATACCGAGAGGTTTATGCAGACTCCCGAACTGAATCCTGAGGGATACGAGAAAACTTCGGTCATAAGGATGGTGCAGAGGGGTGAGGTGGACAAGGCTTATCGTCCGGGCTCGCTGATGCTTACTCACGGTACGGGCGACGACAATGTCCATTTCCAGAATACTCTTCAACTTGTGGATGCGTTGCAGCAGAAGGGTATCGGGTTCGAACTTATGATCTACCCCGACGGTATGCACGGATACCGGGATGCGCAAAAGGAATTTTCTCTTGAACGGGATCACGAATTCTGGACAAAATGGCTTTTGAATAAATAAAATAAAATAAAATAAACACTGATACTATGCCTAAAATTGAATTTGGAACCGGAGGTATTCGCGCCGAGATGGGAGAGTCCTTCGGAATGATGAACAAAGAGACTGTTTGCATTGCAACACAGGGACTTGCCAATTATCTGAATGCTCATAACGAAGACGGCAGACCTCTCAGCGCCTGCATTTCGTATGATTCCAGGAACAACAGCCGCTATTTTGCCGAACTCACCAGGGATGTTTTGTGCGCCAACGGAATCAAGGTCTATATCTTCGATGATATAAGGCCCACTCCGGAATTGAGCTATGCCGTACGCTACACTCATTCCGACGCAGGCGTTATGATTACGGCTTCGCATAATCCTAAGGAGTATAACGGCTATAAAGTATTCGGGAATGACGGTGCACAGGTGACTTCGCCCGTAGATACCGACATCGTTGCGAAGGTGGCCGAGCTGAGTTCCCTTGCCGACTGTACTCTGAGCAGCCCGGACTGCGCTCCTTTCGAGTTTATCGGTTCAGAGATAGATGAGGCGTATATGAACGATATCCTGTCGCTTACATTGTCGCCCGAGGCTCGCGCCGCTCATTCGGACCTTAAGATAGTATATACTCCTTTGCACGGTTGCGGACGGCGGCTTGTGCCAGAATGCCTCGCACGATTGGGATTCAGGAACGTGATTCACGTCCCGCAGCAGGATGTTGCCGACGGTGATTTCCCCACCGTCGTGTCTCCGAATCCCGAGGAAGCCTCGGCTCTTAAGCTGGCCCTTGAGAAAGCCCGGGAATGCGGTGCCGACCTTGTTCTCGCAACGGATCCCGACGCCGACAGAATGGGTATTGCAGTGCGCGACGATAAGGGCGAACTGGTGCTGTTCAACGGGAACCAGACCGCGTCGATGCTTACGTATTACATTCTTACAAGATGGAAGGAGTTGGGCAGGCTCGATGGCCGGCAGTATGTTGTAAAGACCATTGTGACCACCGAACTCATCCGTGAAATCGCATCGTCCTTCGGCCTTAAGGTATATGACGTCCTGACCGGATTCAAGTATATTGCAGAGGTTGTTAGGCGCAACGAGGGTAAGGCCGAGTTCGTATGCGGGGGAGAGGAAAGTTATGGCTTCAACGTCGGGGAGTACGTAAGGGACAAGGATGCCCAGATAGCCTGTTCTATGATTGCCGAGTGTGCGGCGTGGGCCGCTACCAAGGGCTTGAGCCTGTACGGTCTTATGCAGAAGATATATAGTGAGTACGGATACCGGAAGGAAGGACTTATGTCGGTTGTGATGAAGGGTGATGATGGTGCCGCCAGAATCCGTGAAATAATCGCTCAGTTGAGGCAGAACCCTCCAAAAGACCTTTGCGGCAGCCCGGTATGCAAGGTGGTCGATTATCTGAGGACGGATTTGACAGGAATGCCTTCTTCCAATGTGCTGCAGTTTTTCGATGAGGCTTCGGAGGTCGTGACAGTGAGACCTTCAGGAACCGAGCCGAAGATTAAATTCTACTTCGGCGCCAAGGGTGACGATGCCGACGAGCGCCTCTCTGCACTCAAGCAGCAGTTTGCGATAGGGCAGTGACCGCATTGGGGCCTGGCAGCCTTGCAGATATAGCGGCCGTGCAACAGAAGCCAGTGATGGGCTTGTGGCCGCAGTGATTCGGGAATTCTGCGCTCGAGGTCTTTTTCTACGGCCTCGGGCGTTTTTCCTTTGCTCAGGCCGAGTCGTCTTGCAACTCTGAAAACGTGAGTGTCGACGGCTATTACCGGCGCATTCTCAAGTACCGAGGCAACAACGTTTGCGGTTTTTCTGCCCACTCCGGGGAGACTCATCAGTTCCGGTATGGCCCGGGGAATCCGGCCGTCGAAGTCGCTTACAGCTTTCCGGGCCATCGAAGAAAGATGGGCGGCTTTGCTGTTGGGGTAGGAAACCGATTTTATGACTTCAAGGATTTCGGACACATCGGCCTTGGCCAGAGCCTGTATGTCGGGAAACCGCTCGAACAGGGCCGGCGTAGTTTGATTGATGCGCTTGTCGGTGCACTGTGCCGACAGCATAACGGCCACCAGAAGCTGGTAGTCATCCTTGAAAATCAGTTCCGGTTTCGGGTCGGGCAGCTTTTGTCCGAAATATTCCAGAATTCCGGAATATCGCTCTTCGATATTCATTGTTTGGAAATCCTTTCGTGCAGCTGTTCGTCCTGACAGACGAAGACCCTTCCGGGATACGCTTCCAAAAGTGCATCGCGGTGGGTTATGAGTATGACTGCAGTGCCGCCGGCAATGATCTTGCAGATGATGTCCATAATGATGGCTGTGTTTTCGCCATCGAGGTTGGACGTAGGTTCATCGGCAATGATAAGCTGCGGTGAGTTGAGCAGGGCCCGGGCGATGCAGATACGCTGTTTTTCTCCTCCGGAAAGCTGGACCGGCATCTTGTGGGCCTTGGTTTCCATTCCTACCATTTCCAGTATTTCGGCTATTCTGCTGTTGATGCGGCTGCTGTCTTTCCATCCCGTGCTCTTGAGAACGAAGGCCAGATTATCCCATACGTTGCGGTCCATAAGCAGCTGGAAGTCCTGAAACACTACTCCCAGTTTTTTACGGAGTTCGGGAATCTTTTTGTTTTTGATGGATCCCAGTTCAATGCCGAGTACTTTTGCCGAGCCTCCGTCGAGAGGGTTCTCTGCCGTGATTGTTCTTGCCAGAGAGGTCTTGCCTCCGCCGACTTTACCTGTTATGTAAACCAGTTCGCCGGGGTAGACGTCCATGTTTACGTCAAAAATCACAGTCTCTTCTCCATTCGAAATGTTGGCTTGCCTGAAGGACAAAACGGGGGTAGGCTGAATACTCATAATTTTATTGAAAAATTTTATCTGTAACGCTACAAATATAGCATATTTTTGAGTAAATTTGTAAGATTATAAAAATGTAATTTTTATGAGGATAAAAATTGTTTTGTTTTTTACGGCCGTGGCCTTCCTCTTAAGCCCGCAGATATTTGCCGGAAAGGATTCGAAAGCTTTCAGAGAAGCAATGTCCCTGTATGAAAGCGGTATGTACGACAAAGCGCGTGACTGTTTTGAAGCATTGGGAAAGTCAATGACTTATGAGGGTTATGCCACGTTGTGTGCCGGAAAATTGAACACGCCGGATTATCCTCTGCTTATGGATGCGTATCTGAAGGAGTATCCTGCTTCGTCTCTTGCTTCTTGGCTGCACTATCAGTACGGACTGAATCTGTTCGACAAGCACGATTATGAGAATGCTTCTGCTCAGTTCGCTCTTGTAAGGCAAAAACATCTTGGCGACAGCGAGCAGAGCCAGTATATATTCAAGTGCGGATTCTGTCATTTCTCTCTGAACCGTTACCGGCAGGCGAAACAGCGCTTTCTGGAACTTGAGAAACTGCCTGTATGCCAGTATTCTTCTCCTGCCCGGTTTGCTATGGGCTTTATGAATTATACCGAGAAGAATTTCAGCGAAGCTCTCGACTGGTTTTCCAAGTGCCAGAATGATCCGCGGTTCTCGGAACTCGCCGGTTTCTATACTGTGGATTGCCGTTTTATGCAGAAGGATTATGTTTATGTCATATACAGGGGCGTAGAACTTTTCGATAAAATTCCTGCTGAACGTCAGGCGCATCTTGCCAGGGCAATATCGGAGTCCTACCTGGTTTTGGGAGACAAGGACAAGGCCCGCGAATATTATGAAAAAGGGGCTTCCGTGCAGGACGGTATGAAGGATTCGGATTATTTCTATGCCGGTTCGGTAATGTATGCGGTCAGTGATTTTGCCGGAGCCATTGACAATTTCACGAGAATACAGAATCGCACGGATTCTCTCTGGCAGATTGCCTCTTACCAACTGGGAAATTCGTATATACAGACCAGAAACAAGGTGGCAGCCCTGGATGCCTTCAAGGCCGCATCGGAGTTGGACTTCGACAGTGACATCAAGGAAGACGCATCGTTCAACCACGCCAAGCTGGCGTTCGACCTGAATAATGACGGATCCTGGTTTGAAAACTATCTTAATACATATTCGACATCCCGCAAGGGAGAGCAGATATACGGATATATGGCCATTGCAAGACTTGCCAACAGGGATTATGTAGGAGCGATAGAAGCCTATGACAAACTGGCGAATCCGACTCCCGAACAGGACTTGAACTATTTGAAAGCCAATTATCTGCGTGCAAATCAGCTGGTTAGCGCCGGCGCATACAGCGATGCGGTTCCTTATCTTAACTCAGCGACATTGGGGTTAAGTCCCAACAATCCTTTCTGTCAGCTTTCGCGTTTCTGGCTCGGTGAATGTCAGTACCGTCTCGGTAATTTCAAGGAGGCTTACGGAATTTTTACAAATCTTTATAATCTGTCGGCGCTCGATTCAAAGCCCGAGGGCAACATTCTGGCATACAATATCGCTTATGCCGCCTTTAAGATGGGTAATTTTGACAGTGCGGCCAAATGGTTCGACCGCAGTATCCCCTATCTGGATGCGGGGCTCAGGAAGGATGCTCAAAACCGTAGGGGAGACTGTGATATTGCCAGAAGAGACTATGCCGCCGCAGTTGAGTCGTATCGAAAGTCTGTGGAAATGAATTCCTCGTCAACTGAAATTTATCCGTACTATCAGATGGCTCTCGCGTACGGACTTATGGGAAAGAAATCCGAAAAAGTGGAGATTCTCTCGAAGGTGTCGGAACTTCCGTCAGATACGCCGCTTTATTCCGATGCTATGTATGAATTGGGAAAGACTTATCTGGATATGTCAAAGAACGATAAGGCAATCGGAATTTTCGAGACATTGGAAAGCAAGGCACCGACCCGTATCGATGCGGCAAAAGCTCTGTTGGGAATGGGTATGGCCTATGCAAATATGAAGAAGACCGACAGTGCGCTGTCCTGCTATAAGAAAGTTGTGTCCGAGTTTCCGGGAAGTGAATATTCTCAGGATGCCCTGCTTGCAATAGAGTCTGTGTATTCAGGTAAGGGAACTCCTGAGAAATACGTTGAATACTTGGAATCCAGCGGGCTTTCATCCGGTAAAACCGAATCTGAGAAGGAAAAATTGTATTTCGGCGCCGGAGAACAGAACTATCTTGCCGGAAATTTTGAACAGGCAAAAGCCTCTTTCCATAAGTATATCGAAACTTTCCCTCAGGGTGAGTTCCTTGGCCGGGCGTGGTATTTCCTAGGGGAGAGTTGCCGTAGCCTTGGGGATAGGCTGAACGCCTGCGAGAATTTCAAAAAAGCGTGTCAACTCGCCGGAGAAGGGACTTATCTGGAAATGAGTCTGCTCGGTTATGCCCAGATGAATTTTGAGTTGGAGCGTTTCGAAGAGGCGTACAAGGCCTTTTGCGATTTGCGGGAAAAGGCTTCGTTCGATGAACGCAGGACTTTTGCCATCAACGGTATGATGCAGAGTGCATATCGTGCCAGATTATACGAAGAGGCTATATCGGCCGCAAAACTTCTCAACAATTCAGCTGTGGAAACGGAATATATTCTCGGAAAATCGCTGTTGAGCGTTAGCCGGCGTTCCGAAGCAATGGAAGTTTTTGAAAAACTTGCCGCAGACTCTCCTTCGACCCCTCAGGGCGCTGAGGCCAATGTGATACTTATCCAGGACTGTTTTGACAGGGGAGAATTCGACAGGATAGCCGATATGGTCTATGCCTTCTCTCCCAAGGCAGGGGATCAGAATTATTACCTCGCAAAAGCTTTCCTTATTCTTGGCGACTCTTTCGTAGAACTCGGTAACCTGAATCAGGCAATCGCTACTTATGAGAGTATCCGGGACGGATATTCTTCGGACGATACATCCGACGATATCCTTACCCTTACCGCCGAAAAGCTCGCTAAAGCCAATTCTTTGAAAAATCAGTTATGAAAAGAATAATAATTTCCCTGACATCCGTTCTTTGCTGTGCGGCGCTCAATGCGCAGAGCCTGAATTCCACGGTCGATGTTTCGAACGAATATCTCTCTACATTCGATGCCAACTCTAAGGCCGATATCAAGATGCAGGTGCCGGATTCTCTGTTGCAGTTCAATAAGGAATTCGACTATATGGTGTTTGAAAATCCTTTCAAAGGGTCTTATGAATTCTCCCCATATTCCGTGCAACTTATCCCTGAAGTGGGGAATTATGGTACCAGACGTTTCTATATGCGTGCCGGTGCCGGATATCAGATGTATCCCGTGCTCGATGCGGTATATTCTCCGGAGCTGAAGGATAATCCCAATCTGAAACTGAGCATATTCCAGAAAGGCAACGGCTTCGTAGGCAGATATTGTGATTCGAAGGGTGAAATGCTCTCTGAAACGTGTATGAATCTCAGTGAACGTCTAGGAATGAACCTTCATTTCGACGACCGGAATATGAAACTCAGACTGAATGCGGCCTACGACGGAGTCTATTCCGGAGATGTGTCGAATCTCAGAATGATGCACGGTGCAGACCTGAATTTCGGACTTGCCACTTTTAGGAACAAGTACTTCTCCTATAAACTTGATTTGGCGTATAAGTTTGCGAATATAAGTCGCGAGAACAGGCATTTTGCAGATGTGGGGATGACTTTCGAACCTAAAACGGAGAAAACGATGAAGTTCCCGGTGGATGTAAAAGCTCAGTTTGCATCGGGCGCTTTTCTGGCAGGTGCCGCGCCGCACATAAGGCTTATGCTTGGAACAGTTGACCTGTTAGCCGGCGCAAAGTTCACTTTCTGGAGTCCGGATAAGGTCAACAGATATTTCCGCATTACCCCTGACGTTCACGCTGTGCTCAATATAGTTGATGCCGTTTCGGTTTATGCTGACGTGGATGGCGGGCAGTCGCTTATAAGTGCCAATGATATCCTTCATAGCAATCCTTTTGTCGACAATACAAATCATACCTGGTCGGATGAAACCATACGTTTCAACGGCGGAGTGAAAGGCAGGATAGGTGGGGGTTTCGAGTTTGACATTAATGGCGGATACAGTATCCGGGATGCTTCACCGCTCGATTGTCTCTCACCTCTTGAATTGGGGAGACTGACAGTGTATTACGTCGAATACAAACCTGTAAAATTCAATGTAGCCTATGCAAATGCCGTGCTGTCCTTCAGTAATGAGCGGCTTGATATGGATGCAGGGGTACATTACCGGTTTACAAACTTGACAGGTAACTTTGAGGTTTTTGATCTTCCTATGTTAAGTGGAACAGCCAGAGTTACATATAACTGGCAGAAACGCATTTACGTCGGGGTTGGAATCGAAGGTTCTTCCGATAGGGCCGGAGCCATCATCAAGGATGATATAAGATCGTATTTGCCCGGCTATTTGAATCTGGGCGCCTCGCTCGAATATCGTTTGACAAGGGAGTTCGGAATATGGGTCAGAGGAACGAACCTGCTTAACAATATGATAATGCGTACACCTTCTTACATAGAGAAAGGTATCAATATAATCGGGGGAATAAGTTTGAATATATAGATTAACAGATAAAAGATGACAGAACTAGAAGAGAAGAAGATAGCGGAACAGCAGTATTCCGCTTCCAGTATTCAGGTGTTGGAAGGACTTGAGGCAGTGCGCAAGCGTCCTTCGATGTATATCGGAGACATTTCCGAGAGGGGTTTGCACCACCTTGTATATGAGGTCGTGGACAATTGTATCGACGAGGCTATGGCCGGGTTCTGCGACTCCGTTGAGGTTAGCATCCTGAAGGGCAATTTCATTAAAGTCACGGACAATGGACGAGGTATTCCGACCGGAATGCACGAGAAGGAACATCGGTCTGCATTGGAGGTCGTTCTTACAGTGCTGCATGCCGGCGGAAAGTTCAACAAGAACAGTTACAAGGTTTCCGGCGGTCTTCACGGTGTAGGCGTGAGTTGTGTGAATGCGCTTTCGGATTCCCTCACGGCAGAGGTGCATCGCGAAGGCAAGATATTTGTCCAGCACTACTCGAAGGGGAAGCCTATGGATGAAGTTACCGTCACGGGCACGAGCCGGGATACGGGTACCACTATCATCTTCCATCCAGATCCGGAAATTTTTGTTCAGACTACTGAATACAAATACGATACTCTTGCGGCGCGTCTGCGTGAACTTTCTTTCCTGAACAGTGGTATCAGGATCACTCTTACCGATGAGAGAACTCTTGTTGATGAGTTCGTCAAGGATCCCGAATCAGGAGAAAGCAAAGCTACCGGAAAGCAGATTTTCCGTCAGGACGTATTCTACTCCCGGAAAGGCCTTCAGGAATTCATCGAATACCTGGACGCAGGTGCCCAGCATCTGATTCCCGAGCCCGTGTGTGTGAATTCCGACAAGATTATACCTATCGATATAGCTATGCAGTACAATAACGGGTATTCCGAAAAGATATACTCGTATGTGAACAATATCAATACAATCGAAGGAGGAACTCACCTTCAGGGCTTCAAGATGGGTTTGTCCCGTTCGCTTAAGAATTATGCCGACAAGAATAACCTTCTGGCAAAGCTCAAGGACCCCCTTGCTCCCGAAGATTTCCGCGAAGGTCTTACGGCGGTTGTTTCCGTGAAGGTCGCTGAACCCCAGTTCGAAGGACAGACCAAGACTAAACTGGGCAATACCGAAGTGACTTCGGCTGTTTCTCAGGCTACAGCGGCCGCTGTAGATATGTACCTTGAAGAGCATCCGAAAGAGGCCAAGCAGATTATCGAAAAGATAGTTCTTGCCGCTACAGCCCGTAATGCGGCCCGCAAAGCCCGGGAAATGGTGCAGCGCAAGTCACCTCTCGGAGGCGTTGGTATGCCCGGGAAACTTGCCGACTGCTCTGAGAAGGATCCCGAAAGATGCGAACTTTTCCTCGTAGAGGGAGATTCCGCCGGTGGTACTGCAAAGCAGGGACGCGATCGCCGCACTCAGGCTATACTTCCGTTGAGAGGTAAAATTCTTAACGTGGAAAAGGCAGCCGACGGCCGCGCATTCGACAGCCAGGAAATACAGAACATATACACGGCCCTCGGAGTCAGAGTTGCCGAAGAAGACGAGACAGGCGAAAAGCATATGGATTTGAGCAAACTTCGCTATCATAAGGTTATTATTATGACCGATGCCGATGTGGACGGTTCTCATATTGCCTGTCTTATCCTTACTTTCTTCTTCCGGTATATGTTCGATCTTATCAAGAACGGCTACGTATATCTTGCTACGCCCCCGCTTTACAAGGTGTCCAAGGGCAAGGAAGAAGTTTATTGCTGGACCGAAGATCAGAGGGAAGAGGCCGCATTGCGTTTTGGCAAAGGTTCCGATAAAGGATATACCATCCAGCGGTACAAAGGTCTGGGTGAAATGAGCGACGAACAGCTATGGGCCACCACCCTCGACCCTGAACGCAGACGTTTGCGTAAGATTACAATAGAGAATGCCGTTCAGGCTGAACGAACCTTCTCTATGCTGATGGGGGAGGATGTTCCGCCCCGCCGTCAGTTCATCGAAGAAAATGCCCATTACGCAAATATCGACGCATAAAACCTATTCGTTATGAACAAAGTGTCCGAGTATCTCAGGATTGGTATTCCGTTTTTGCTGTCTGGGCTGATTATTTTGCTTGCGTTCCCTCGTACTGCAAACTTCCCCTACAGTTATAAAAAGGGAAACACGTGGAAATATGAGAATCTTGTTTCCCAGTTTGATTTCCCTATCCTGAAAACCCAGGAGCAGATTCAAAGGGAGAAGTCGGAATTGTCCGGCCAGGTTATCCCTTATTACAAATACAATGACGAGATTGTAAAGTCGGCCATTTCGAAGGTTCAGGCGATGGATCTTCAAGAGTTGGAACCGTATACTGCCGTGATTGTTTCGTCTTTCAGAAACATTTACAGAAAGGGTGTGCGGATAGACGCCGAACAGAATTCCAATCTTGTTTACATACAGAAAGACAAGCGGGCCACGAAATATCCTTCCAGCGAAATACTGCAGATAACACAGGCCCGACGTCTTCTGGTGTCGAACCTGGAATCGGTTTACCGTTCTTCAAACGTGGATTCTCTGCTCCGTATTTACGGTGTGTCCGACCTGATTGTCGCAAACCTTATTTACGACGAACAGGCTACCGTTCAGCTTGCAGGAGAGAATCCCAATGATGTTTCCCCGACATCGGGATTCATTGCATCGGGGCAACTTATCGTATCCAAAGACGAGATAGTTACTGCCGAAGTGGAACAGATTCTGGATTCCTATAAGGTTGAATTCAACAAGAACGTGGGATACAGTCGCAGCCGGGTATTCCTGTGGCTTTCGGAAATTGTAATCATTCTCATTTTCCTTGCGCTTCTGGTGCTTGCACTGCTTTTCGAGGATGCCGCCCTTTTGAATGACAAACGCTCGCTGCTGTTCATTCTGATGATTTTTACCATCACCTCGGTAGTGGCCTTGCTTCTGGTTCGACTGAAGATAGCGCAGTTCCTTTTCATCGTTCCTTTTACTTTGTTTGCCCTGTGGCTGAAAGCTTTTTTCAAGAGTTCGGTCAGCTTTGCCATTTATTCCATATCACTTTTACCGCTTTTGGTATTTGCACATTCCGGAATTTCGCTTTTCCTCATTTTCCTTGTGGGCGGAGGAATCGCAATCATTTATTACGACCGGATGAACCGGGGATGGAAGCAGTTCCTGATGTCATTGATAATCTTTGCCGGGATGCTGCTTACTTACGGGGCATTGAGGCTGCTCGACATTGCTACCGGCAGTTCGATTCAGTCGGTGCTGTTCCTTTTGGTCTCGGCATTTTCGGCTGTAGCCCTTTATCCTTTGATATACATCTTCGAACGGCTTTTCGGGCTAATTTCCAATTCCCGTCTCATCGAACTTGCCGATACTTCCGGAAGTCTTTTGCGCGAACTTGAAAAGAAAGCTCCGGGAACGTTCCAGCACTCTCTCCAGGTTGCCAATATGGCCGATGCAGCGGCCCGCGCCATTGGTGCGAATTATCTTCTCCTTAGAGCTGGCGCGCTTTATCACGACTTGGGCAAGATGAACAATCCGCAGTGCTTTGTGGAGAATGAGACTCTTGTCGCAGAGAATACATCGGCCAGATATCATCAGGATTTGAGTCCGGTTCAGAGTGCCAGGGATATTGTACGTCACGTTATTGACGGGCTTGACATTGCAGAAAGGAACCATATTCCTTCGGTCATAAGCGATTTTATTGTCACTCACCACGGCAAATCCTGCGTTTCCTATTTCTATAACAAATACCTGGAGCAGGGGGGAAGCCGGGATAATATCCGTCTGTTTATGTATGACGGAAGAAAGCCTGTAACTAAGGAACAGGTTATACTTATGATATGCGACTCGGTTGAAGCCGCCTCCAGAACTCTCAAGGACCACTCAACTGAAGCGTATTCCGCTTTTGTTGACAAAATAACCCAATCAAAGATGGATCAGATCGATGGGTCAGAACTTACACTCAACGAACTCAATACTGTGAAGAACGTACTGAAATCTTTTCTTGCACAGATTTATCACGAAAGAATAGTTTATCCTAAGAACAAAATCAAATAACTTATAAAATGAACGTTAGAAAAAAACAGATCGATGAGCTGAATCTCCAGCTTACAGTAAAGGTTGCGGCAGACGATTATGCCGCTGCTTCAAAGAAAAAGACAGCAGAACTACGTAGAAATGCAGAATTCAAGGGATTCCGTAAAGGAATGGTGCCCGCCTCTCTGATACAGCGCGTGTATGGAGAAAGAATTCTTGTAGAATCTGTAAATGAGATTGTGGGAACGTCACTCGATGAGTACATCAAGAAAAACAAACTCAATATTCTAGGAGAACCTCTTGCTTCTGAGAAGCAGAAAGAGCAGGAATGGAAGGACGGAAACGATTTCGAATTCCTCTTTGACGTTGCCCTGCGCCCGGAACTGAATTTCGAGGTTGAGAAGACCGACGAGGTGCCTCAGTATTCCGTAACTGTTGCCGCTGAAGATAAGAAGAAAATGACGGAAACTCTCAAGAAGATTGAAAGTGAGAAAAAGGACAACAAGGAACCCAAAACCGACGAGGAACTTGAGAAAGAAGCGTCCAAGCGTCTTTCCGAACAGTACAAGCAGGAAGCGGAGTGGCGTGTGAGCAAGGATATACGCAATTATTTCATTGAGAAGTCTGCAATCAAGCTTCCCGAAGATTTCCTCAAGCGCTGGCTTCTTGCAGCCAATAGCGGAAAGGTGACAAAGGAGCAGGTCGATCAGGAGTTCCCGGCATTCGTAGAAGATTTCAAGTGGCAGATGGTCCGCGGCTATCTTATGAAGAAATTCGATTTCAAGGTAGATAAGAAGGATCTTGAAGAAGCAGGTCGTGCATTCGTTACGTATCAGTACGCAATGTATGGAATCGGTAATGTTCCCGAGGATATTATCAATGAAGCTGTCCAGAATATGCTCACAGATGAAAAGCAGATCGACCGTCTTGTAGAGCAGGTAGAGGATCAGAAGGTGATTGCCCGTCTCAAAGAGGAAATTACCTTGAAGAGCAAGAAAATAACATCGGTCAAATTCCGTGAACTTGCATAATCTTTAACCACATAATTTTATTTTAAATGCGTAAATTATTTGTTTTTGCCGCCGCCTGTATGGCTGTCGTATGCTGTACGTCCGCTCCGAAGGAAGATGTGCTCGTTTGCGACGAATATGGAGTAGTTCAAAGGGTCAATCCCGACGAAAAGGTTGTGTACCTGGTATTCACCGGACACTTCAGCGAAGAGGACAACGGAGCCTTCGAAAATTTTGACGGTATTGAACCGGTTCTCGACATCCTTAAGGAAAAAGGAGTAAAGGGCTCTTTCTTCCCTACAGGAAATTGTTTCCGTCAGGAAAAATATGCATCTTCCATCAGGCGTATCATAGATGAAGGTCATTATCTTTCAGCTCACTCCAACCGGCATCTCCTGCTTTGTCCCTACGACAACAGGGATCTCACGCTGGTTTCGCCTGATTCCCTCAAGGCCGATATCGCCGGAATGGAGGCCGAACTTGTGCGCTTTGGGCTTGAAAAGTCACAGTTCGATTATATGATTCCTCCTTACGAGTGGTACAATCACGAGACTGCTGACGGACTCCGCGAACTGGGTTTCAGCCTCTGCAATCCTACCGAAGGCCTGGTTACCGGAGAAGACTGGATGCCCGCAGATGCCGAGAATTATCAGTCTGCTGCGCAGATGGTGCAGAATATCTGGGTTTTTGAAAAGGCAGAAGGGCTTAACGGAGCGATTATTCTGGTTCACGCAATGGTATATCCCGGACGTGAACCCGAAGACAGGACTTATACCCACCTAGGAGAGATAATCGACGGCCTTCGTGAGCGTGGTTACGGTTTCGATAATTTCGCAAACGTAACCCG
>JAGHTF010000063.1 GCA_018065485.1 Candidatus Cryptobacteroides fimicaballi | reverse complement strand
GGAAGGCGTACGGTTGTGTTCTTTATTCCTATGAGTTTGGAGGCGTTAGCCTTGCTGCGAACGTAAGAAATGCTCGCAGGGTCATCGCCTACCAGCACTACAGCCAAATGGGGTACTCTTCCGTATTTTTCGGGGAAGCTTGCAACTTCCGTGGCCATAAGGGCCTTCAATTTGTCAGATAATTCCTTGCCGCTCAAAATCATAGCGCGAAGATAAGAATAAAATTCGTATATTCGTAAGATTTTAAGACATTGAAATGAGAGAACTACGGCTTACAAATACGCTTTCGCGCACAAAGGAACTGTTTGTGCCTGTCAGTGAAGGCAGAGTTGGAATGTATGTGTGCGGTCCCACGGTATATGGCGACGCTCATCTTGGCCACGCCCGTCCAGGTGTGACTTATGACGTGCTTTTCAAACTGCTCACCCATTTGGGATACAAGGTGCGTTACGTGCGCAATATAACCGATGTAGGGCATCTGGAACACGATGCCGACGAAGGGGAGGACAAGATTGCAAAGAAGGCCAGGCTGGAACAGCTGGAACCTATGGAGGTGGTGCAGGCATATACCCTGCGCTACCACGAGGCAATGAGAATGCTCAACGTGGCTCCTCCGTCGATAGAGCCCAGAGCCAGCGGACATATCATAGAGCAGATAGAGGCCATAAAGAAAATCCTTGATGCTGGAATGGCGTACGAAAGCAACGGCAGCATATACTTCGACGTTGCCAAATACAACGAGAAATATCATTACGGAATCCTGTCCGGCCGTACCCTGGAGGATACTCTGGAGGGAACAAGGTCGCTGGACGGACAGTCCGACAAGCGTGCCCCTTACGACTTTGCACTGTGGAAAAAGGCTGAACCCCAGCATATTATGCGCTGGCCTTCCCCTTGGGGAGACGGTTTCCCCGGCTGGCATCTCGAGTGTTCGGTAATGGGGGAGAAGTATCTTGGACGGGAGTTCGACATCCACGGTGGAGGGATGGACTTGATGTTCCCTCACCACGAGTGCGAAATAGCTCAAAACCAGGCTTCCCGAGGCACCCGGGGCGTACGCTACTGGGTTCATAACAATATGATTACCATAGACGGAAAGAAGATGGGCAAGTCTTTGGGCAATTTCATTACCCTGTTCGATCTGTACAGGAAATACAGCCCAATGACTATCCGCTTTTTCATACTTCAGGCTCATTACAGAGGTACCTTGGATTTCTCTGACGATGCTCTGGCCGCTGCGCGCAAAGGTTTGAAGCGTGTGCTTCAGGCTGCAAAGGATCTTTATGCAATCGCCGGCGTTAAGGCTCCCGAATACAGTTACGGGGCACTGCCTGCTACGGTGGCTCCGGAAAGCTGTACCGCTGAGTCAAAAGAGGTTAGAACTGTTTGGGAGAATGTTTACGATGCTCTTTGCGACGACCTTAACACCCCCGTGGCTCTGGCCGCAATATCAGAAGCCGTAAGACTCATAAACTCCTACAAGGAAGGCAGCGTAAAATTGACAAAGGCCGACATTGACACTCTCGTGCAGCTTTTCAACGACGTTGTATTCGGAGTTCTGGGGCTTTGTGACGAAGAGTCTTCACAGGGTGGCCAATCCAAAGTGGTAGAGGGTCTGATGCAGATGGTGCTAGAGCAGCGTGCCGCTGCAAAAGCTGCAAAGGACTGGGCCGTTTCCGACCATATCAGAGATTCTCTCAAGGCTCTCGGAATTGTTGTAAAAGACACCAAGGATGGTGCAGAGTGGACAATGGAATGAAACTTATAAGTTGGAATGTCAATGGACTGCGTGCAGTTGTTAAGAAAGGCTTCGAAGAGTCTTTCCAAGCCCTGGACGCAGACTTTTTTCTGCTTCAGGAGACAAAACTGCAGGCAGGTCAGATAGATTTGGTATTCCTTGGGTATCAGTCCTATTGGAATTATGCCGACAAAGCGGGCTATGCTGGCACGGCCATATATACAAAACATACCCCCTTGTCGGTGGCTTATGGCATTGGGATAGACGAATTTGACCACGAAGGCAGGGTCATTACTCTTGAAATGCCGGAATTCTATGTGGTTTGCGTGTATGTACCCAATTCTCAGGACGGCCTGCGAAGACTTGAATACCGTCAACGCTGGGACGAAGCGTTTTCTGAATATCTGGCATCCCTGTCGAAAAGGAAGCCCGTAGCCGTCGGTGGAGACTTCAACGTGGCCCATAACGAGATTGACCTCAAGAATCCCGCAACCAATCACTTCAACCCCGGATTTTCGGATGAAGAAAGAGCAGATTTCTCGGCTTTGCTGGAAAAGGGATTCGAGGACAGCTGGAGGCTTCTGCATCCGACGGAAGTCAAATATTCCTGGTGGTCATACAGAATGAACGCCCGGGAGAGGAACGTGGGCTGGCGTATCGATTATTTTGTAACCAGCGGGCTAAATCTTAAATCGGCCGAAATTCATAACGAAATATTTGGCTCCGACCATTGCCCGGTAGAAGTTGTATTTTAATTATGGCAAAAAAGTTTTTAGGTATTATCGCCCTTTTATTGGCTTGTAGTGTGGCTTTATGCCAGAATCTTGCAGTGCATTTCCTGGTCGCGGATCCGGGAGAGGATGCGAGTCGGGAGATTGGAATCAACTGGCATTGCAACAGGCCCGGCAGCATCCTGGAAGTCAGGGAGGCGTCGGACCAATCGTTTGAGAACGCACAGAGATATTGCCCTGCCGAGGAGGTCTGGAACCTCTCTCAGGAATTCGTGACCCGTGCAGAGCCCGATTCCGTTGAATCTCTGTTCTGCGACTCCCGCTATGTGTGTTCGGTCAATCTATCGGGGCTCAAGGCCGGTTGCAGTTATCAGTACAGGGTTGTCCTTGGAAATGAATGCAGTGAAGTCAGGAATTTCACCACTGCATCCGGCGCAAAAGAATGGAAGTTCGTCGCTTTTACCGACTTTCAGCCGGCCCACAATGTCAAGACTCACGCTATCATAGAAAAGGTCCTTTCGCTGGCCGGGGCAGATGTGCCTCTGGCAGTGTGCAGTGGAGATATGATTGACTATTCTTCGGCCGAGCAGAGCTGGAAATGGCTGTTGGACAATGAGATTTTCGGGCGTTTCCTCTTTGCAAGTTCTCCCGGCGATCACGAATATTGGGCGAAGGGAACGGAAAGACATATTCCCCAGCTTCCCAAGCCCCTGGTTTATAACAGAATATTCAATAACCCCAAGAACGGCTTAGAGGAAAGGCTGAATTCCAGCTTTTTCTTCCATTACAACAATGTGCTGTTCGTCGCGCTGGATATGGCAGATTCCAATACTCCCCGCACCTCTATGTTCGAGCGGGAGGCGGAGTGGTTCCGTCAGGTTGTAGAGAGCCGGAAGGGTACATATGATTATCTTGTGGTTATGGAACACAAGGGTATATTCGGTTCCTACACAAACGATTCGGGAGTTGCAAAATATATGCGGCCTCTCTGGGCTCCCGTTTTCCGCAAGGCCGGAGTCGATCTGGTGCTCTGCGGGCACGACCATATGTTCTCCCGAAGTGTCTCCATAGGCGGAACGTATTATCTGGATATGGGAACATCGGGAAAGAAGGTACGTACCCCCGACGAAGGCCTTTATAACGACGGTCTTCACGAACTTGTCCTTGACCTCAAGGCCAGCGGCCAGTGTATGGGAGCAGTGATTGATGTCGGCCCGCAAGGAATGCAGGTTCGGGTGTACGAGCTGGACGGTACCCTCATCGACAGTTTCATAATTGTACACAAATAAAAAAGATGACCTTTCGGCCATCTTTTTTATAGAGTCGGCTCCTTTCTAGAGCTCTTCGAGTTCGCGGGCAACGTCGTCCTTGCGGCCAACGATGATATCCTGGTAGTCCTGGAGACCGGTTCCTGCAGGGATAAGGTGACCGCAGATTACGTTCTCCTTAAGTCCTTCCAGATGATCGACGCGGGCGCGGATGGCGGATTCGCTGAGCACCTTGGTGGTTTCCTGGAATGAAGCTGCAGAAATGAAGCTGTTGGTTCTGAGGGCTGCGCGCGTGATACCCTGAAGGATAAGCTTGGCAGTTGCCGGGAGTGCCTCACGGGCAACAATCATCTTAAGTCCCTGACGCTCCAGAGAGGTATTCTCGGAACGGAGTTCGCGTGTGCTGATGATGTCTCCTGTGTGGAACTTCTGGGAGTCGCCGCCGTCTTCTACGTAATATTTTCCGTAGATTCTGTCGTTCTCATCCATAAACTGCCACTTGTCCACAAGCTCTTCCTGAAGGAATCCGGTATCGCCGGGGTTGGTGATTTCAACCTTGCGCATCATCTGGCGGACGATAATCTCAAAGTGCTTGTCGTTGATTTTAACGCCCTGCAGACGATACACGGCCTGAACCTCATTCACAATGTATTCCTGAGCCTTGACAGGTCCGAGGATGTTGAGTATGTCGGTAGGAGAAACTCCGCCGTCTGAAAGGGGAGTACCTGCCTTTACATAATCATTCTCCTGAACAAGAATCTGTTTGGCCATAGGAACCAGATAAGACTTGCTTTCTCCTGAACTGGGGGTTACGATAATCTCACGGTTTCCACGCTTGATCTTACCCATTTCAACTTCACCGTTGATTTCGGAAAGAATGGCGGGGTTGCCGGGATTGCGCGCTTCGAAAAGTTCGGTAACCCGGGGGAGACCTCCGGTAATATCGCTGGTCTTTCCAAGAACGCGAGGAATCTTTATGATTACGTCACCGACCTTAACCTTGTCGCCATCCTCCGCCATAATGTGGGCGCCCACAGGCAGGTTGTACTGCTTGATGGAATTGCCTTCGGAGTCAACGATGTTGAGGGTCGGGTTCTTGCTCTTATCCTTGCTTTCGATGATGACCTTGTCGGTGCTGGTAGAGTATTCGTCGGAAGCTTCCTTTGAGAAGGTGCTTCCTTCAATCATATTCTCGAACCTTACCGTACCGGATGTCTCAACGATTGTGGTTGCATTGTAGATGTCCCACTGGCAGATAAGATCTCCCTTGGTAACCTTGTCGCCTTCCTGTTTGAAGATAACGGCTCCGTAGGGGATGTCGTACTGGGAGAAGGTAATGCCGGTGTTGTCATCGACAATCCTGAGCTCGGTCATACGGCTTACTACGACTGTTTCCTTCTTTCCGTCCTCGTTCTCCCTCTGGATGGTCCTGAGGTCTGAGAATTCCAGACGTCCGTCGTACTTGGACTCGATGGAAGAGTCGGCAATGGAGCCGGAAGCTGTACCGCCGACGTGGAATGTACGAAGTGTAAGCTGTGTACCGGGCTCGCCGATGGACTGCGCAGCGATTACGCCTACAACCTCACCCTTCTCAACCATACGGCTGGTGGCAAGATTGCGTCCGTAACATTTTGCACATACACCCTTGCGGCTTTCGCAAGTGAGTACGGAACGGATTTCAACCTGCTCGATGGGCAGGGAATCGATAAGTTCGGCCTGAGCCTCGCGGATTTCCTGACCTGCAGAGATGATAAGTTCTCCTGTGAGAGGGTTGAATATGTCGTGAACCGATGTACGTCCCAGAATTCTTTCTCCGAGAGATTCAACGACCTCATCCTTGTTCTTGATAGCTGTAGCGATAAGACCGCGCAGTGTGCCGCAATCCTCCTCGGTAATGATGACGTCGTGGGAAACGTCCACAAGACGTCTGGTAAGGTAACCGGCATCGGCTGTCTTGAGGGCGGTGTCGGCCAGACCCTTTCGTGCACCGTGGGTGGAGATGAAGTACTCGAGCACTGTCATTCCCTCCTTGAGGTTGGAGATGATAGGGTTCTCGATGATGTCGGCACCGGATCCGCCGGCCTTCTGAGGCTTGGCCATCAAACCGCGCATACCGCAAAGCTGCTTGATCTGCTGGGTAGAACCGCGGGCTCCTGAATCCAGCATCATATATACGGGGTTGAATCCCTGGTCGTCGGCCTGAATCTGCTTCTGAACCACAGCGGTAAGCTGGTTGTCCACAGCTGTCCAAAGGTCGATGACCTTATTGTAACGCTCGCTGTTGGTAATGAATCCCATTCCGAAGTCACCCTTGATTTTCTCGACTTCCCTGTATGCGTTGTCGATGAGGGATTTCTTCTCCTGAGGAACGAGCACGTCTCCAAGATTGAAGGAAATACCTGCACGGAATGCCTGGTCGTAACCGAGATTCTTGATGTCGTCGAGGAACTGTGCCGTACGTGTTACACCTGTATACTTGATTACATTTGTAATGATACTGCGCAGAGCCTTCTTTCCAAGGACCTGGTTTACAAAAGGAACTTCCTGAGGAACGTACTGGTTTACAATGATACGTCCGGCGGTCGTTTCTACAATCTGGGTTCCCTTGGAAGGATCCTGCTTGTCAACGGGAATGCGTACGCGAATCTTGGCGTGCATATCGATAACCTTCTCGTCATAAGCGATGATAACCTCTTCGGGGCCGTAGAATGTCATATTCTCTCCCTTTGCACCCGGACGTACCTTGGTAATGTAGTACAGACCCAGGACCATATCCTGTGAAGGCACTGTGATAGGCGCACCGTTGGCAGGGTTGAGAATGTTGTGTGAACCGAGCATCAGAAGCTGTGCCTCCATAATGGCTGCATTGCCAAGGGGAAGATGCACGGCCATCTGGTCTCCATCGAAGTCGGCGTTGAACGCTGTACAGGCAAGAGGGTGAAGTTGTATGGCCTTTCCTTCTATCATTCGAGGCTGGAATGCCTGAATACCGAGTCGGTGAAGGGTAGGAGCACGGTTGAGAAGAACGGGATGTCCCTTCATAACGTTCTCGAGAATATCCCAGATTACCGCATCCTTGCGGTCTACGATTTTCTTGGCGCTCTTTACGGTCTTTACGATTCCTCTCTCTATGAGCTTGCGGATGATGAACGGCTTGTAGAGCTCGGCAGCCATAAATTTAGGCAGACCGCACTCGTGCATATTGAGTTCGGGTCCGACAACGATAACGGAACGTGCGGAGTAG
>JAGHTF010000058.1 GCA_018065485.1 Candidatus Cryptobacteroides fimicaballi | reverse complement strand
ACCTGGGGAGCATAATAGAAACGAGCCCTGGCCTGACCCTGAAAGAGCATCGAAAAGTCGAGGTTTTTCCAGGAGAGCGAAGTTGTAAGACCATATACGATTTCGGGAACCACGGTCAAATCGCAGCGCTTGCGGTCGTAGGTAGTGATTTGTCCGTCACCGTCGAGATCTTCGAAATAGAAGTCGCCCAACGTTGCACCCGACATCTGGGGATGACTGTCAAGGTCGGCCTGGGTCTTATTGATTCCGGCAACCTGATAGTAGAGGCCTGAGCCCATAGGATGGCCGGTAAGAGCCATATACTCGTGGCCTTCTCCCCAGGGAGTCTCATCCATATATTCCACCCTGTTGCGGGCGAAGAGGAAGTTTCCGTTGATCCGGTAGATGAGGTCTCCGTTGCATACGCGGTTTTCGTGAGAGAGCTGAAGCTCTATTCCCTGGTTGGTCACAATACCAATATTCTCGTCGGGCAGGTCGTAGGTAAGGCCGGAATAATAAGGGATGGATGCATTCCTTGTACAGAGAATGTTGGAACGACGGGTATGGAAGTATTCCAATTCCCAGGAGAACTTTCCGTTGAAGATATTTCCGTCGATACCGGCATTCCAGGTCTTCGCGACCTCCCAGGTAACGTTAGGGTTGGGAATCGTTCCCGGAATGATCTTCTGAACGTTCTGGTCGTCGAACTTGACCCTGTAGTTGACTGCACTCGCATATTCGTAGGTCGTCATATACTGGAAAGGATCTATCTGGTCATTTCCCTGTTCTCCATAAGAAAGACGCAGTTTGAGATTCGTGAACCAGGGAGCGTTGTCCTTTATGAAAGGCTCTTCGCTCATACGCCAGCCTGCGGAAACTCCGGGGAAGAATCCCCAGCGGTGGCCCTTTGCAAAATTCTCGGAACCGTCATAGCGGGCAATGAACTGGAAAAGGTATTTGCTATTGTAGTCATATCCCACACGGCCGAAGAAACTCATACGGGCTTTTTCACCGGCATTTCCATCAATTGAATACCAGGTCTTGTCGGCACTTCCGGCAAAGAACTCGTCCAGGATATCGGATGCAAATTCGCTGATGCCGGCCTTAAAGTAGTCCCTTCTGTAACCGTACTGTTCATAACCCAGCAATCCTGTTACGTGATGTCCGTTAAAGTCACGGTCATAATTGATATTGGCATTTACAGTCCACTGATGAACTCCCGTCTGAGATTCCTTGAGCGTGGGTGAAGTCACGGAGTTCATAGTTTCGGGAGTATATAGTTCGGTTATTTCATTATAGGTATAATATGTCCAGTTTTTCTGCCATTTCTTATTGAAATTGTTCCTCACGTCATACGCAAACTTTCCGTTTATCTTCAGGCCCGGAGTAACATTCTTAAGGTCAATGTCGGCATTGAGGGTTGCGTTGATGGTATTGAGTATGGTCCTGTCGTAACCGGTAAGGTCCTGAACGAGAACTGCAGGATTGGAACCTCCCCGGATAAGACCGTTGGGATAATAGGCTCCGCCCGTAGGTTTGAGGCGGGTGGCCATATAGAATATACCCGTTGAGTTTGAAGGATAAGCCGAGTAATTCTTATGCTGCTGGCGGACGTTCAGGTCGACACCGAGCTTGAAGTTCTCGGTAACCTTGATGTCTATGTTCGAACGGAGGTTATACTGTTGGTAATTCGTAGCCGACTTGTAATAGATACCGTCCTGATACTGTCCGTTGAACTGCACGAAATACCCGACCCTGTCACCGCCACCGTCGACGCTCACACCGTATTTGTGCTGTTGTGATACAGGCTTGATGATCTCCTTGAACCAGTTGGTATTGGGGTACATAATAGGATCGTCTCCCGTTTCGTAATGGGCCAGCTGTGTCTGGTTGTATTTGGGAGCTGCGCCTGTAATGGCAAGTTCGTCGTTGTACGCGTGGGTAAAGAGTACGGCATCGGCCATTTCCACAAGGCGTGTAGGCTGCTGGAGTCCGAGGTCATACGTAAAAGTAACGTTGGGCGCCTCATTGAACTTTCCACGTTTGGTAGTAACCAGAATTACACCGTTTGCGGAGCGTGCTCCGTAGATGGCTGCAGATGCATCCTTAAGAACGTTGATGGACTCTATTTCCTCACCTGACAGGCGGGAGAACTCATCACTGCGGCCAATGACACCGTCTATTACAATAAGAGGTGTGTTGTCGCCAAGTGTACTGCGACCACGGATAAACATTACCGCATCATCATTTCCCGGCTCACCGGAACGGTTGTTCACAACCACACCTGAAAGACGGCCGGCAAGACCCTGAGACAGGTTTACCGACGAGTTCTTGACCAGTTCCTTTCCCGAAGTCGAGGTAACTGAACCGGTAAGGGTAAGTTTACGCTGGTTACCGTAACCAATGGCTACGGCTTCCTCCAGAAGTTGGGTATCCTCTTCCAGAATGACATCCACTTTAGTTTTGGTGCCGGTGTTGACATTCAAAGTCTTATACCCGATACTTGTGAATTGTAGAACGGCATTGTCCGGTAAGGAGATAGAGTACCTGCCGTCCAAATCCGTAACGGTTCCTGTCGTGGTTCCCTCAATTACGACTCCGACGCCTATCAAGGCTTCGCCGTTAGCCGAAGAGACCACACCGCTGACAGTCCTGTTCTGCGCAACAGCCATCGCAGACAACGTCAGGAAGGCTGTCAAGGCAAAACATTTTTTAATGAAAAATTTCATATCTGTTAATGTTTGTATAATCTAAACATCTTATCCGGTTCAATTTTAGAGAAATTTTTTTTCTGCAAGAAGCATTTTCTTAAAAAAAGTTTCGTTTTAGGTTTCGTTTTGCGCAATGTTTCAAAACGAAACACGGAATTTTAAAATTTTTCGTATCTTTGGAGAAATAAAGCACTTACAAAATGTCCAGCATCGAAGAAAGAAGAAAATTCATATCTGAAACCATAAACAAGCAAGGTTTCGTTCAAGTTGCGATTCTCGCGAAAACTTTCAATGTTACCCAAACCACAATCAGGAAGGATTTGAACTACCTCGAATCCAAGGGCCTGCTCAGGAGAGCATACGGGAGCGCCCTGCCGGTCGAGGAACAGGTAATGGACATAGCATTGAAAAAGAAAGTGCTTCTGAGCTATGACAAGAAACAGAAAATCGGGCGCAGGGCAGCTACGCTGATAAGCGAAAATGACTCCATCCTTATTTCTTCGGGCTCCACTCTCGCAATTTTTGCCGAGCATATCGAGCCTAAAGGGCATCTTAACGTGGTGACTTCGGCTGTGAACATTTCCACGAAACTGGGCGAAATACCCAACGTTACAGTAATGCAGATAGGTGGAATCCTGTACAGCAACACCCTCTCGGCAACCGGGAATGACGCCATCCAGGCCCTACGCAGCGTGTACTGCTCAAAACTGTTCCTGGGGGTTGACGGCATAGACATCGACTACGGTGTGTCCAGCGGAACTGTCGAAGAAGCCGAACTCATCGTACAAATGATAAAATCGTCGTCCCGAACCATTGTACTCACCGATTCAAGCAAATTCGGCCGGAAAGGATTCGGTCGGGTATGCGGTGTAGAGAAGATTCACACGCTCATTACCGACAGCGGCATACCTCCAAAGACAAAGACAGAATTGGAGAAGCTGGGAGTCGAAGTGATAGTTGTCTGAATCAGGGAAGTTTGGGAGCGGCCTCCCGGGCATCTATACATCCCTCAAGGTCGATGAGTCCGAATCCGTCGACCTTTTTCAGCGCCTTGAAATTCTCGAACAGATAGTTGAGTGCTCCGCAGGTCCTGAATCTGACCGCAGGAGTCGATATGGTCACCGTGCCTGCACCGTCGTATGAAAGATAAACCGGCTCTTCAGAAATCTCGTGGTCCAGGCGCACGCCGTCCTTTACCTTACGGCAGCCACTCTTGAACACTATAGATGTAACGGTACTGTCGGCATCCCAGTTGCGTTTGTAGTTTTCGCCGCTCACCAGCATCTTTATCTTCTCGTTAATATCGGCCCCCCTCTGAAGCACGGCATCGCCCACCTTGGCAACGTCCCACGAAACCGAGATTCTGTACGGCACCCCGTTAAGCACTTCGGTGTTCTCATAAACGTCATATTCAGTGCCGTGCTTAACCGTTACGGTGTCTTCGCACTGAACGCCTATGTACCATACTCCGGCGTCAAGCCTGTCAAACGAGATTTCCTTTACAAGTTCTCTGTTTTCAGATGCATACCGGGCATCTTCCCTGAAAGCGTAAGTGCCCTTTGCGAGTCTTAGACTGAGACTGTGACAGGAAAGGACCTCGAGACGAATTTTGACGTTACGCGCCTTCTTGGGGAGAGAGAATGCAAAATGGTGGCACTGCAGGTCGCCTATCATCGTATGCAAGGGGTCATTGTCCAACGTACCCTTGGTCATATCCCAGCGCTGAGAGTTCTCAAGCACTGTCTTGACTTTCGCACAGCCCCGTCCTTCGATTGCATATTGCAACATAGCTGCCATAAGGGTCAGTTGCTCCCCGTCCGAAGCGAGTTCGGGATGACCTCCGCTCATAATAAGCCTTCCGGTAAAAGCATCGTTCTTTCTGGACAGCATAGAAGGATGGCCGTCAAGAATGCAGGAGTCAATTCTATTGTACGCGAGGACCTCGGTTCCGGGTACGTCCATCCATCTGTCGAAGTACGGGCCGTTGTAATGTTCAATGCCGTCCACGCGAAAGTCACCGCCAAAGCTGTCACTGCTGAATTTAAGCAGAGAAGAACCTTCAGGAATAATATATGTAGGATTGATTCCGGTAATTGCTGCCTCGTCACACAGTCCCGGCCACAATCCTATGTATCCGGGTCTGGTCTCATTCGGAGTAAGGCCCGAACCACAGATATATGAACCGGCACAGGATCCGACATAACTGCCTCCATTGGCAAAAAACGTGCGGAAGGTCTCACGCCCGGCGGTACCCAGAATCACGCCGTGGTTGTTTGACTGTCCTCCGTACATATATATGCAGCCGAAACGAGGTTCGCCGTCGGGGTACAGCAAACGGCCGTTAAGGTCTTCGCTGCTGCCGCAGAATACCATCTGTTCAATACGGTTGTTCTCGGGATTGTCCTCCTCCAGACGCAATGTTTCCTGGCTCAGACCCAGAAAGTCTGCGGCATACAAAGTATCGTGCTGCACAATCTTAATGGCACTGTCCACAAAAAGATCCTTGAAAAAAGCTTTGTTGGGGACATCTGTCCGCAGCGGAACATACACCTTGCATTTACCGCCGGCCATAACAGAAATACAGGTAAAAACAGTTATGACTGTCAGCAATATTTTTTTCATATCTGAATATCGGTTTTAGAATCTTGCAGAAATTACATCCTCCACTCCGACATATCCTCGCCGCGGGCTTCGGCCTCACGGATACGGGTAGAAGAAATGTCTATTATGGGGGCGTCTATTATCTGAATGCGGTAAAGACTCTCGAAATCTTCGAAACTTACGGTTCCGGGAGTGTCGTGGACCGATGAATTGTCCAGGACATACGGGGCCGGGAAACTCAGGCATTCCTCGTAGAGTATCTTGCGGATACTCTGCACGTCATACCCCTTGCGCGGATAAACCGCTACTCCGTATTCACTCAGGATACGGGAGGCATCCCTCCATTTATGTATGCTGTTCAGATTGTCCGCTCCGACCACGAGGGTGAACTCATTTTCGGGTTCCCGGCGCTTAAGAGCATCCAGTGTCTTTATCGTATAATGAGGAGCGGGCATCTCAAGTTCTATGTTATCGACCCAGACGTGAAGTTCGGGGTGCCTTCGCACCGCTTCTATTGCCGCGTGATACCGCTCGTTGGCATTCAAGGCCTTAAGCGAGTCCTTGAACGGATTCTGGGGTGAGATTACCAGATAAACCCAGTCGAACTCCCTCTCACGGGTCAGATATTCCATAATGGCCTTATGGCCAATGTGCAGAGGATCAAAAGAACCGGAGTAAACAGCAATCTTCATATAGTTTCAGTGTTGCTCTTTTCTGCAAAAATAGTTAAATTTGTGGGATTTAAAACAGAACAACAATCTAAACACAATCAGATATGGTATCTTTTAAGGAATTGGGCCTTGTAAACACCCGTGAAATGTTTGCAAAGGCAGTTGCAGGCGGTTACGCAATCCCTGCATTCAACTTTAACAATATGGAACAGCTGCAGGCTATTATCAAAGCATCTGCAGAGACCAAGTCTCCTGTAATTCTACAGGTCAGCAAGGGAGCCCGCAACTATGCGAACCAGACTCTCCTCCGCTATATGGCACAGGGTGCTGTAGAGTATGCAAAGGAGCTCGGCTGGGAGAAGCCCCAGATTTGCCTTCACCTCGACCACGGCGACAGCTACGAGCTTTGCAAGAGCTGTGTAGATTTCGGTTTTTCATCCGTAATGATCGACGGCTCGGCTCTTCCTTACGAAGAGAATATCGCCCTCACCAAGAAGGTGGTTGAGTACGCACACCAGTATGACGTAACCGTAGAGGCTGAGCTCGGTGTTCTCGCAGGCGTTGAGGATGAGGTTGCCTCTGAGGAATCACACTATACAAAGCCCGAAGAAGTTATCGACTTCGCCACCCGTACAGGCTGCGACTCTCTCGCAATCTCCATTGGAACAAGCCACGGTGCATACAAGTTCAAACCCGAGCAGTGCACCCGCGATCCCAAGACCGGCCGTCTCGTTCCCCCTCCCCTCGCATTTGACGTTCTCCACGAAGTCGAGAAGAAGCTTCCCGGATTCCCCATCGTACTCCACGGATCATCTTCAGTTCCCCAGGAATATGTCGACATCATCAACGCCAACGGCGGAAAGCTTCCCGATGCAGTAGGTATTCCCGAGGAGCAGCTCCGCGAGGCAGCAAAGAGCGCAGTCTGCAAGATTAACATCGACTCCGACTCCCGTCTCGCATTCACCGCAGCAGTCCGCAAGGTTTTTGCCGAGAAACCCGGCGAATTCGATCCCCGCAAGTACTGCGGTCCCGCACGTGACCTTATGGTAGAGCTCTACAAGCATAAGATTGTAAACGTTCTCGGTTCAGACGGCAAGGCCGCATAAAAAACAGGACTTTTTTGAAGCTCCTATGAATAAACACTTTACAGGAATCCCTTCCGCAGTTTAACGGAAGGGATTTTCAAAAGTTCCTAACGCAGTCCGTCGTTCCTCCACAGGTAAGGGAGGAATTGATTTGCGGCAGCAAATTGTAGTTGACGAGTCTACCTGCGGAGGAGCGACGGATACAATATGGGACCGGCCTAGCATACTTATGGAATACAGAACACTTAGCGAAACAGAATACCGGGACTTTGAAAGCAGGATCCTATACGAGGACAACCACCTGCTCATAGTGAACAAAAAAGTGGGTGAAATTACCCAGGGAGACAAGACGGGAGACGAGTGCCTTGCCGATTCCTACAAGGCATTCATAGCCGAACGCGATTCAAAGCCGGGAAAGGTATTTATGGGCATTCCGCACCGCCTCGACCGCCCGGTAAGCGGGATATGCATCCTTGCCAAAACCAGCAAGTCATTGGAGCGGATGAGTGAAATGTTCCGCAACGGCAACGTTCATAAAACCTACTGGGCTCTATGCTGCGAGGCTCCGCAAGAGAAGGAAGCCCTGCTGGAGAACTGGCTGGAACGGAACGAGAAAATGAACAAAAGTTTCGTTTGCAAAGAAGGCAAGGGCAAACTCGCAAGACTCAGGTACCGGCACATAGCCGACACCCAAAGGTATCACCTGCTGGAGGTGGAACTGCTTACAGGACGCCACCACCAGATCAGATGCCAGCTCAGCCATATCGGCTGCGCAATCAAGGGCGATCTTAAATACGGAGCCCCACGCTCAAATCCCGATGGAGGAATCTGTCTACAGGCTCATAAGGTAGAATTCGAACACCCTGTAAAGAAGACTCCTGTATGCATTACCTGTCCGCCCCCAACGGACTGGAAGGGACTCCCGCTCCTCTGACCTTTGCCATATATTCGCTCGGAGTGCATTTCATAAAGAGCTTGAACGCCATATTGAATGACACCACCGAGTGAAAGCCGCAAGTAAGCGCCAGTTCCATAATAAGTTGCGAAGGATTCTCCTTCATCAGGCCCACAGCATACTGAATACGGTAATAGTTTATGAACTGACGGAAGTTCCGGCCCGAGAAGACTTTAATCACATTTGAGATATAGACCTTGTTGACTCCGAGGTCCATACACAGATCGGTAATGTAGTAAGAATCCCTCAGATATGGCCGCTCGGACTCCATATAAGAAAGAAGGCGTTTATACGTAGAATTCATCCTGGCTTCCTCCTCCGGACTTTCAGGCAGGGACATACGGGCCGCCCCGCTCATCGATTCCTTTATGACAGCTTCCTTGCGCCGGGACAGGAGCAGAGTGTGTCCGGTACGCGAACGAATCCAGAGAATGACAAAGAGCCCCGAAGCACAACAGCACAAAATCAAAACGAACACAAAGCTAACGGGGCCCGAAGGCATTCCAAGGACCAGCGCAGAAAGCAAAGAGAGTGAAAGCAGAACCACGGAATAGAAAAACCGGGAGTATTCCTCGACCGACACCCAGGCTGCGTCCTGCTGAAAGACCAGACGGATGATTCTGAACTTTCTTACAGTCCTGAAGATAAAAAAGCCCGCGAGAATAAAAGGGATTATCGCAAGAATAGCGAACGAGCAAGATGAGACATCATTCCCGCAGGCAAATAAATATATCGCAAAAAACAACGCCTCAGAAAACAGGATTATCCGGCGCCCCGTTTCAAGTTCCTCGGACAGAAGCGGAACCATAATCAGCAGTGCGCAGCCGGCCACAAGGCAGGATAATATAAAAGAGATTGCCGGCGCGGTTCCTTCGACAAACCAATCCAGCGCCACAAGTCCCACTATCGACAGAAGTGCCGACAACCTCAGGAAAAATCTTTTAGAAACGAATTTATACATTATGCGGTTTATTTTCCGCCGGCAAATATATAACGGCTACTGCCGGAACTTGTAGTCCCGGCAGTAGTACAACGTAAATTAATGTATTTTATTTTAAGATTTTTTTCTTTTTTGGCACTTTATAATCCTCAAAACCCTTTCCGTACACACCTGTAACACGAGAAATGGACATAAAGGCATTTTCATCCACGTGTTTCACAAATTTGAGCAGAGAAGTAAGGTCACGCTTGCGGATAAGAACCATCAGGACATTTGTTTCATTCTTGGTGTACCAACCCACTCCCTTCAAGACCGTAACGCCTTTATGAAAGTCATTTGTAATGGCATCGGCAATCTCCTTATACTTGGGTGAAAAGATAAACAGCTGAACCGACTGCTTGGATCCGGCAATGCACAGGTCCAGGACCGTACCCTCAACCATCACCATAATGAAACCGTAAACGACAATGGTGATTTTCTCCGGCATAGCCAGCAACGTACCGTCGGCCCTGTAAGAAGGCACCAGCAGAGATGAAAGGATTACCATTGCATCGGCCAGCATAATCATTCTTCCGGGAGAGACGTTACGGTACTTGTTGATTACCATAGCGATGATGTCCGTACCTCCCGTACTGCCACCGGCATTGATGGTGATTCCAACGCCGACTCCAACCATTATAGCACCCATCAGAGTACTCATTAGGGGGCCGTTGGCCCGGGCAAGAAGATCGATATATGCCTCGGGAAGAGCATCCTGAATAAGGATAAGCCCGATAGAGTCAAGGATGATGGCATATACGGTCTTGGCCCCGAACGTTCTTCCCAGAGTCTTTAGAGCAAGAATCAGAAGTCCTATGTTCAGCACAAAGAAAGTGTATCCGATCCTGATTGTTCCCCCGGTGGCATACTGTACAATTGACGCAATACCGGTAACGCCACCTCCCACCAGGTTGTGAGGCACAAAGAAAAGTGTCCAACCCAGCACGTAGATAAAGACTCCAATTGCAATGAGGATGTACTCTTCTACTAGAATGACTGTCTTGTTCTTGAAAATGTTTTTCATCACTCCGATTTTTTTACTTTCAAACCTGTCTTGATTTCTTCAAAGCCCTCTCCATATACGGCCGAAGTCCTGGACACGGTCATAAAGGCCTTCGGATCCACAGACTTGATTATTTTTTCAACCTGCCTGAGCTGGCGCTGGCGGAGAATCACAAGAAGCACATCCTTATTCGCCTTTGTAAACCAGCCCATTGCCTTGAGCACAGTTACTCCCCTGTCCATCTCCTTGTTGATGCGGTCGGCAATGAGTTCGAACTTCTGTGAGAACACCAGCACTTTTACCGATGACTGCCGCCCGAGCAGCATAGCGTCCAACGCGGCCGAGAATGTTATCATCATAAGATAACCGTAAATCATATCGGAAAAGCCCTTTCCGGGAAGGAAGGCGATGCTGCCGATAATCACTATGTCCAGATACATAAACAGCCGTCCGGGAGAAATGGGGAAATATTTAGTGATTATCAGGGCAATTATATCGGTTCCTCCCGAGCTTCCTCCGCGGGAGAAAATCATCTGGAGACCGAAAGCCTCGATTACACCGGCTATGACAGGTATCAGGAACTTTTCCGGTATATACAGGAAATTGCCTTCGACGGAGTGCAGTCCGGGGAAGAGTTCCCAAACCTTAAACATAATCGAGCATACCACAATGCAGTATATCGTCTTAAGCCCGACACCTCTTCCCAGTATCAGAAATGCAACGGCAAGGAAAAGCACGTTGAGCACAGGATATGAGATGGATACCGGTATAGCATCGTTTGTTGCAAACTGCAGAATGGTACAAAGGCCGGTAAGTCCTCCGGCAGACATGCCGTTGGGAATGACAAAACATTCCCAGGCAAAGGTAAAGAATACCGTACCTACGGTTATTATCAGATAATCACTTATGGTTTTGAGAATCTTCCGTTTCATTTAACCACCACATTAATTATTCTTCCGGGAACTACAATCACCTTCAGGACAGACATTTCTCCAACCCATTTTGCCGTGAGTTCGTGAGCCCTTACCGTCTGCTCAACCTCAGCGGGAGAGGCACTCTTGGGCATTTCGATGGTAAAGCGCATCTTCCCGTTGAACTGCACGGGATAAGTTACACTGTCGTCGGCGGCATAAGCGGCTATATATTCCGGGAAGCGTGCGAAATTGACACTCTCTTCGTGTCCCAGGGCGTGCCACAGTTCCTCGGAGATATGAGGAGCGAACGGGCTCAGGAGAATGACCAAAGGTTCAAGAATCTCCCGTTTGCTGCAATTCATCTCGCCGAGTTCGTTGAGTGCAATCATAAAGGCGCTTACCGTAGTATTGTAAGAGAAATTCTCAATGTCCTGTTGCTCTTTACCTATGAGTTTATGCAGGGATTTGAGTTCTGCAGGAGTCGCCTTTTCATCGGTTACAAGCCATTTGTCACGGTCATAGAAAAGCCTCCAGAACTTCTTGAGGAAACGGTTCACGCCGTCGATACCCTTGGTATCCCAGGGCTTGCTCTGTTCTATGGGGCCGAGGAACATCTCGTAGAGACGCAGCGTGTCGGCGCCGTAACGGTCACAGATATCGTCGGGATTGACCACATTGAACATACTCTTGCTCATCTTTTCCACAGCCCATCCGCAAACATATTCACCGTTCTCAAGGATGAATTCGGCATCGCTGTATTCCGGTCTCCAGGCCTTGAACGCCTCAACGTCGAGTTTGTCGTTGTGAACCAGCGAGATATCTACGTGAATCTCGGTTGTCTGGTAGTTCTTCCTGAGTCCGTTCGAAACGAAGGTGTTGGTACCTGCAATTCTATATACGAAATTCGAGCGGCCCTGTATCATTCCCTGATTGATGAGTTTGCGGAAAGGTTCATCCTCGCAGACATAGCCCAGGTCGAAGAGGAACTTGTTCCAGAAACGGGAATAAATGAGATGGCCGGTAGCGTGTTCGGTACCTCCCACGTATAGGTCCACACTGCGCCAATACTCATTGGCTTCACGCCCTACCAGGGCCCGGTCATTGTGTGAGTCCATATACCGGAAGTAATACGCGCTGGAGCCGGCAAAGCCGGGCATTGTATTCTTCTCCAGAGGATACCCGTTGTATGTCCAGTTCTCGGCCCTCGCAAGAGGAGGTTCTCCTCCCTGTGCCTTGAACTCCTTGATTTGAGGCAGGGTGAGAGGAAGTTCGCTCTCGGGCAGGGCGGTGGGGATGCCGTCCTTATAGTAGATAGGGAAAGGTTCGCCCCAATAGCGCTGACGGGAGAAGATAGCGTCGCGCAGACGATAGTTGGTTTTCCTGCGGCCCAGGCCCTTCTGCTCGACATAATCCTTAGCGGCCTCTATAGCCTGCTTTACGTCCATTCCGTTCAGGAAGCCGGAGTTGCACATAATTCCTTCCTTTGCATCGAAACTCTGCCCGCTCACGTCACAGCCCTCGATGATGGGGATGACGGGAAGGTCGAATTTCCGGGCAAAGGCATAGTCTCTGCTGTCGTGGGCCGGCACAGCCATAATCGCACCGGTTCCGTAACCGGCAAGCACATATTCCGAAATCCAGATGGGGATGCGCTCTCCGGTCAGAGGATTGATTCCGTATGCACCGCTGAACACGCCGGTAACCGTCTTCGTCTCGGTCATTCTCTCGCGTTCGGTCTTTTTCCGCACTTCCTTCACATAGGCATCCACCTGCTCCTTACGGTCTGCAGAGGTAAGCTGCGGTACCAGTTCACTCTCGGGAGCAAGCACCATAAAGCTGACTCCGAAAATAGTATCTACCCTGGTAGTAAATATCGTTACAGGTAAAATCCTTCCGTCACATTCGGTATTGAACACCACCTCGGTTCCCTCGGATTTTCCAATCCAGTTCCGCTGCATTTCCTTGAGGGAATCGGTCCATTCGAGGCTCTCCAATCCGCTTAGCAGACGCTCGGCATATGCCGAAACCCTGAGCTGCCACTGCTTCATCTTCTTTTGCTCGACAGGGTAGCCGCCGCGGATGCTCAGACCGTCCTTAACCTCATCATTTGCCAGGACCGTTCCCAGTCCCTCGCACCAGTTTACAGAGGTTTCTCCCTGATAAGCAATACGGTAACTCATAAGGATATCGCTCTTTTCCTGCTCTGTAGCCGCATTCCACTGCTCTGCAGTAACGTCTTCATATCCCTTGGTGGAAAGCAATTCCACAAGTTCTTCAATGGGGCGGGCGGCATCGGCTTTGGGATCGTACCAGCTGCCGAACATTTTCAGAAAAGCCCACTGTGTCCATTTGTAATAGGCGGGATCGCAAGTCTGCACTTCCCTGTCCCAGTCGAAAGAGAATCCGATTCTGTCCAGCTGGCTGCGGTAGCGGGCAACATTCTGTGCAGTCGTAACTGCGGGATGTTGTCCGGTTTGGATGGCATACTGCTCGGCAGGAAGGCCGAAAGCATCGTATCCCATAGGATGCAGGACGTTGAAACCCTTGAGACGCTTGTAACGTGCAAAGATATCCGATGCAATGTACCCCAGAGGATGTCCTACGTGCAGTCCGGCTCCAGAAGGATACGGGAACATATCCAACACATAAAACTTAGGTGCCTTGGAATCGGACGAAACCCTGTAAGTATGGTTCTTGGCCCAATACTCCTGCCATTTGCTTTCTACTGATTTAAAATCGTAATCCATATCTATATGCTATTTTCTTTTCAAACGGAATTCTACGTACATCGAAATCTCCGACCTTACCTTCTTGCCTCTGAATTTTCCGGGTTTCCACCGGGGTGAGGCACTCACAACCCTTACAGCTTCATCGTCCAGGAGCGGATGAACTCCGCGCAGCACCTTCACATCCTTGACGTCGCCGTTGACATCGATGATGAAATCTACCAGCACACGCCCTTGGATTCCTTCTTCCACAGCCTTCTGGGGATAGCGCAGATAGGTATATACCCATCGCATAAGGAAACTTGACGGTTCGTACGAGCCGAGGAAGGACGGTGGAACGTCGCACTCACTGTACGGAACGGCAAATCCTTCCTCCGAGGCCCTCGCCTTCAGTTCCTCGGTAGGATTGAACAGAGGTTTGGCCCCGTTAGCCAGGGTAAGCGCATAGTTAAAGATGTATTCCGATTGCCGCTCCATCATATCGTAGTCGAGAATATCGGCGGTATCCTTGGTGGTATTGTACTCAGGATATCTGCCCGAAGTGAAGAAAACCGAAGGGATAGCGCTGTCGTAGAAAGAACGATGGTCGGAGGCGCACGGCTCCTTGCTTACAAGCTGGGGACGCACGGGCAGCAGCACCGCTTCAAGGTTCCCGATAATGTTATTCATATCCTGATTGGAACAGGTATAGGCATAGAATGCAAGAGGATCCGTTCCCAGCATATCCAGGTTGATCATTGCATCGATGTGCTCCGTACCCTTGAACGAACGGTTCAGGAAATACCAGGATCCGGCATTCGATATCAGAGAAGAACCGAACGCGACGAAAATGACGGAACGCCTGAAGAGAATCGAATTGGTCTGTATCCGCTTAGCCAGCTCCAGCATCACGGCCAGTCCGGAAGCATTCCCGCCCGCACCGTAGAAGATCTGCTCCGAAGTAAGGGAATCTACACGCATAATGTGCTTACCCAGATTGTCCAGCCTGGCACCTATCACTATGTAGTTGTTCTTAAGGCTTTTGTCGTATCCGTCAACAATGGCGGCAACATTGTGTGAAACCATTGTATCGCCGGAATCAGTCTTAATGCCGAACGAATCTCCTTCCTGAGGATACAGCAGGTTCAATCCAAGTTCCCGGAAGCGTTCCGATACATAGGCCGCGGCCATGTCCTCGCCTTCGGAACCGGCCTTACGTCCTTCAAGCATTGCGGAAGAAAGGAATTCCACATCTTCTCTCATACGGGAAGCCGTCTCGCTTTCGGCAAGAGAAGAAAGGGTCCCCGGAGCATACTGTCCATAGCAAAAAAAGCCGGCACAAAGTGCTGCAGCAATAGATATGAGCCTTTTGAACATAATCTGCAAATTTATAAAATTTGACATATATTTGCAATCGGTCAACTACCCATTAGCTGAAGACTAATGGGCTTGTGACTCTCCAGTAGTGCATGCGTTACGACTTGTATCATAACTCCTACCTTTTCTCGCCTTTCGGCG
>JAGHTF010000011.1 GCA_018065485.1 Candidatus Cryptobacteroides fimicaballi | reverse complement strand
GATTATTACAAATATAAAGATTTAAATTAAGATTATTGTTATTGTTGTTTATATTGTCAATATGTTAATAACTTTAATAAATACTTAATAATCAAATATTTAAAATCCAATTAAATTATTAATAAAGTGTTGATAACCTATTGATAAGTTTTTGATAACTTTTCAAATGAAACTTATTAACCGAAAACTGATGATATAAACAGGTTTATCAACAGGTTATAAACATAATTTTAAACAAAGATGCAGATAAGTTCAAGATCTTCTTCCGAACTGAAAAATAGAATAGAAAAGGAAAAGATTGTTTATTGTTCCGGTCTTTTTTTATCGGCACGCTGGTTCGTTTACAGTGAAGTTGAATACAAAGGACTGAATCTGATAGTTCTTCCTGATTCGGATTCTGCCCAATACTGCGCTTCCGACCTTTATTCTATAATAGAAGGGGATTCAGTTTTTTTTCTTCCAGCGTCTGGCAGAGGAGTTGAGAAGAGTAATTATAAATCTTCGATAGGTGTACAGAGAACATCTGCAATAAAAAAAATAGCTGAATATAAAAAAGGTGAATTTTTAACCCTTGTAACATATCCAGAGGCTCTTGAAGAAGCTGTTCCTTCAACTGGAACTATAAGGAAAAGTTCGTTCAGGATAAAGAAGGGAGATGAAATAACTCACGAGGAAATAATTCACAGACTTTATGAACTCGGATTCGAGAAAGTGGATTTCGTATCGGCGCCCGGACAATATTCCATAAGGGGTTCGATTGTAGATGTATTTTCTTTCCTGAACAATAATCCGTACAGAATATCCTTCTGGGGTAATGAAATAGAAAAGATAAATGTTTTCAACTGCAACACCCAGCTTTCTGTGTCGTCGGAGGAAGAAGCCGAAATAGTATCAGGGTCGGTTTCTGCCGAGGGAACGGAAAATATCATTTCCATTCTTCCTAATGACACGTTGGTATGGCTCGACTCTTCCGATATGTACAGGGAGAAATCCTTTTTTCCTTTATTAAGCGGATTCAAGACAGTTTACTTCGATAAGCCTCTTCTGTCGGATGAACGGTCAACTGTAAATTTCGATATTTCACCCCAACCGGTATTCAATAAGAACTTCGAATTTCTTACAAACGAAATACGTTCCAGAATCGAACATTCGTACAAGGTTTACATTTATTCTGAAAAACTTAGTCAGAGTGAAAGAATAAAGGCTATTTTAAGCGAAGAACACTGTCCTCTTCCTGAATTTGTAAACGGGAAGAATATCCACAACGGCTTTATTGACAATGAAAACAAAATCTGTTGTTATACCGATCACGAAATATTTGAAAGATTTCATAGGGTAAGCATAAGGCGCAGTGTAGAAAAGAGTGAACAGCTGACTATAAACGACCTGAACGCTTTCAATATAGGTGACTACGTTGTACACATTGACCACGGAATAGGCGTTTTCGGTGGTCTTGTACGTCTCAAGGACGACAAGGGAAGGATGCACGAGGTTGTAAAACTTACCTATAAGGATGGAGACGTGGTTTTTGTGTCGGTTCATTCCCTGCACAAGATTTCAAAATACCGTTCAAAAGACGGAGATATTCCTAAAATAAACAAGCTGGGCTCCAAGACTTGGGATACTCTTAAGACAAAGGCTAAATCCAAAGTAAAGGACATTGCAAAGGAACTTATCCAACTTTATGCAAAGCGCCGTTCTTCCGAAGGGTTTGCTTATTCGGCGGATTCTTATCTCCAGGATGAACTCGAATCGTCTTTTATGTATGAGGATACTCCCGATCAGGAGGAAACTACCCGTGCCGTGAAAGCCGATATGGAGGACAAATGTCCTATGGACCGTCTGGTTTGCGGGGATGTGGGGTTCGGAAAAACCGAAATAGCCATCAGGGCGGCATTCAAGGCCGCTACGGATGGAAAACAGGTTGCAGTCCTGGTTCCTACAACCATTCTTGCCTTGCAGCACTTTGAAACTTTTTCCCAACGGCTCAAAAATCTTCCCTGTACGGTCGAATACGTAAGCCGTCTGCGTACGGCAGGCCAGATTTCCGATATAAAGGACCGTTTGGAGAAAGGGCTCATAGACATTCTTATCGGAACCCATAAAATTCTTGGAGATGAGTTCAAATTCAAGGACCTTGGTTTGCTGATAATAGATGAGGAACAGAAATTCGGGGTTGCCGCAAAGGAAAAGCTCAGACAACTCAGACACAATATAGATACTCTTACCCTCACTGCTACGCCTATTCCGAGGACACTGCAGTTTTCGTTGCTTGGGGCAAGGGACCTGAGTATAATAAACACTCCTCCTCCCAACAGGATTCCGGTTCAGACCGAAATTATTCTTTTCGATGAAAAAGAAATAAAGAGCATTCTGGATTACGAGTTCAAAAGGGGAGGGCAGGTATTCTTCCTTCACAATAAAGTGGAGGAATTACCGTCTGTCGAGGAAATACTCCATCGGCTTATACCGGATATGAAAATCTGCGTAGCACACGGGCAGATGAAAGCTTCCGAACTCGAAGACCGTATGCTTGGGTTTATCCGTGGAGATTACGACCTTCTGCTTTGTACAACCATAATAGAAAACGGGTTGGATATTCCCAACGCCAATACAATTATAATAAATCAGGCGCAGAATATCGGATTGAGCGACCTGCATCAGCTTCGCGGCAGGGTAGGAAGGTCGAACAGGAAGGCCTTTTGCTATCTGGTAGTACCTCCGCTGGTTTCAATTACCGAAGATGCGCGCAAGAGACTTAAGGCCATAGAGGAATTTTCGGATCTTGGAAGCGGGTTCAACATTGCAATGCAGGATTTGGATATCCGTGGGGCCGGAAATCTGCTTGGAGCCGAACAGAGCGGCTATATTATGGATATGGGCTATGAAACTTACCAGAAGATTCTGGCCGAGGCCATTGAGGAACTTGGATTTGAAACCGGAGTTCAGACGGTTAAGTCAAAGAGTGTGTTCTTATGTGACTGTACCGTGGAGACAGACAGGTTGTGCCTGATTCCGGACAGCTACATTGACATCAACGCCGAGAAAATAAGAATCTACAAGCAGATGGATGCAATGAAGAATGACAGGGAGATAGATTCTTTCAAGGAAAGGCTGGAGGACAGATTCGGACATATTCCCGAAGAACTCGAGAACCTGTTCCTTGTACTTAAGATAAGGAATATGGGAATGAAGCTGGGTTTCGAAAAAATCATCATAAAGAACGGAATGCTCATATGTTTCTTTGTAAGCAGCAGGATCAATTCCTATTACAATGGTGAAGTTTTCGGGAGAGTTCTTCAGAGAATAACCGAAAACGAAGGTATTTTTACTTTAAAACAGACAGATTCCCGATTGAAGACAGTGTCACGCGGGATAGACAGTTTAAGGAAAGCGCTTCAATGTCTTGAGAAACTGATTTAAAATTTGTATTTTTGCGAGTTAACGCAAAAGTAATGGCGAATCTGGTTATAGAAATAGGAAATACTGCTATCAAGGTTGCCTGGACCCAGGGGGTTACTTTGGGTAAGACTATGCGTTACCAGGGAGAGAAGGCAAGAGAATTTCTTCAATCGGTCCTGGAAAAGGAAAAGCCTTTTGTAATGGCTGTTTCTTCCCAGAAACCTTTGAATGAAGACGAGGAGGTTTTCCTTAAGAACAACTGCAGTCATCTGCTTATTCTGGATCAGGAACACAAAAATATCCTGAGACGTCACGAGTTGCCGGATTATCTGAGCTACGACAGGGCCGTTGCCCTTATTGCGGCAAGGTTTCTGTTCAAGGGAAAATCCTGTTCCGTTTTTGATTTCGGAACAACGCTGACAGTGGATTTCCTTGATTCTGACGGCCAATATAAAGGGGGAAACATTTCTTTGGGATGCCGGACAAGATTCAAGAGTCTGAACAGATATGCCAAGAATCTGCCTCTTGTCGATACTCCCTCGGAAATTGTGAAAACAGGCAGTTCTCTGCAGTCTTCGATAGAAGCCGGAGTGATTTCGGGCATAATGTTTGAGATTGACGGATATATACGCCGGTATCCTCAGAACATTGTTGTATTTACCGGTGGAGACGCCATTTATTTTGCACAAAGGCTTAAGAACTCAATATTTGCAGTAAGCAATATGGGGTTGATAGGTCTTGCAATCATAACCGACGAGTATGTCAAAAGGAATCTTATATAGTTTTTTGACGGTTGGAGCAATCATTGCATCCTGTACTTCTGCTTTTGCACAGCAGAGTGCCGGTACTTACAGTTCGTTCGCTCCTTATTCTGCATTTGGAATCGGAGACCTCACAACTCCGGGGTCTGTTTATAACGGTACCATGGCCGGTGTCGGCATTGCCAACAGGAATACAAGATTCATTAATACAGTAAATCCGGCCGCTGCAACGGTAAGGGATTCTCTGTCTGTTCTGGCAGATTTTTCACTGTCGTACAAGCATAACCTCATTTCGTATGACGGGAAGCACGATATCAACGATATCTTCAATATAAGCAGTATCGCCATATCCCTGCCCATCTACCGTTCTCTTACTTTTACGGCCGGAATTAAACCGTACAGCAATGTGGGATACAAATCGACTTCCTATGAAACAGACCAGAGCCTCATAGGTCTTTTGGGAGATGTCAGTTATTCCCAATATGGTCAGGGAAGTCTTTATCAGGCGTACGGCAGCCTGGCTGTAGATATTGTAAAAGGCCTTTCGATAGGGGCACAGTATAATTTCTATTTCGGACATATTGCAAAATCATACGTTCAGACTTTCAGCCTGTCGAAATACAACGGACTTTCGGATGAAATTGAAAGCCGGATAACGGCACATTCCGGCAAGATCGGAATTCAGTATGAGAAGTTGATAGCAAAAAAGGTTGCCGTTTCGATAGGAGCGACATATCAGCTGAATACCAAACTTAACGGAATGACAACCCGATACATATATCCTGCAAGTTCGGAAAGCGGAGCCATTGTTGCAGATACTTTGCAATTGGGCAATCTGGATACAAGGCTGAGCCTCGCTTCTGAAAAGGGAATAGGAATAGCTGTAAATTATCTGGACAAGGTACGGGCAGAGTTCGATTACACCCGTGCCGACTGGAGCAATTCGAATTTCGACAAGGTTGATGCATTTGCCGTTGAAAGTGCAACAGGGAACGTATATACGCCTTGTCTGGCGCAGTCTTTCCGTTTGGGTGTGGAGGTGACCCCGAACAGAAACGATATACGATACTATTACAAGAAGATATCTTACAGGATAGGAGCATATTACAATCAGGAGTATTACAAGATAAACGGGAACAACATTGCTTCCGTAGGATTGACTCTCGGGGCAACGCTTCCTGTTTTCCGGTGGCATAACGGAATTACCCTTGGCGTCGAGATAGGGGAGAGGGGCTGTTTTAAGGCAAATCTTTTGAGAGAGAGATACTTCGGAGCTTCTGTGGGAATCAATTTGTATGACATATGGTTTGTAAAACATTACTACGAATAATCAAACAACCGAAATAAAAATGAAAAAATTATCAGTTCTACTTGCTATCTCATTCCTTTTCATCAGCGTTGGAATGTCGGCTCAGGGCCGTTATGGAGCAGACAGTGCAGAATGTGTAAAGCACCTGTCCTACTACAGAGAGTATTACAAACAGAGAAACTACAGCGATGCTCTTCCCAACTGGCAGAAAGCATACGAGCTTTGTCCTCCCACGGCAACCGAGAACCTGTTTGTTCACGGTGCCACCCTGTTGGATTATTCGGCAGTAAAAGCCTCTACGTCAGAGGAGAGGGCTGCAGTTGTTGAGTCTCTTATGAATCTTCAGGAGCAGAGGGCTCAGTATTACCCCAAGAATGCAGTGAAAGCTCTTAACAATAAGGGAGTATATGCAACGAAATACTTCAAGAACGATCCTCAGAAGACTCACGAAATTCTTTCGGGAATCGTAGAGAGACTTGGTGTAGAGGTTACTCCTACAATTCTTGAAAATGATTTCCGTTCTGTGGTTCAGCTGTATGATGCAGGAAAGGCCGATCCCGTTGAGGTTATGGACCTGTACCAGAAATATACCGACATTTTTGAACAGATTGTCCCCGCTGACGACAAGGAGAAAGAACTTGTTTCACAGTGCAAGGGAAATACTCAGGGATTGTTCCTTACAAGTAAGGTGGCTAATTGTGACGAACTTCAGAGGCTGTTCGGAGAGAGACTCGAAGCCGATCCCGAAAACCTTTCGCTTATAAAGACAATAGTAAGTATGCTCAACTCTGCCGAGGATTGTACAGGAAACGACCTCTATCTTCGCGCAGTTGTCGCAATGTACAGGATGGAACCTTCAAGCGCTTCGGCTTATGCTCTTTATAGGATGAATGCCGCCAGGTCCAACGTGAGCGAGGCTATCAAGTATATCGAGGAGGCCCTTTCTTACGAAGACCTTGAAGATTCCAAGCGTTCCGACTATTCACTCGAATTGGCTAAATACTGCATTGCCAACAATATGCTTGGCAAGGCTCAGCAGATGGCGTCAAAGGTAGCGGCTTTCAATGATGCCAATGCCGGAAGCGCATATATGGTTATGGCAATGGCCTGGGCAGGAACAAAATGCGGTGGAGACGAAATGTCCACCCGTGCACCGTATTGGGTAGCAGTTGATTATCTGCAGAAGGCCAAGAATGCCGATCCTTCTCTTGCCGAAGAGGCAAACAACCTTATAGGCAGATACAGTGCTTATTATCCTACCGCTGCCGATGCGTTCATGTATGACCTCACCGCAGGAAAGAGTTATACAATCAGCTGCAACGGTATGACAGCAACCACAACCGTACGCGTAAACAAGTAATTTGAAAGGGTTTTCAAATATTGTAAAATTGATGGCAACTGCTTCGGCAGTTGCTTTCGTCGTTATTTCGTGTAAAGGCAAACTTGGCCGTGCCGAAGACATAAATCTGGATAACGTGGCGCTGCGCAGCGTGGAAAAAATGTTTGCCGTGGAAACCAAGACCGGAAAAGTGTCGATGAGAATAGAAGCGGACCTTATGGAAGGATATGAAACCGATACGACCACGTACGAAACGTTTCCCAAGGGTCTGCAGATATACTCTTACCTCGAGGACGGCCGGCTGCAGACAATTATTTTTTCAAATAACGCAAGGCATATAACCAGTAAGTCGGGAACCCGTCCGGAAGTGTGGCAAGCCTTTGGAAACGTGAAAATCAGAAACGTGATAAAACAAGAGATGATGGAAACCGATACCCTTTACTGGGATCAGGGGAAGCACGAGATATGGACCGACTGCTATGTTAAAATGACTTCTCCATCCGGCCTTATGCAGGGATACGGAATGCGTTCCGACGACAGGGCAGAAAATGCTATCCTGCACAAACCGTTTGACGGATATACGCTGATGGCCGAAGATACCGTGACGGTTATCATAGACTCTGTTAATTTTATAGGGCCTTTTGTCGGAAAGTGACGAAAAATTTTACTATCTTCGCAACCCAAATGATTATTTATTAAAATTTTATATAAAATGGCGGTTCTTCAAAGATTTCGCGACAAGGCAGGCCTTGCAATTTCAATCATTATCGGCCTCGCTCTTTTGTCATTCATTATCGACCCCAGTACGCTTGAAACAGCGATGAATTCAATGTCTTCAAAGTACGATGTAGGTCAGATTTCAGGAAAAAACATTTCTTTTACCGATTTTCAGGAAGAAGTTGACAAGTACACCACTATCAATGAATTGCTTACAGGTTCTTCTGTTCAGAACGAAGAGTCTCAGAAGCAGATTCGCAACGCCGCTTGGCAGAGCCTTCTCGATAAATATATGTTTATCAAGAGCGCGAAGGAAGCCGGCATAACGGTTGGTGACGAGGAACTTAAGAATCTTCTTGTAGGAGACACTCCTTCTCCCCTCGTAGCAGGAAACCCTGTTTTCGTTAACGATGCCGGTGTTTTCGACCCTTCAAAGGTTGTCGAGTTCGAGAGAAATCTCGATGCCGACGATACAGGTCGTCTGAGACTGTACTGGGATTATCTCCAGAACAGTATCTACACACAGCAGTTCTATCATAAGTATGCCGCATTGTGCGCCAACAGCTATATGGATAACGCCCTTATGGCTCAGAAGTCAATAGCAGGCAACAATACTACTGCCAACGTTGAATATGTTCACGCTGTTTATCCTTTCGTTCCCGACAGTACGGTTACAGTTTCAGATGCTGAAATCAAGGCTTTCTACAAGGAAAACAAAAAGATGTTCAGGCAGCTTGCAAACCGTGACGTAGAGTATGTTATGTTTGAGGTTGTTCCTTCAAGCAAAGACCTGAATGAGAACGAGCTTGCTTTCCAGGAAGCATATGAGGAGTTCGGTGAGGCTCAGAACATCAAGACATTCATTTTGAAGAACTCCGACCAGGCTTACAATGATCTCTGGTACAAGGAAGGAGAGCTTTCAACAATATCTGCAGCTACCGAGGAATTTGTCGCAAGCCATACATCGGGCGTTTCAGATATAGAGAAAGACGGTGCAACCCTGCGTGCTGTAAGAGTTCTCGAGGCAGCCAGGAAGTCAGATTCCGTATATGTAAAACATATTCTCCTGAATGCAGCCGACGAAGCTCTTGCCGACAGCCTTCTTAAGGTTGTTGAGAAAGGTGGAGATTTCTCTGCTCTTGCCGCACAGTATTCTGCCGACAAGAATTCAGCCGATCAGGGTCAGCTTGGAAACATAGGCTGGCTTACCCAGGTTTATATGATTCCCGGATTTGAGGGAATGTTGGACGCTACAGTAGGCAAGCCCCAGATTCTCAACACCGTTTATGGAAAACATATCGTTGTTGTAACAAAGAAGACGGAGCCTGTACTCAAGAAGAAGGTAGCCGTTCTGGAGAAGACAGCAACTCCCAGCAAGGAGACTCTCAACAGCTTCTATTCACAGGCGAACAACTTTGCCGTTCTTGCCGGAAAGAATATCGAGGGCTTCCACAAGGCCGCCGATTCTCTTAAGACATACGTTCATACCCTTAATCACATTACTGAGGCTACATCCAGCTACGGAGCCGTTGACAATGCCAAGGAGCTTACCCGTTGGGCTTTTGACGCAAAGAAAGGCGACGTTTCTCCTGTAAAGACAATCAACCAGAACTATTTCTTTGTAGTAGCTCTTAAGGAGGCCCGCAAGGAAGGATATACGAATATCAATGAGGTTGCAGGCATTATAAGGGAGAAGCTTCTTGCCGACAAGATGGCCGACAAGGAACTTGAGAAGATTTCTGAAAAGACAAAGGGAATGACTTCTCTCGAGGAAATCGCAAAGGCTCTCAACACCGAGGTGGTTAAGAATGAAGCTCTTACGTTCTCTTACTTTGGAGGACAGGAAGACCCTGCAATCCTTGGTGCCGCTCTTGCAGCTCCTGAAGGAAAGGTTGCCGGTCCTGTAAAGGGAATAAGTGGAATATGCTTTGTTAAGGTTAACAGCCGCCAGGAGGGAACTTTCTATACAGCTGAAGATGCAAAGGTTCTTTCTGCACAGAAAGCACAGTATCTCGGACAGCAGATAATTCCCGTAATGATGGAAGAATACGATGTTAAGGATAATCGTGAACGCTTCTATTAATAGAGTGAAATTATGATAAATTGGGGATGGCGCAAGGTCATCCCTTTTTTATTACCTTTGTCCCAATGGAAAAAGAAGCGAAATTCTGTTGTGCCAAATGCGGAAAAGAGTTCCGGGCACAGACTCCGATGTATGTAAGTGTAGAACGGAATCCCGAATTGAAGCAGGAAATAATATCCGGGAAGCTGTTCATTAAGGAATGTCCGTACTGCGGAAACAGGCAGATTATAAGATTCCCGTTGGTTTATGTAGATACGGCGGCCTCCCTGCTTATATATCTGTCGGAATCATCTGCCATAAATATAGATGATCCCGCAGGATTCACCTGCCGTTTGGTATCGGATGCCGGCAGCCTTATAGAGAAGATAAAGATTTTCGATGCAGGATTGGACGACATTGCCATAGAGATGTGCAAATTCGTCACCTTGCAGGAACTTGGAAAGCAGGTGGAGCTTAAGTTTTTTAAACTGGAAGGTGCCGAAGGGGATATGATTTTCACCTACCCCGAGAAGGGGGAGATGCAGATGCTGTCGGTCGGCCTTAACGTATATGAGGATTGCAGGAAGATACTGCAGAGGAACCCCTCCATCGAGGAAGGAGCGAAAGGTTTGGTAAAAATAGACAGGGACTGGCTTTCTACTTTTCTGGCCTAAGGCCTACACATTGAAGAGGAAGTGCATTATGTCGCCGTCCTGAACTACATATTCCTTGCCTTCGACACCCATTTTCCCGGCTGCCCTTACGGCCGCTTCGGTCTTGTACTGAACAAAATCTTCGTACTTTATAACCTCGGCGCGGATAAAGCCTTTTTCAAAATCGGAGTGGATTACACCGGCCGCTTTCGGGGCTTTGTCTCCAACGCGGATGGTCCAGGCCCGGCATTCGTCTGAACCGGCGGTGAAGAAGGTCTGCAGGCCCAGAAGATGATAGGCTCCCTGAATGAGTCGTACGACTCCGGATTCTTGGAGTCCCATTTCTTCCAGGAACATCTGCCTGTCTTCGTAATCTTCTATTTCGGCTATTTCGGCTTCGGTTTTTGCGGCTATGACCAGAATCTCGGCGTGCTCGTCCTTAACGGCCTCTCGCACTGCCTCTACGTAAGGATTACCGCTTGCGGCAGAGGCGTCATCGACATTACATACATACATTACGGGTTTGTTTGTAAGCAGGAACAAATCCTTTGCAATGGCGGCTTCTTCGTCGTTTACAGGTTCTACGCTACGGCAGGGCTTGCCCTGGACAAGGGCATCGTGGTAGCGGTGCAGCAGTTCGGCAAGCTTGCGGGCTTCCTTGTCTCCGGCTTTTCCGGCCTTGTCGGCCTTGGCCAGACGGGCATCGACGGTTTCTAGGTCTTTGATCTGGAGTTCGGTGTCCACAACTTCCTTGTCCCTTACGGGATCGACGCTTCCGTCGACGTGCACGACGTTGCCGTCGTCGAAGCAACGCAGTACGTGAAGAATGGCGTCGCATTCGCGGATGTTCGCAAGGAACTGATTTCCGAGACCTTCGCCTTTGCTTGCCCCTTTAACCAGGCCGGCGATATCGACAATATCGACGGTTGCCGGAATGGTCCGCTGGGGTTTGCAGATATCCGAGAGAACGTTAAGCCTGTTGTCCGGTACGTTGGTTGAGCCCAGGTTGGGTTCTATTGTACAGAATGGAAAATTTGCGCTTTGGGCTTTGCCTGAACTGACACAGTTGAACAGGGTTGATTTGCCTACGTTAGGAAGGCCTACAATACCGCATTTAAGGGACATAGAAGTTAATTTTTAATCACACAAAGATACAAAAAAAATCGGCGCGTAACTTTTTCTTTTTTTTAATGCGGAAATGGAAGGGAATGCCCATCTTGAAAGGAAAAAAATGAAAAGTTTTATAGTGGGGATGCTGGCGTTTACCGTAGTTTTCTGGAACCTTGAGAACTTCTACGACTGTCGCAAGACGGGACAGAAATACAGGTTTTACCGCAAGTGCGAGTCGGTGTGCAAGGTGATATTCAGGATGGAGGATGAATTGGGAGGGCTGCCGGACGCAATCGGTTTCTGTGAGGTTGAGGACAGTTTCGTGGTCTGGAGCCTGCTGAAAACTACGCTGCTGCGCAAGACACCGTACGCTTTCGTACATTACGATTCGCCGGACCACAGGGGAATGGACTGCGTGCTTCTGTATCGCAGGGACCGGCTCAGGCTACTGAATTCAAAACCCAATCATATCTATGATTCGCTTGGCCGTATGATGGCTACCAGGGATATCCTGCTCGGCAGTTTCCTGACCCGGGATTCGGCGAGGGTGGATATTCTGGTGAATCATCATCCTTCAAAAATCGGAGGAAAGACCGAGGGTAGAAATGCCGCCAAGGCCTGTATGCAACGCTTGTGCGATTCTCTGAGGGTATTCGGAGGGACCGTTGTGAGCATAGGCGATTTCAACGAAGGGCCCGGGTTCAGGTGTGCGGGTATGAAGGATCTGTCGGAAGAGGTAAGAGGGCAGGGAAGCATAAGGTTCAACGGGCAGTGGGAACTTATCGACAGGTGTTATGTGGATTCTCTTACAACCGGAACCCTAAGAGTGTTTTCGGACCGGATGCTCACAGAAAAGGACAGCGCTCACGGAGGTGAGAAGCCCCGACGGACCGCCAACGGGCCGCAGTATAATGGAGGGGTCAGCGACCATTACCCGGTTGTTGTGAATATTGAGCTTAGAAAGCGACGCTGAATACTACTCCGACGTGGTTCCGCGAGAGCGTTCCCTGTTCCGGGGCGAAGTCGTTGAATGAGGGGCCGGTCTTGTAGTTGTAGCTGATGCCTATTCTGGTATCGTACGGTATCCATAGCAGGTTCCCGAGGACAACCTGGAAGTCGGCTCCGGCACTTATGAGCGCCCCCGATTTTTCGGAACTTCCGAACAGGGCACAGTCGGAATGAAGGATAAGTTCGAAATTGCGGATATATGCGACGGGGCAAAGGAAAGACCAATCGACATTTCCGAGAGGCATAGCATAGTCGAAGCTGAATTTGGCCTGCCTGTCGTATCTTGCAAGCAGGACATTGACATTGTCCTGTTCGAATCCGCGGGGCGCGATGTTCAGATAAGGCTCTGCGAAGATTCCATTGCCGGTATGGGAGTCTAGCATTGCCGACAGCTTTATTCCGTGAGTGCGGAGGATACCGGGAAGATATCCGTACATATAGGCATAGAAATTACCTGCAAAGACATCGGCCAGTCCGGGGCGGAGCGAATTGCCGACCTCAAGTCCGATTCCGAATCTGGGATAGATGCAGCTGCTTGCAACAGGCTTCATCAGATAGCCGCGCAGACTTAGCGACAAACGTTGCAGAGGTACGTTTGCGCCCAGGAACAGGTCGTTGGTTATGGAGTACCTGACTTGCGGGACAAGCCCCCTGGAAAGCCCCCTGGAATTGAACTTGAAGGGGATATATGTCAGAATCGTTCCGGAAACGAGAGGCTTTGGAGTTGCGGTCTGGGTTATCTTATAGCTGACGTATTTTTCTGTCGTGGTTTTTTCGAGAGCGTAATTCAGGGAGCTGCGGTCGTTGAGGTCGGCGCTGATTTCGAATACGGGGTACCATCCGCTGTATTTGAATTTAAGATGGCCGGAATGCTGCCATTTTTCCTTTAGAGGCAGGGCGTGATAGGAAATTGTTCCGGATGCAGATCCGAGGTCATTCTGAAAGAAAGCCGTGGCGCCAAGACCCGCCGAGGTGGTAAGACTTGAGAGGCTCATCGCATCTATGGCATTTGCATCGACAAACAGTGGAATCCAGGAGTGAAAACGGATGAGATGTGCGAATTTGGAATAGTTACCGATTTTATATGTAGTTGTGTCACAATCTTTTACCGGAAGTTTTGAAGGACTTTCAGGAACCAGGAAGGATACCCTTTCGTAATTCAGGTCGGCAACTTCCTTTTCTTCGGATAAAGGTATGCTCACAATGTTTTTCCCGTCTCTTCCAGCCTGTGAAAAAAAGAGGGAATCTCGGAAGCAAGTCCAGTTTGAGCCTCCGAACCGGGTGTTGGAAAGCTGACGGATGCTGCCGTCCGAAATATTGATGGTGTACAGTTCGTTTACTCCTGTACGGTCGCATCCGAAAAAGAGATTTCCCCGGAAGGGATTGAGTTCGGAAATGTTGGAAGGAACGTTCTGAATGAGAGGAGTAAAGCCGTCGGTGACATTATAGATGCCTGCCCCTGAGGAAGTGTTGGCGGTTGCAAACAGTTTTTTGCCAACCCAGGCAAGGTCTGTTGGTTCAAGCCCTGAAGGAGTGGGAATGCGTTCTATTACCGACCCGTCTGCGGGGTTGAGTATAACGATATTCGATCCTCCTTCAACCGGAAACTCTATTACGGCATAAAGGGCTTCTTCGTTGCAGCAGCAAACCTGAAAATAGCGGCTTCCTCTGGTGAGGGAATGGATCTGCCGGTCTTGGCCGTAATAATTCACTACCGAATAGGATTTTATCTCCCAACGCGCGTCGGAAACGGTTTCGGTCCATACCAGACGGTGATAGATAGTGTCGCGTTTAAGGCCTTGGAAACCGGAAGGGAAAGAATGCAGGCGCCGGACATTTCCGCAGGTGTCAATCTCTACCAGTTCGGAGGTTCTGTCGATTCCGCTGCGGACGGAGTATATTTTTCCGTTGAGGGAAGTTGTTCCCGTATAGGAGGTGTATCGGCGCAGATTCTTTGTAACTGGGGTAATCTCCTTAAAAGGGCCCCTTTCGGTTTCCCACTTCGCCCATTCGCGGTCCAGAGAATCGGTCACTTCTTGCCAGGCGCTCTTGAAATTCTTTCCACAGTTTTCCTTCAGGGTTTTGTTGAAGTTGTCGATGGGCAGCCAGGGCTTTTCGATTATTCGGTCGAAATACCTTTGGGTAAGGTCCGGAACTTTATAAAGCGCGGCAGGCCCGGCTATCTGAAGATATCCGGCCCGATAGTAATCGGGGGTGTAGTTGCGGTTGGAGCCGTATCTCCATTGCCAGAAGTTCCGTCTGTCCCCTTGTGCAAAGCAGACGCGGTAATATTCCAGGAAAGACGCCTGCCGTCCACGGCCCGATGTGCTTACTGCCGTTTCATATGCAACGGCATCGCCTTCCATAAGGGTAGTGCTCGGGTACAGTGCGCCTATCGCCATAGGCCATAATTCTCCGAACAGAATTCTTCCTGCAAGGAATTTCCGGTTGTATCCCGGAGCCATCTGAAAGTAATGCCTGGATTCGTGGGCACAGAGATGGTCGTTCCACATAAGGCTGAGCGGGGAATAGGAGTCGGGAACGGTATAAAGTTCCATTCTGGACGGAGACCACGCTACGGAACCGTTGGAAACGGCGGTTTCGGTATGAAGAATTACCGGAAGTTTTTTTCTGAAAGGGAGGTTTGCCGGCCTGTATTTTTCCAATGAACGGGCATATGTCAGAGCAAGGGAATCGGCATAGTCGGGATAAATTACTCTGTACCCCGGAGTCTGAAGTTCTTTCCAACGGATGGAAGCGTCGTCTGTGCCGTCGCTGAAGAACTGGGCAGAAGACTCCTGACAAAGCAGAACAAGTCCGAAAACGACGGTTAAAAATTTTAATCCCAACGATTTCATACAACGCAAAAGTAACATAAAAATCGTTAACTTTGCACATATGGGTATGTTGTTGAAAATACTGACTCTGCTTGGTTCTCTCGGGATGTTCCTGTACGGAATGTCGCTTATGAGCGGAGGCTTGCAGAAAATGGCCGGAGCGAAATTGAGAGGAGTGATGTCGAAGGCCACCTCGTCAAGGTTCAAATGTATAATTTCCGGTATTGTAATCACAGCTCTGGTACAGTCTTCGACGGCAACGACGCTTATGCTCGTAAGCTTCGTGAATGCCGGTCTGCTCAGTCTGGTTAACGCGATAGGGGTTATAATGGGTGCCAATATAGGCACTACCGTGACAGCGTGGATTTTTGCCCTGTCTTTCGGGAATTTCAATTTCAGCCTTGGAACGATTGCCGTTCCTCTTATGTTCTTCGCGTTTCTGGCCATATCCCTCAAGAACAGGAAATACAATAATTTGGGGGAGTTCCTTATGGGATTCGCGTTACTTTTCCTGGGACTCACAACCCTGAGGGAGACTTCCACCGTACTGCTGGACAATGATACCGTAAGGGTTTTCCTTTCGGGACTTACGGGTGCGGGCATATTCTCTATCCTGCTTTTTATGGCAATAGGGGCAATGATGACCCTGATGCTCCAGAGTTCCGCAGCAACAATGGCCATTACAATGGTGCTTGTCGCAAACGGTTATATTCCGTTCACAATAGCGGCCGCAATGGTTCTGGGAGAAAACATAGGAACCACTATAACGTCCAATATTGCGGCTTCGGTTGCCAATGTGTCGGCAAAGAGAACTGCTCGGGCTCATATGCTTTTCAATGTGTTCGGCGTAATTTGGGCAGGGCTGCTGTTCCGACCGTTCCTTTCTATGATCGGAAAAGTCGTGGAAGGCTTGTTCGGCTTCCCCAATCCTATGGAGGTGGCATTCGATACGGCCGACGAAGCAACCCGGATGGAACTTGTAAACAGTCTGCCTTTCGTTGTGGCGACCCTGCATACATTCTTCAACGTAATCACCACTATGATACTTGTATGGTTCATACCGGTGATAGAGAAGATTGTAACCAAGATGGTCCCCAACCCTAAGGGAGAGGAAGTGTATCACCTCAAGTTCATTCACGGAGGAGTACTCAATACGGCCGAGCTGTCCCTTAAGGAATCCCAGCAGGAAATCGTACGTTTTGGAGAACTGTGCCGCTCGGGCCTGGTCCACGTACGGGAAGCCGTTGCCTGCAGCAATGAGGAAGAATTTGATAAGTGCAGGGAGAAGTTGATTGAATTCGAGGAACAGACCGACAGCATAGAGTTCGAGATTGCATCTTATCTTGGAGAAGTTTCCAAAATGGAAGTGTCGTCGTCGGCACTGTCCCGAATCAAGGGAAGTTACCGTATCATTGGCGAGATGGAAAGCCTTGGCGACAGTGAGGAGGCGATAGGTAGAATGCTCCAGCGCTGTTACGACCATAGACGGAAGTTCAGCCAGGATATGCTTGGGAAGGTGTTGAAGATGCTGGATTTGCTGGATGAGGCCTATGCCGCTATGGTTCACAATCTCAGAATCCCTGTCCACGAGATAACGGATATTGAAAATGCAATTCTTGCCGAGGGCAGAATAAACAATTTCCGCGACAAGCTCAGGGATGAGCACCTGAATAATTTCGAGCGCGAAGACTACGATTACGAAACGGGTGTATTCTATATGGACATAATCTCTGAAATGGAAAAGATGGGAGATTTTGTCATAAACATTTCAGAGGCTCTGATGGATGAAAAGGAAGATTAGCATAGTTGTTCTTGTCAGCTTTGCGCTTGTTTCCTGTTCCAATGCAGGGAAAAAGGCCGAGCCTGCGGTGCCGGTAAGCGCAGAACAGACCCTGATGACGTTCCTAAGAACGTTGGGAGGGAAAACCGATGCGCAGATTGCGGACAGTATGAAGGTTTTCTATCATCGTCACTGCGAAGATTCAGCAATGCTGCAGTTGGTTCAGGATTATCTCTATGACCCGAATTCTCCGTTGCGGAACGAAGATGTGTATCTGCCGTTTGTAAAGGAGATGGCAAACAGTGAGAGTACGCCGGATTCGCTGCGTCCGTTCTATGCAAGGCAGGTAAAGATGTGCTCCCTGAACCGTCGTGGAACCAATGCGGCGGATTTCGAATATGTGACTTTGGATGGGAAGAGAAGACGGCTGTATGACATTCAGGCACAGACAACCCTGCTGTTCTTTTCAAATCCCGGATGTGAAGCCTGTAAAGAAATCACGGACGCTCTGCAGTCCAGCGAGGCCTTCCGTCTGGCGGTTGCCACCGGAAGGATAGCAGTCCTGAACATCTATATCGATGAGGATTTGGAAGAGTGGAGAAAATATGCTGTGGATTATCCTTCGGACTGGGAGAACGGATATGACCCGAATTATATTATAAGACAGGATTTGCTATACAATGTGAGAGCAATCCCTTCTCTTTACGTTTTGGACGAATATAAGAAAGTTATACTCAAAGATGCTCCTGTGGAGGCTGTCTTTGCCCTTTTATCGAATATAATATGAAACAGTACCTGAACCTCCTGAAGCAGATAATGGACTGCGGCACGTTAAAGACTGACCGTACCGGCGTTGGCACCAAAAGCATTTTCGGATACCAGATGCGCTTTGACCTGAGCGAGGGCTTCCCTTTGCTTACCACGAAAAAGGTGCATCTCAAGTCCATAATCTATGAACTCCTTTGGTTCATAAAGGGGGATACCAATATCTCCTACCTCAAGGAACACGGGGTGAGCATCTGGGACGAATGGGCCGACGAAAACGGAGACCTTGGCCCCGTTTACGGCCAGCAGTGGCGCAGTTGGCGTACCCCCGACGGACGCGCGATAGACCAGCTTTCGGAGGTTATCGAAACAATAAAGAAGAATCCTGATTCCCGCAGAATGATAGTGTGTGCCTGGAATCCTTCCGACGTGGACAGGATGGCACTGCCTCCCTGCCACTGTTTCTTTCAGTTCTACGTGGCTGACGGAAAACTCAGCTGCCAGCTTTATCAGCGCAGCGCGGATACTTTCCTCGGAGTTCCCTTCAATATTGCATCCTATGCGCTTCTGACAATGATGATTGCTCAGGTATGCGGTCTGAAGCCCGGAGAGTTTGTGCATACCACGGGGGACACACATATTTACCGGAACCATTTCGAGCAGGTAAGAGAACAGCTTTCACGCGAGCCGCGTCCCCTTCCTAAAATGAAAATCAATCCTGAGGTCAAGAGTATCTTCGATTTCAAATACGAAGATTTCACCCTCGAAGAGTATAACCCCTGGCCTGCAATCAAGGCTCCTGTAGCAGTTTAAATATGGAAAAATGTCTGATAGTCGCAGTCGGCGACAGGAACGAAATCGGGGTCAAGGGAAATCTTCCCTGGCATCTGAGCGAGGACCTGAAGTATTTTAAGGAAACCACAAAGGGCTTTCCCGTAATAATGGGCCGGACTACATATTTTTCTCTCCCAAGACATCCTCTTCCGGGCAGGAAAAACATAGTCTTGAATCTTGGAGGAGACCCTATTCCCGAGGCTCAGTGCGTATATTCTTTCGAGGAGGCGTACGAAGCCGCATCGGATGCGCAAAAATGTTTCATAATCGGGGGCGCTTCGGTTTACAGGGCGGCTCTCGACGATATGGATACTCTTTATATTACGCGGGTTCACGCAGTTGTTCCGGAGGCCGATGTGTTTTTCCCGGAAATAGACCTTTCGGTATGGGAGAGGACAAGTGTTTCTGATACGTACTGCGACGAACTTACGGGATACAGGTTCGAATTTGAAATCTATAAGAGAAAATGAAACAGGAAAGAGAAAAATTCAGCGGACGTCTTGCTCTGCTTGCCGCTTTTGCAGGTTCAGCCATAGGGTTGGGCAATATCTGGCGCTTCCCTTATATGGCCGGTGAAAACGGAGGAGCGGCATTCATAGTGATATACCTCCTGTGTTCGTTGCTTGTAGCACTGCCGATTTTCTTTACCGAGTCCCTGCTTGGAAGAAGCAGCGGAAAGGGAATGGTATCCACAATAAAAACTTTTTTTAACGGCAAAGCAGGCAGAAAGTGGTGTGGCCTTTTAATTGTGGCTCCCTTGCTGATTACATCTTTTTACAGTGTAGTCGGCGGATGGGCCCTGGATTATTTCATAAGAGCCTGCACCGGAGTATTCGGAAGAATTTCAAAGGAAGAGGCGGTAGCCTTCTTCGGGGAATACTCCTCATCGGTCTTCGAGCCTATAATTTCCCACATAATTTTCCTTACAATAACAGCGGCAATTGTAGCCCGCGGATTGAAGAAGGGGATAGAGAAGTTCAACAATATTACAGTCCCGATGCTGTTCGTGCTGATACTGACAATCGTTGGATATTCCTGCTCTCTGCCGGGGGCGGTGGACGGAATCAATTATCTGCTCAAACCCGATTTCGGGAAGATAACTCCGGGAGCCCTGGCGAGCGCAATGGGGCAGTCGTTCTTCTCCCTGTCTCTCGGGGTGGGTACGATTCTCGTTTTCTCTTCCTATATGAGAAAGGATGAGAGTATTGTTACAGCTGGCTTTTTTACGGTAATCTTCGATACTGTCTTTGCAATTCTTGCAGGTTTTGCAATAATTCCGGCTGTATTCTCGGCCGGTATAGAAGCCAATGCCGGACCTTCTCTTGTTTTTGAGACCTTGCCCTATATTTTCGCTTCGATGGGGGACGTTTCTCCAATTCTGAGTTATCTGGTTCCGATATTGTTCTTCCTCTCCATTCTCGGCGCTGCAATAACTTCCGAAATCTCAATGCTCGAGGTGCTTGTAGAATACTTTGTGGAGGAAAAACACCTAAGCAGAAGGAAAGCTACGTTCCTCTGTTTCGGAGTATGTGTGGCGATAGGCATAATATGCAGTCTGTCATTCGGACCTTTGTCCTGGATTCAGATAAGGGGGAACAACATATTCGGATTATTGGATAAAGTTTCTTCCAATCTGCTGATGATTTTAGGGTCCCTGCTGTTTGCCGTTGTTGTAGGATGGAAAATGGATAGGAATAAAGTGCGGAGCGAACTTACGAACGAGGGGACCAACAAAGTTTCGGTAAAACTGTTTCCTCTGCTTTATTTCTGGGTGAGATACATTGTGCCGGTTATGCTGGTTCTGATTTTCATTACCAATATCTTCAATTAAAAGCGGACTATGGCCAGAGAAGACACCCCGCTGCTCAAGCAGTATTTCAGCATCAAAGCGCAGAATCCCGAGGCTATCCTGTTGTACAGGGTGGGGGATTTCTATGAAACATACAGCGACGATGCTCTGCTTGCGAGCAAGGTTCTGGGTCTGGTGCTTACCAAAAGGAGTAACGGGGATAAGGAATCTACCCCGATGGCCGGATTCCCTCATCACGCTATAGAACAGTATATTACCAAACTTATCCGTGCAGGATATAAAGTTGCGGTATGTGATCAGCTGGAAGATCCTGCGCTGGCAAGGAACAAACTTGTAAAGAGGGGAGTAACAGAGATTCTTACTCCCGGCATTGCCTTTGGCGAAGGAATGCTGGACCAGAAGGAGCACAACTATCTGGCAGGACTCTGTTTTGAGGGGGAAGAAGCCGGAGTTGCCTTTCTCGACGTCAGTACCGGTACGTTTCAGCTGGCCCAGGGTTCCCCTGAATACGTTTCTTCCCTTATGTCTTCGTTGCACGCAAGGGAAATAGTGGCGTGCAGCGATTCCGTTAGAATGATAAGGGAGAAATTCCCCGATTTCTACGTAAGTTCTTTAGACGAATGGGCCTTTGTTTATGACGCGGCGTATGAAAAGCTCTGCCGTCAGTTCGGAACAACCTCCCTGAAGGGCTTTGCGGTGGAGAAATTTCCTCTGGCGGTTTGCTCTGCCGGGGCACTCATAGTCTATCTCGAAAGGACGCAGCACACAGGACTCAGGAATATCTGTTCGCTTTCCAGAATCGATGAGGGCAAGTTTGTGTGGATGGACCGTTTTACTTTCCGCAATCTTGAGATTTTCCAGAGCAATGCCGGCAAGGACGGGGTAAGTCTGGTGGACGTACTCGACAGGTGCAGTTCTCCTATGGGAGCAAGGCTTCTGCGCCAATGGCTTGCAATGCCGGTAATGGATATAGACGAACTCAACGCGCGCTATGATGCGGTGCAGTATTTCAAGGAAAATCCCGAGGAACGGGAAACCATCCGGCAGGATATTTCGCAGATAGGAGATATGGAAAGGGTAATGTCCCGCGTTGCAACCGGAAAGATTCATCCGCGCGAAGCGCTGGGTCTGAGCCGCAGTCTTGGACGATTCGTTCCTGTCAGAGAGCTTTGCGAAGCCTCCGGAGTTGAGGTACTGTGCTCGCTGGGACGCTCGGTGAAGGATTTTACCAAATTGGAAACCCGGATAAGGCAGATTCTGTGCGAAGAGCCTGCCGCCCTGGTGGGGAAAGGGGATGTGATTGCCGCCGGAGTTGACCGGGAACTGGATGAATTGAGGGAAATCTCCCGCGGAGGGAAGGAATTCCTGCAGGAAATGCAGCGCAGGGAAATCGAAAGGACCGGGATAAATTCCCTTAAAATAGGTTATAACAACGTATTCGGATATTATATCGAAGTCCGTAATATGTACAGGGAGCAGGTTCCTGCAGAATGGATAAGGAAGCAGACCCTTGTAAGTGCAGAGCGCTATATTACCAGGGAACTCAAGGAATACGAAGAGAAGATACTCACGGCGGAGGACAGGATATATGCCATTGAATCGGGAATCTACGCAAATCTCATAGCGGAGATGCAGGGTTATGTAAAGGATATCCAGAAAAGCTGTGCGGTTATCTCCAAGCTTGACGTACTGTCGGATTTCGGTCTGCTGGCCGACGAAAGAGGCTATTGCCGTGCTGTCGTGAACAAAGGAAACGGCCTGGAAATCAAGGAGGGCCGGCACCCTGTAATAGAAACGCTGATGGAGCCGGGGCAGGAGTATGTGCCCAACGACATCAGCCTGGAGAGCAACGGCAATCAGATAATTATCCTCACCGGGCCCAATATGGCCGGAAAATCCGCCCTCCTGAGACAGACGGCCCTTATTGTGCTGATGGCGCAGATAGGTTCGTTTGTGCCTGCAAAGAGTGTGGAGATGGGATATTTCGACAAAATCTTCACCCGTGTGGGGGCGACCGACAACATTTCCCGGGGAGAATCCACCTTTATGGTGGAAATGCTTGAGACATCGATGATTATGCACAATCTGTCGCGGCGTTCCCTGGTATTGCTCGACGAGATTGGAAGGGGAACATCGACTTACGACGGAATGTCCATAGCCAGAGCTCTTGTGGAATTCATTCACGAGAAGGGAAAGGGAGCCAAGACACTGTTTGCCACCCACTACCACGAACTCAACGACCTTGAAAGCCTCTATCCCAGAGTTAAGAACTATCACGTATCGGTGAAGGAATCGGGCAAGGAAATAATTTTCTTGAGAAAACTTTGCGAGGGAGGCTCTGCCCACAGTTTCGGAGTACACGTTGCCAGAATGGCCGGGATGCCCCGAGAAGTAATCGAGAGCGCCGAAAGGACCTTGAGAAATCTTGAAAACGGGCATTCCCCCTCTGCCGAGTCTGCCGAGGGAGTGCAATTGTCGATTTTCCAGCTCGATGACCCGACCCTGAGCTCAATCCGCGAGAAGATTGAAAAGGTAGATATCAACAACATTACTCCTATGCAGGCGTTCGACCTGCTCCGCAAGATAAAGGAAGAACTGTTTTAAAGATAAACCAAACAACATAATAACACTAACCTATGGACCAAAAGTATGAAGCCCTGTTTACCCCGTGGAAGATAGGCAATGTAGAAATCAAGAACCGCATTGTGATGACTTCTATGGGAGGCACATCCATTTTCGGATGGCTGGAACCCAACCACTTTGACAAGGAAGCCGCGAACTTCCTTCTCGAGAGAGCAAAAAACAACGTCGGACTTATTCTGCCCGGTATTGCGCCCATCAAGGATATCATTCTTGGTAAATGGCTGTATCAGGGAAAGGGTAAGTTCAAGGAACTCAAGGAATTTATGGATGAGTTCCACAAGACCGGAGCCAAGATGTTCGTGCAGATGACGGCCGGATTCGGCAGAAGTATGGCCATCAACGACATTATGGTAAAGGCGTGCAAGAACAAGGCACTGGGTCTTGTTATGAAGCCGATTCTGGATATGGACTACCTCACGGCTTCGGCTTCGGCTACCCCCAACCGCTGGGAAGAAAGCTGTATGTCCCGTCCGCTGACCAAGAAGGAAATCGATGAAATGGTTGAGGCCTTTGCCAAGACAGCCAAACTGTGTATGGATGCAGGTGTGGACGGTGTGGAGATTCACGCTGTTCACGAAGGCTACCTTCTGGACCAGTTTACGATGAAATATACTAACCTGCGTGACGACGAGTACGGTGGAAGTTTCGAGAACCGATACCGTTTCCCCGTAGAAATCGTGAAGGCCATCAAGAATGTCTGTGGCAAGGATTTCCCCGTTTCTCTGCGTTATTCGGTAGTCTCCAAAACCAAGGACTTCGGAAAAGGCGCGATGCCCGGCGAAGACTACGTTGAGGTTGGCCGCGATATGGAAGAGAGCGAGAGAGCCGCAAAATATCTGCAGGACGCCGGATACGATATGCTCAACTGCGACAACGGAACCTACGATGCCTGGTACTGGGCTCATCCGCCTATGTATATGCCGCAGAACTGCAACCTCGAGGACGTAAGCCACATCAAGAAATTTGTGGATATCCCGGTGGTATGCGCCGGCCGAATGACTCCCGAGACCGCTGCCGAGGCAGTAGCGGCCGGACAGATAGACGCTATGGGCGTTGCCCGTCAGTTCCTTGCCGACCCTCAGTGGATTACCAAACTTATGAAAGGCGACCTGGAGTCGATTCGTCCCTGCATCTGCTGTCACAATGCCTGTTTCAATATGGCATCGTACAAGGGAGTGGGCAACGACCAGAGCCTTTCCGACAATATGGGAATGGCCCGCTGTGCAATCAATCCCACTACTATGCAGTCTCGCAAGTATAAGATTGTTCCCGCTAAGAAACAGAAGAAAGTGGCTGTGATAGGTGCCGGAATCGGCGGAATGGAAACTGCCCGCGTACTTGCCCTGCGAGGCCACAAGCCGGTGATATTCGAAAAGTCGCAGCGTCTGGGCGGAGTGTTCAACTTTGCCGCCGCGCCCTCGTTCAAGGAGAAGGACAGGGAACTGCTCGCCTGGTATGCCAAGGAAATGAAGGATCTTGGAATCGAAATCCGGTTCAATACCGAAGTCCGGTCCATTGAAGAACTCGGAGAATTCGACAATGTCGTGGTTGCAACGGGAGGAAAGGCAAACCGTCCCCGCATTCCCGGCATCGAGAAATCAATCGAGGCCTGCGACTATCTGGGCGGAGCCCCTACCGGACAGAAGGTTATCATAATAGGAGGAGGTCTTTCCGGTTGCGAAATTGCCTATGACCTTTACCTGAAGGGCAAGACTCCCGTGATTGTGGAGATGAAGAACGACCTCATTGCAGTTAAGGGCGTATGTCTTGCAAACAGTTCATACCTGAGGGATTTCTTCGAACTCAACAAGGTGGAGGTGCATCTGGACACCAAACTGAAGGAATTTACCGACAAGGGAGTAACCGTAGTAGACAAAGACGGAAAAACCTTTGAAATAGAAGGAGATACCGTAATCACATCGATGGGATACAGACCTCAGCCTCTCTTTGAGGAGAAGGGGAAAGTCAAGCTTGTCGGAGATTGCAACGGAATAGGTAACCTGCGTACAGCCATCTGGCGTGCCTGGGATGTGGCAATGAAAATATAGACAGAGTATGGCATACCGATATAAAATGAAACTGACGCCCGAGCAGATAGACATTCTGGAGGGCGGACAGGGCGCTGTAAAAGCGAAGGTAATGGAGACAATCGTGCGCTACGGCGATATGTTCGAAGCTACCGAACTGGTAAAGGTGACCCACGGCGAGGGCCATCTGGTTACATCTTTCGGACTGTCACTGCTCACCCCCGTTTTCAGGATAATGGACGAGTTGATTGGTGCCGGCCTTAAGGTTGAGGAAGGTTTTACCGCTGACCCCAGGCCCAATGACATAGACAATGTAAGCTGCAGCCTTCTGGACAAACTCCTTTATACGAAGATTCTTTACGGCAAGCAGGGGAGTTACGAACAGCAGCTTACCAAACTCGGACTCAAAAGCGATGATGCATTTACCTGCACCTGCTATTATCCCGAAATCGGCAATGTTCCCGCAAAGGGCGACATTCTTTCCTGGGCCGAGTCCAGTGCTGTGAATTACGCTAATTCGGTGCTTGGAGCCCGTTGCAACCGTAATTCCGGTATGATAGAACTCTTCGGCTCCATTGTGGGATATGTTCCAAAGTTCGGCCTTTTGACCGACGAAGGGCGCAAGGCAAAATGGAAGGTTACGGTTAATACGACAAAGAAACCTCTGCCCCAGATTCTGGGCTCTGCAATAGGGCTTAAGGTGATGGAAGACGTTCCTTACGTAACGGGGCTCGACAAGTGGATAGGAACCGAACTTACGGACGAATGTAAGTCCTATCTGAAGGATTTCGGGGCCGCCACCGCTTCCAACGGAGCCGTGGGCCTGTATCACGTCGAAAACCTTACTCCGGAAGCTAAGGAGCTGGGAGAGAGCCTGTTGCAGGAAGGATACCGGGAGTATATAATCGACGATGCCGAGTTGGAGAGGGTGTACAAGTCCTACCCTGTAATGTGGAAAGAACCCGAAAAGAAGGGAACAATAGCTTTCATAGGCTGCCCGCATCTCTCAAGGACACAGCTCGAGGAATGGGCGGACAGGATTCTGGAAGGCTTGAAATCTGCCGGAAGGGACAAGGTTACCTGCCAGACGGTTCTGTTTACCCCGCCCGCGGTAGCCAAGGCCTTTGCCGAAACTCCGAAATACGCGCAGATAAGGAAGGCAGGGGTGGAACTCACGTCCATCTGCCCGCTTATGTACACGTCGAATCCTCTCACCAAATCGAGAAGGATTATGACCTGTTCCAACAAACTGCGCACATATTCGCTTGCAAGGTATTATAAAGATGACGAATTGCTGGCCATCGTAACAGGAAAGGAGGACAGATTATGAAAGAATTCAAAGGACGGGTGCTGAACGGCGGATATTACAAAGGAGAGGCCGTTGTGTCCCATCAGGGCGTGAACACTCTGGCAAGTTTCCAGAGTCCGGCGATAATGCACGCTAAGAAAGTGAAGATAGCCGACCAGAACAATCCGGACATCTTCCAGAAAAACGTTACCGGCAAGGCCCTGTGCCTTCCGCAGACCATAGGCTCCACAACGGGGGGAATGGTGCTTCAGGTCATCTGCTCAATGGGTATCAATCCTGCCTGCCTGCTGTTTTCGGAGCATATCGATTCGCTGGCCGGGGCAGGCGTGATACTGTCGGTAGTATGGGAGAACAGCAAGCTCATTGCCATCGACCAGCTGGGACAGGAGTTTCTTGACACGGTGAAAACCGGTGATACAATAGAAGTAACAGAAGACGGAACAGTAAGAATATTATGAGAGCGGCAATTTACGGAGCAGGCTCCCTGGGAATGATCCTGGGAGCCTACATTACAAAGAACGGAGGCAAGATTGACCTTATAAACCGGAACAGGGCGCACGTCGAAGCCATCCGCAGGAACGGTGCTGTTGTTACGGGAACCGTGAACTTTACCCAGAAGGTAGAAGTGTACACTCCCGAGGAGATGACAGGGAAGTACGACATTGTCTTCCTTATGACAAAGCAGCTCCAGAACCGGGAAGTGGTTACCTTCCTGAAGGATTTTTTGACCGAAGACGGAGTGATAGTGACGCTTCAGAACGGAATTCCGGAGATGCTTATCGCTGAAATCGTGGGCGAAGACCACGTGCTGGGCTGTACGGTGGCCTGGGGTGCGACAAAGACCGGAGACGGAGTGTGCGAACTTACCAGCGAACCGGACAGCCTCACTTTCTCCCTGGGTTCCACGAGCCCCAAGCCCAATGCCCACATTACGGACGTTAAGGCTCTGCTCGAACTTATGGGCCCTGTGGAGATGGAGGATAATTTCATAGGAGCCCGCTGGAGCAAGCTGCTCATCAACGCCGCTTTTTCCGGAATGAGCGCAGTGTTGGGCTGTACTTTCGGAGAAACGGTATCCGATATTCCCCAGAGGAAGATTGTGCAGGCCATAATGAAGGAGTGTATGGACGTGTGCTCGGCCGGAGGAATACGCATAGAGCCGGTTCAGGGCAAGGACATCGTGAAGCTTTTCAACTATTCCAATCCTGTCAAGAAGGCGGTTTCACTGCTGCTGCTTCCCTTTGCAATCAAGAAGCACCGTCTGCTCAAGGCCAGTATGCTGCAGGATATAGAGAACGGTAAGAAAACCGAGGTCGATTCCATCAACGGCAGTGTCTGCGCCTACGGTCGGAAGGTAGGATGTCCTACCCCTATGAACGACAAGGTGGTTGAGATTGTACACAGGATAGAAGAAGGGGAGTTGAGTCCGTCTTTCGACAATCTACGGATGTTCAAGTAAAGATTGTAAACAATGGAATACAAGGAATTGATTGCCGCAAGGCACAGCGTCAGAAAATTCACTGACCGGACGGTGGCTCGTGCCATCATCGACGAAATGATATCGGAGGCTCTCACCGCCCCGTCTTCAAAGAACTGCAAAAGCAGTGAGTTTTTGGTAGTTGAAGATAAAGCCACGCTCAAGGCCATATCCGAGATGCGGGATTTCGGCTCCGCCCTTATCAAAGGGGCCGCTGCCGCTATTGTGGTGATGGGCAACCCCGAAAAGACCGACCTGTGGGTAGATAACGCCGCCATAAGCGCCACGTTCCTCCATCTTTCCGCCGTCGATAAGGGCCTCGGAAGCTGTTGGGTTCACGTTAACGGACGCCCCCGCAGCCGCAAGGACGCATCTGCCGGCAGCGCCGAAGACTACCTCCGCACGGTAATAGACATCCCCGCCGGCCGCAGAATCCTGTGCGTCATAGCCCTGGGGTACGAGGCATAGTAGGAGATTGCGGGTTGCAACCGCAATGACTAAAAAAAATTTAATAAATTTGATAGATTTTACGTGATGTAATCCTACAAATAATTGAAAACAAAATTTAGCACAATATGAAAAAGTCACTTTCTATCGTAATGGCAGTCCTTATTCTTTGCAACATTGCAAATGCCCAGTCTGCCAGAGAAACTATCAAGGAGAGAAAACAGTATTCTAAATTCGCTCAGACAGAATTGAATGCGAAAGCATCAAAGGCAGCCCGTAAGGAATCCAAGTCTTTGCTCAAACAAGGTTGGAAGGTAGCTCCCGGACAACTGCCTTTGGAAAAGCAACTTGACCGTTCCTACAAAATGTATTACGAATTTGAAGATGCCGGACTTCCCAAGTGGATTATCGGTGATGCAATGTCTCCCGGTGCTACTTACGATGCTGCAAAGATGCAGGCACTCGAACTTGCAAAGACCAACATTGCAGGATTGATTCAGTCAGAAGTTACAGCTTTGATAGAAAGTACTGTAGGCAATGAACAGATAAGCCAGGCTGCTGCAACGTCTATTGCAAACACGGTTTCCGCAAGCAAAAACCTCATTATGCAAAGACTTGGAGTTACCGTCACTGTGATAGAGTGTTATCGTGATCTTCCGAATAAAGGAGTAGAGGTTCGTCTTACACTTGCTTATAATGCGAAAATGGCAATGAATGTTGCTAAGGATGTTGTAAAGAAACAACTGGAAGAGAAGGGAGAGGACCTTCACAAACAACTTGACGCAATCTGGGAACAGGCTGCCAGATAATGAATTTGAAAGGATTTATTGCAGCAGTGCTGCTTTTGATTCCCTCGATGTCGTTGGCGCAGAAAACGCTGACGGCATCGGGTGATTATATATATTACGGTCCCACAAGCATAACCCCGGACCAGGCAAAGGTAATAGCATTGGAAAGGGCAAAGATTCAGATTATAGCCGACAATTTCGGGACAGTTGTGGGAGTAAACAATTCCACATTTATCGAGAACAGGGGCGAATCGGGTTCAGTGTCTTTTCTGTCCCTTGGCGAAAGCGAGGTTAAAGGCGAGTGGCTGGAAACAATAGGAAAGCCTGCTTTTTCTCTAAGTTACGAGCAGAATTTACAGGTTGTCAAAGTTCACGTAAAGGGAAGGATAAGAGAACTTAAGGCAGCGAGAATCCAGTTCGATGCCAGGATTCTTCGCAATGGCACGGGTGACAAATTCGAGAGTGACGAATTCAGGGATGGTGATGACCTTTTTGTATCTTTCACTTCTCCTGTGGACGGATATGTTGCCATTTACCTGTATGACAAGACAGGAATAAGCCGCCTCCTTCCCCTGAAATTCCAGAAAGAGGGCAGTATTCCAGTAGAAGCGGGGGAGAGGCGTGTTTTCTTTTCAAGACACTCGAATGTCTATTCTGCTTCGGAGAACAGATATGTAGAAAAAACATATAGTGACTACGTGATAACCTGCGGAGGAGAGGTGGAAATAAACCGCATATATATTGTCTTTTCTCCAAACAGGTTTGTACGACCTCTTGACGATTTATCTGCAGAACAGCAGGAAAAGCCGGCAAACCTTTCTTTCGAAGCCTTCCAGAAGTGGCTTTCAAAGAGCCGCAGGCAAGATATTGATATGACAGTGAAAATTGTCGACATTGTTGTAAGGCAGAAAGAAGAGCAATGATCTCATTTACCGTTAAGAGAGATTTCAGAAAATGTTCGGACGACCGTCTGGTTTCCTATGTTCTCAAGGGGAATCAGGATGCCGTGGTATATTTCTTCTACGAAAAATTCTCATCTACTTTTCAATATCATATCTACAAGCTTTTCGACGCCAAGGTCGAGGTGTCGGACCTGGTAGATGAATTCTTCCTTTACCTTTACGAAGATAACTGGAGGCGTCTGAGGATGTATGATTCATCCAAGGCGGCTCTCAGCACCTGGATATCTTCGGTTTCTTTCAGATTTTTCAGGGATTATAAGAGATCGAAGATAGATTTGAACGGGCTCATTACTATAAGTGATAAGTGGGAAAGTTTCCGGGGTGATTGGGTAGAGAGTATAGACAGGGGGATAGAACTGGACATCCGTAATTCGATAGATGCTATAAAGAATGAGCGGGACCGCAGGATAGCAGAGAAGATATTTTTGGAAGACAAAGATCCGCAGGAGGTTTCCAAAGAGTTCGGGATGACGGTGGATTATGTTTACACATTGAAAAACAGACTCTCGAGGCAGATAAGGAAAAAGCTTGAAGATTATGTGTGATATGACTGAAAATAAGCAGATAGAAAAAGCATCTTTGCTTGCCGACGTTAAACCGGCAGAAGAACTGGATAGCGAGCGTGCCCGTTCGTTCATTGGAACAGCTATGAACTCTGGGAAACAGGCTGAACGAGGCCATCGGCCACTCTTCTATTGCGCTTCTGCAGTTCTTGCAGTTGCCGCCATTGCCGCAGTTGCAGTAATTTCAAGGCCGGAGGTCGATGGATCAGGCACTCCGGCAGTCCTTTCAGAGGAGTCTTATGTTCACGCCTCGGCTGCCGCAGCTGACAGTGCTTTTTATATGCAAGCCGATTCTTTGGCGGGAAAAAGTGAGGTACAGGAATGAAGGCGGTTAGGATATTAGTGATAACTGTCCTGTTTGCGGCAGCTCTTCCAAATGCGTACGGACAGGACTTTCACCGCACGTACGATGATTTTGTCAAAAAAGCCCGGGATGCTCATCGCAATTTCAGCGATTCTCTCAATGCAGAATTTGCCAGAACAATAAGTTCGAATTGGGAACAATTCCTGATATCGGAGCCCGAAAGCAGTGTAATTTCTCCCCAGCCTTATTCTCCCACTGTTGCAGGCGGCTCGGACAAATCTTCGGGCGGAGCGCTGAAGGCCTCGGAAATAGTTGATACTTTAGGATGTACCGTCTATCAAGCAGGTAATGTTTCGCACTCGGCTTCCTCAAGCGTTTCCGTAAGGACTGTGAGGTTTGGGTTTTATGATTCCATTCAGGAAGTAAAAGTTCCTGCCGCTTACGGCAGCTTTCATCCGCGGGGAATATCGGAATCTGACGTGGGAGAATTCTGGCAAAAATTGGGGTGGGAGGACTTTACACAGATATTATACGAGTGCAGTTACAACAGAGATAATTACGGATTCAATGATTGGGCTGTCCTGGAATGGGTTCAAGCCTTGTCTTGTGCAATATATCCACAAAACGTAAACTCGGAAAGAATTATTTTCGAGGTTTTTGTTCTTAACCAGATGGGAATGATGGCAAAGCTTGCCAGGGCAGACGACCGGCTGGAATGCCTGTTTGCATCGCTCCAACCCGTTTATGCCCGAAAATATACGGTCATTGACACATACCGGTATTATTTGGCCGACGCCAAGTCGCCGGTCACTGTCTTATTTACGTACAGGTCTGATTTCAGCGGGAACACCCACCCTTTCGACCTGAGGATAAGGAAGCCTCTTGCACTGGGTGGTGAAGATTCATACGTATTGACTCATTTCAAGAGCCAGGTGTTTGCCTGTGAGCTGGACATTCCGGTCAACGGTGCCCTGAAGTCATTTTATGAAAGATACCCCCAGACTACGGTTAATGTCTATGCCCAGTCTGCCCCCGACAGCAGGTTTTCGGAATCCCTGTTCTTGCAATTGGGAGAAAAGTTGGCAGCCCTTGACGTTCCGGGGAAGATAAACGAGCTTCTTCGGTTCCTTCATTATGATTTTTCCTATAAAGTAGATTCAGACCAGTTCGGGTACGAGAAGCAATTCTTCTGCGAAGAAAATTTCATATACGAAGCCAACGATTGTGAAGACCGTGCCATTCTTTTCTCTTTCCTCGTACGCAGATTGACTGGGAAGAAAGTCATACTGTTGGAATATGACGACCATATAGCAACAGCAGTACGCTTTGATGAAGGATGCGATGGACATTATGTAAATCTTGAGGATGGCAGATATTTTATATGCGACCCTACGTTCATCGGGGCTACGGCCGGAATGTGTATGCCCAAATACGTTGATAAGAAGGCTCGTATATATGTTATATAGAGCGGTTTTTGTATATTTGGCGAGCAAGTGTTGGAGTATGGAAAAATTATATAGGTTCTTATCGGTAATAACAGCCCTTTCGGCTGTTATGATATTCTCTCAGCGTTCGGCCGCACAATCGGCGGTTTCCAAGGTAATAAACTTTTCTATGGATGAGGTGACAGGAATCTTTATGCCTCCAGAACTCTATGTTGACATTGATTTTATCGACGACAATGGCAACAAGATCCTTGAGGCGAAGGAAAGCGGTCACATTCTTCTGAAACTTCAGAATTATGGCGGAGATGCTTCAGGGGTTGAGGTTTTTGTTACTCCATACAAAGATGTTCAGGGGCTATTCTGTGAAACCAAATCGGTGACTGCCGATATTTTCGCCAACAGCCGTAAGGAACTTGACTTTCCTATTTATGCCGACATTTCCATCCCCACCGATTCTGTGTTTTTTGATATCAAGGTTCGGGAACGGATGGGCTATGATATTGATGCCAAACTGTTGCTTAGCACCTGTGAATTCCAGAAGGCGGTTATTTCGTTGCAGGGTGTTTCCATTGTAGACTCCGGCAGGGGCGCACGGGCAAGGAACGGCAACCCCGACGGAAAGGTTCAGACCGGAGAAGTGGTGTGGGCCAAGCTGCTTCTGCAGAATACCGGTATGGGCGAGGCCAGGAGCATCTCCTATACGATTAACTCGGAAGATCCCAATATCCTTCTGATGACAGATACGGGGCTGGCTTCAGAAATTAATGGAACTCTGAATGATTTGCTTGTAGGGCAGACTGCCGAAGTCTCGTTCCGTCTGAGTCCCAACAACAGTTATGTTCAAAAGGGAAAGTATTTGCCGGTAAAGATAAGCCTGACCGAAGAATCGGGATTCGGAAACCTTGCCTCGGCGCAGATTCCTATATCTTTGGATAAAGTACCGGACGTTCCCAAGATTGTGGATATAAAGGGAGACCGTGCAGGACTGCTTGCTATGCAGCAGACAAGGGTATATTCCCAGTCGAACAGAATTACTTCCAACATACGTGATATTAGCCAGGCACCGGTTGGCCTGCCTTTATACGAAGACGCAGTTGCCATTGTGATAGGCGCCGAAAAGAATTCCTACGGGGTTGCTCCCGCTCCCTATGCAGCGCGCGATGCCCAGCTTATGGCCAAATACCTTACTACTTCAATGGGTATAAACGATGTCAAGGTTCTTGTGAATGAAAAGGTTACCGGGGCGGCCCTGAGCGATTGCTTCGATTCCCGCTACGGTTATTTGAAACAGGTTGTAATTCCCGGGAAAACCGACGTGTTTGTTTTCTATTCCGGGCACGGAATTCCCGACTATGACACCGAAGGCAAACCGGATGTATTTCTGTTCCCGTACGATGCCAGAAAGGAGCTTATAAGTGACAGAGGATATAGTGTAAACAGGTTGTATGCCGATTTGAATTCTCTTGGAGCAAAATCGGTTACGGTTATTCTGGATGCCTGCTTCAGTGGGTCTTCCCGTCAGACAGCGTCACTTGCCGCCGAAAATATTTCCGGGACAAAGGGGGTGCGCATCTCCAACCAGTTTATTTCTCAACGTCCTTGGGAGATTAATCCAGAGTTCAGGCTCTTCACCTCTTCTACCGGAGAGCAAACTTCCCTGGGTTATGACCAGTCGCAATCAGGACTTTTTACATACTTCCTTACTATCGGGCTCCAAGGAGATGCCGATGAAGATGACAATGGCTCCATTACTATGGATGAACTTGTGAAATTCGTTACGAAAAAAGTTTCATCGGAAGCTGCGAAAATCAGGGGTGGGGCGCAGACCCCGGAATTTTTCGGTAATGGAGATATGATTATAGAGAGAATAAGATAATGAAGAAGATACTATTATTGTTCACCATAGCTCTTGCCGCGATGCCCTTATTTGCGGCAAACAATCCGGACGACGAGGTAACGCTGTCGAATGTGCAGGTGTCCCGCGAGAAAACAACCTTCGTTGTGACCTACGACATATCTTTGGGAAGTGACCTGCGCTCTTGCGACATTGCATTTATGCTCAGCACCGATGCAGGGCAGACTTTCTGTGCAGTGGAAAAGAAGCATCTCAGTGGAGACTTTGGGAAGGTGAAGGTCTCCGGTACAAAGACAATCCAGTACGATTTTTCACAGGATATGGAAAAGCTGGACGGGAAACAGCTTTCCTTCAAAGTCGAAGTGAAGAGGAAGGATGTCGTAGAAAGGAATATACTGGTTACCGGCCAGGTGTCTGTGGCACCGTCTGTCACATACGGAGCGATGGTTGGTATGGTAAACAAGTGGGGTTGGTATGCCAAGTTCCGTTCCGACTTCCGGTTTCCGTCAGCGGCATACGAATATTCTACGAGCGAAGGCCGGTTTTGGGGAACGGGAGAGAGTCAGACGTCACGCCTGAACATTACGGCGGGAACTATGGTACGTGCCGCCAGATGGCTCTATCCTTATCTGGGGCTGGGATATGGGAACCGTAGCTTGTACCTGAAAGACATAGGCGGGGAATGGGCGATTGTGACCGATCGCTCAACAAAGGGTCTGTCGTTTGATGCGGGAGTTGTTCTGAAATTCGGCAAGGTAGCGGTGAGCGCCGGTGTAAGCAATACGATGTTAAAATATACCGAGGCAGAAGTAGGTGTGGGAATAATGTTTTAAAGGAATGGCAGTATGAGAAGCAGATTGTTTGTTGTGAATGTTCTTTTTGCTGTGGCACTGGCATCCTGTGTGAATATGGGTCCCGACCCATACGGAGAGGATATCAAGGCGCCGACTTTGACGATAATGGAAACCACCGGGTCGAAAGAAAGCCTGGAAGTTACGTTTGGAGCGAGTCTTTCCGGAGGTATTACAAAGGAAGACTGCGGATTTTACCTGTCGCTGGATGAGACGTTCGCGACCAGTGAGAAGGTGAAGGCAACAGGCATAGACAAGACTGGGAAGTTCACGTATGCAAGGATGCTCAATAACTACGACGGCAAATGGTATTGCAAGGCATACGCGTCGAATGGCCGTATAGAAATAACGTCATCTGTGACATCATATACGGTCAAGCCTTTTTCTACTTATGTAAGCGCCACGGTTCCTGACTTCAAGTCTGGCATAGGTGACGAGGCTGTTGTGGAGTTCAGCGTAACTGCTGTGTGGGGTGTTTCCTTGAGCGAATGCGGAGTGTGCTATGGCACAGACAAGAGCAGTCTGTCCATAGAACACGATCATATTTCTGCAGGCAGTTCCACGGGCACTCATACTGTAACAATAACCGGATTGAAGGTAGGACAGGAATATTTTGTGTGTTCGTATGCCAGGGAAGGGGAAAATGTGGTGTATAGCCAGGCTTGCTCATTTGTAGTAATTTCCGCTCCTGAAATCAAAACATCTTCTCCAACTCAAATCGAGTCTTCAAGCGCTGTATGCGGAGGATATGATATAATTTCAAAAGGCTCTGAAATTACAGGTAAGGGTGTAGTTTGGGGTACTTCTCACAACCCCGATGTTGAGAAAACTTATTCGAAGTCTGCAGGGTCAGGCTCTGAACCTTTCTCTTGTACTCTTTCCGGATTGAAACCCGTAACCACTTATTATGTACGAGCTTACGCCAAGAATAAAGTGGGTATCGGTTATGGAGAGGAGATAACATTCACAACATTGCCTATTTATGTGTCTGGTGTCGAGTTAAATAAGACTTCAATAACCATAACCGAAGGGGATAATTATACTCTATCCGCATCGGTCAAGCCTTCCGATGCCACCGACAAGAGTGTAAACTGGTCCAGTAGCAACACGAGCGTCGCAACGGTTGACCAAAGCGGCAAAGTGACAGCCGTGAAGGCCGGCTCTGCCACCATCACGGTCACAACAACTGACGGCGGCTACACCGCCACCTGCAACGTAACGGTGAAGAAGAGAGTTGAGGATGAAGATGGTGGGAATGAAGATTATGACGAAGAAGTAATCGAGTGGTAAAAATGAAAAAAAATAAAGCATCTATAGTATTTGCAATTCTTTCCGTATTCCTTTTCTTGGGATGTGTCAAGGAATTGCCGTCTCCGGTTGATGGAATGATTTTCCGTCAGTATAGCGCGACCATATCCGGCGGAACTAAGACAGAGGACAAGGGCTCCGGTAAGGTTGATTGGACCAAAGGAGACATTATTCAATATTGGTCCAGTGACAATGGCAGAATCGGAACCCATACTGTTGCCGCTTCCGGGCATACCGAGAAAATCAAGGCGGAGGTTGGAATAGATGATGAGTATCTTGTTGCAGTCTATGGAGGCGGTACGGCCTCCGATAATTCAGCATCGGGTTTTATTCTTTCAGATGCAATTTGTGCAGAGCAGACAGGAGCTTTCGAGGATGCTCATATCTCTGTTGCCAAGACCGAAAAAATAACTTCGGGAACGCTTCAGTTTCGAAATGTCACCAGCCTTATCAAATTTTCCATAAATAAGACAAATGTCAGAAAAGTTGTTATCAGTGCAAATAATGGGGAGAAAATTCACGGGGGTGGAAGAATATCGGTTTCTACTAAAAACTCCAGCCCTATAGCATCGTTCGTAGACGGAGGAGGCAGTGAAATATCGGTGTCTGTTTCCGGTCCGGGAACATTCTACATCTCAACCCTCCCCGTAACCCTTTCAAAAGGTTTTGCAGTTTCTCTTTATGGTACTTCCAATCAGCTCATTGGAGTTATCAGCAGGAGCGTATCGCTTACCATCAAGGCCAACACCATACTCGATCTTGGTACATTGGTCCCTATCACCGGACTTTCCATAGACAAGACCTCTTTGATACTGGGAAAGGGGGAAACGGAATCATTGACAGCCATTTTCTATCCGGATGATGCCACCAGCAAAAAAATAACTTGGTCCAGCGACAACGAATCGATTGCTACGATTGACCAGGAAGGTAAAGTGACTGCGGTGAAAGAGGGCAGCGCTACCATCACGGTCACGACAATGGACGGCGGCTATAAGGCAACCTGCAGTGTCACGGTGAAGTCTGCTGGCCCTGTTGTCCCCGAGGCTGTTGATCTTGGATTGAGTGTAAAGTGGGCATCTTTCAATATAGGTGCTTCCAAGCCGGAGGAATATGGCGGTTATTACCAGTGGGCAGGGTTAGAGGATGTTACAAGCACAAGCATAAATCTTAATTGGAACAATTGTCCCTACCATACAGGTTCGAATGAAGATACAGGTTGGACCAAATACATTCCTTCAAATAAATCATCCTATTGGTCCGGTAGTGGCAATCCCGACAACAAGACGGTTCTTGATCCTAGTGATGACGTTGCCCACGTCAAATTGGGAGGCAAATGGAGAATGCCGACGGAAGCCGAATGGACAGAGTTGAGGGAGAACTGCACCTGGACGTGGACGACACAGAACGGAGTGAACGGATACAAAGTCACGAGTAAGAAATCAGGTTACACCAGCAAGTCCATATTCTTGCCCGCGGCGGGTTATCGCGGCAGCGACTTCCTGAACTCTGTCGGTTCAAGCGGCATCTACTGGTCTTCGTCGCTCAATACGGTCACCCCGAACTACGCGTTCGACGCGGGCTTCAGTTCGGGTAATGTCTACTGGGGCTACAGCTGTCGGGACAGCGGGCGATCTGCCCGTCCCGTCTATGGCGACAGGGTAAGCGTGGCTGGGGTAAGCCTTAGCAAGACAAGTCTCAGTTTGGAAGTCGATGCGATATCAACTCTCAATGCAACGGTAACTCCATCCAACGCTCCGGACAAGAGTGTAAGTTGGTCCAGCAGCAACACGGGTGTTGCTACGGTTGACCAAAGCGGCAAAGTGACAGCCGTGAAGGCCGGCTCTGCCACCATCACGGTCACAACAACCGACGGCGGCTACACCGCCACCTGCAGCGTCACGGTGAAGGAAAATGAACCATATTTTGTTATTGACGGTCAAAGTAACTATTCTGTGGATGCTGGAGGTGGAGAGTTTCAATTTATAGTAAAGTCAAATGTAGAATGGACGATAAAGGATTATTCCGACGGTCCCTACCCTTATCAGCATGTAACTCTTGCATCTGACGGCAAGATTGTGAAGGTTGTCATCGATGCCAACGAAGGCTATGATGCTCGTACGTCATATATCAAGTTCACCGTTCCTGCAATTCAGGATGAGGTTCTTAATGATGCCGGCGAGCCTACCGGTGAATATATGGATCACGTAGAGAGGGTTTACTTCCATCAGGAAGGTCTTACCAGCATCAGCTGGGAGACAACTCTGCCCGAACAGTTCAAATCCGGTACTCAGCTCTCAATAGCCAAGGGTGCTGGCCAGTATGTGCTTTATGACGGAGCAAATCTTGCAATGTTTGATCCCGAAAGCGGAGCCGTACAATTCGTAGGACCTGTACTTGGAGACGGTACAATCACATATTCCGAAGTTCTGAATGACGATGCCGGCAACTTCATTATGGTAACTCCCACTGCATACGAGCAGGCATTCGATGTATATGTAATTCCCGGAGACACACCTGTTGATCAGGAAGTTGAGCCCGCTACGCTCATTCACGCATATTTCGATTATTCCGGATATGGACTCGGTCACTTCTCTGCAAGGGGAAATGTCCTGAAGGACGGTATTGTTACCGCATTCTTTACAGGACAGGTGGATGGTAGAATTCCCGCAAACGGAGCATATTGGGAAATCAAGGACGGTCAGGCCAGCGAGACTAAATATGTTGAGATTCCAACTGATGGTGTAATCTGGGCTCCCAACAATGTGGCATTTGTTCCTCTCGGAACAAGCGCGGCCGACGGATTCCTCTATGACGGTTATGACGGAACCTACACCCTTCGACATATAGTAGGAGGGACATCGACAACTCTTGCAACAATCGGAGATTGGGCAAATGGAGTAACCTGCATCAAGCCCGGTCTTTTGGGGAGCAAACCTATTGTTGCCATCAACAATATGGCTTTTTTCCCAGAGAGGGCGATGCCTTCAGTGCTTACGATATTTGATGCAACCTCAATGGCTCCTATCACATCTGTCAATATCCTTGGTGAAGGTCTTGAGGGTCTATATATGACAAAACCCTCAACCTGCATTCTGCTTGAGCAGGAGGGCGATGCTCTTGTAATCTACTCTGCCGACGGAGCACAGGGACTTATTCAGAAGATTGTAGTTCCTGCAAAATAGAAAGGGACATATCATTCTGTATCGCCTCCTCAAGGTTCACCGGAGGTAAAACAACAGGATTAAGAACGGTTCCTTCGGTTTTTGCATGTATAAGGCCTCGGATTGTACCCACTGAAATTGCCCCCATATATCTAAGAAAATCTACAGGTATCTTTCCTTCTGCTTTTATGGACTCAACGCCTTCTGGAGCAATATCGTAATAACAGGCAAGTTCAGCAACCATAAGAAGTTTATCCTCTTGCAGGTAATTAACAGTTACTATATTTCTGACTTGCTGAACATCAGAGCGAACATTATACCCGCAATTTGTATTAACTCTAACTGCCTGTCCATTTTGAAAATTGTCAGGGAAAAGAGCAAATTGAACGGTCTCGATTCGCGATATGCAATATGGAATAGACTGGATCATGCTGCAATACGATATGAAGGGCTATGCATTGTGTAATAACTGACAGGCATAGGTGATTTGGAAGATGGAGCAGAGGCTGTTAATATAGAAGAATAAGTTGTGTCATTCTCTAACACATAATCTGAAACATCTTTATACTCAAGGATTGGAACTTTTCCTATCGCAAGAGAGAGTTCTACGAGTTTGCTTAGTTTATGGTCAAAATTACCATTAAGAAGTTGTGAAACATACCCCTTGCTACATCCGAGATATTGAGCAAGTTGGGTGCTGTTTTTATGGGTTCTCTCCATAAAAGAAACAAGCTCTCTATAGAGATCAGTCTGAAGTTTAGCTATCCAATAGCCTTCACTTTTTAGGAGTTCTGCTCGTTTCATGGTTTGTTGTATTATTGTTTTCTTGACTTAAATATTGTTCTTTCAGCGAACGGAAGGTACGATAATCTTTCTTCTGTCTGTTCTTATACCCTCCCATAATGATTATTTTTCCTTTAAATTTGGAAATGCAGTAAACCCTTAAATCACCATCCTTAAATTCGTATTCTTTAATCTTTTCTTTTTCCGGGGTGACGTCTTTGAATTTAGTGCTGGGTAGCGTTCTGTTGTTTGCCACCTCATTCATATAAAAATATATCTTTTCAAGACTCCTTTTATCCTGTCCTTCCAGCTCTTGTTCAAAAGTGTCAAACGGGGCAACTCCATTGACTAAGAGCTTCTCGAAAGTCTGTTTACCTTGAACGGCCTCTATACTCTGGAGTGCGAATTTAGACATAAAATAGTTAAGTTGCAACTAAACTTTCGAACAATTTGTAGTAATGCCCCATCTGCAAAGAGAAGGAAGCTCTGCAAATATAATGATAATATGAGAGTCTTTGACTCGCGTATTGCGCAAACGTTCATCCGCACAAACGGATGAATCACAACGTACGCACGTCATTCCTCTACCGATGTACTTTTTCCTTGAAGAAAAGTTGATTAAAATTTTGGAAATGTTCACTAATTCGTTAACTTTGCAACAATGAAAAAGGAATACATACGGACTATCCAGGTTTTCGAGGATCATTTTATTGAATTCAAGAAAACCC
>JAGHTF010000051.1 GCA_018065485.1 Candidatus Cryptobacteroides fimicaballi | reverse complement strand
TAACGCTCCCTGAGCTCATAGTCGGGAATAAAGGCCGGAGTACGGTCCTTTCCCGAAGCAGGAACTCCGTATCCCATATAGTGTTTCAATGAGACAGCGGCGTTCTCAAATCCAACCTTATTGAAGTCGTCCCCCTGGATAGCTCTGGTCTCAACCTCGGACATAACGGTCTGAACGTAAGGGTCTTCTCCCCAGCTCTCCCACTGACGCGGCCATCGGGGATCGCGTCCAAGGTCCATAACCGGAGAGAACACCCAGGGAACCTGCATAGAGCGAGTCTCATAAGCGAGTATCCGGCCCATATTGCGCGCATGCTCCGGGTTGAAGGTTGCGGCAAGGTTAACTTCCTGAGGGAAGAAGGTTCCTCCGTCCAGATAAGATGCTCCGTGAATCATATCCAACCCGTAGATGCAGGGTATCCCGATGGACTCCATAGACTTGGCCTGTATGGTTTCCATTACGTTACCCATCCACTGCGCGGTGGGAGCGTGGTTCCCGTAAACATTGAGCAGGGACCCGACCTTGTATTTCCCAATAATGTAGTCGAGTTTTTCCCGGTCAATCTCCTTAGTGACAGGATCCATAATTACGTCGATGTTAATCTGAATCATCTGCCCGGCCTTCTCTTCCAGAGTCATTTCAGCCAATTTTGTACGGATTTCGGACTCGTACGGAGAATTCCCTTTGGGGGTGCAGCCCATTACCAGAACGGCAACGGCGGCGACTGCAATAAAAACTGATTTCTTCATCGTTATTTTTTCTTTTGAAATACTCTCACGTAATCTACAAGCATTGTGGCGGGAAGAGCACCCTCGTCAACTCCCCACATTCCTCCCCAATCGCCACCCCAGGCCAGGTTCAGGGTAATATAGAACGCCTTTTTTCTCTATCGCCCGGTCCAACCTCTCAAGGTCATCCTCGCGCGAATACTTTTCAGCCGCGGCATTGAGCATACCGAGACTGGCAAGAAGATACAGAACCAGCAAGGTTTTCCGAAGCATAAATCTACAATGCGTTAATTGAATTGTTCATCCACTCCAGCCGTTCCGAATAGAATTTCTTATAATAGTCGAGTTCGGCATCGTAAGTAGTGAAAGTGTGGGATGCGTTCCACCAGTCCTGCGAACGGTACTGGCTGTACGGCCAGGCTTTCTCGTCCCTGGCAATAGCTTCTTCCCCTATTATCCGGCTCTGCCGGTCGATGTAATCGGGTATCTTCTGAAATTCCGGATACAGCTTATTCCAGCGTTCTTTCACCAATTTGCGGAATTCCTCGAGTTTGAACAGCCGCCAATACCATCCGGTATTCTTGCCTCGGGCTCCGAAATCCTTCACCCACCAGCCCTGAGGGCCTTTTCCGGGAGGATTCCCGTAATAGTCGGCATTACCCTGCGACAAATCGAAGTCCCAGACGTGATACATTTCCATCCGTCCTCCCTTCTCCAATGTAATGAACGAGCTTTTTCTCAGGTTTCCGTCTATGTTCTTGGTAAGTTCCTGTATTATGAAGTTGTTTGCAAACGATTCAAGGTCGGCATATTTCTCCAGAGCTCCGTAGTCTTCGGCCTTGAGTGCGGTTTCAAAGTCCTTTACAAATTTTTTGGACTGAGATATCTGTTCCTGCGACGGTTCCGAAGGATCGGAGAACATCATAGGTACATCAAGTTCCGTCCACCAGCACACGGGTTCGTCCATCTGTTCCTCTATCTCGAACAGGATATCTCCGTTTTCGGTGTCTATGTTCACCCGTTCCTTCGACACCTTCTTGTGCTCTCCGAAAGAATATATCCCCTGATATTTCCCGTTCAGGGTCACCTCTACGCTAACCATCCCGGGGGTCCATTTGAACCCGCAGATTCTGGACAGTTCCATTGCCACAATGTTGCGCACATAGGTTTTGTCGGTATAGTTGGCGAGGAGACACCATTCCTTGTCCGTGGACATATTGAACAGGCACTGTTTCTCATTGAACTTTATCTTCCAGGGCTTCTTGGGCATACCCCAGGTACTGTTGCCCCGGCCGCGGATTTTCATATCGGCGGAGAAGCCGTCCGCAAAACCGTATTTGTTGTCCGGGTTTATTATCGACAGTTTCCCGTTTACGTAGTCTTCCTTGCTGGTAATGGATTTACCGCCCTCTGTAGTGATGTTCACCATAGGAAGTCTTGCCTCGAACTCGGGATTCACATACGCGAAGGACATTCTTTCACCGCTGCTGCTACATACGGTAAGGCTCTTTTCAGTCCAATAAATATATACGGGAACATCTATGGACTTGTCCTGAGGGTCCGTTTTCCGTATTCCGGTACTCTCGCCCCTTACCATCCACCTGTCGTCCTGTCCGAGACCCACGATCCCCGGCTCTGTTGTGGTACAGTCCTCAACCACAAACGAAGAGCAGTTGAAACTCACCGTTTTCCATTTGTAGAATTCGATGGTCAGCATCTCCCCACCCCTGCTCACGGCGGTCCAACGCTGAGCACCGCGATAGGCATCCATCAACTCGGCATATCCCTGCGGAGGCAGCGGGTACGGCTCGGGTTTCACGGAACAGCCGGCCAACACCGTGCCGAGCACAATCAACAATAGACAAATACGCTTAACGTTCATACCGGCAAATATAACGTTTTCCTATAACAATAATGAAAGACCAGTGTGCATTTCGTCAAAATATGAGTATATTGCGGATATGAAAAGGACATTCCCAATATCAGCCATACTGCTCCTGGCAGCAGTATCCTGCAACAACGAGATCAGCTACGAGAAAAAGGACGGCTACACTCTCATCCACCAGACCAAAGGTCCTGACCTGGGATATACCAGCGCGCCCATAATCAATGCAGACGGATACGCATTCAAGGACTTGAACCGGAACGGCATTCTGGACGATTATGAAGATTGGCGACTGCCGGCGGAAAAAAGAGCGAGGGACCTCGCCTCCAAACTGCCGGTAGAACGAATCTGCGGCCTTATGCTGTACTCTTCGGCAGTCGATGTGAACAGTGCAGTCCCCACAGACAAGCATATCGGCTTTCTTGAAGAAGAATACATCCGCCATATGCTCATAAGGAACGTAAAGGATGCCGCCACGGGTGCCGCCTGGTCCAATGCGGTGCAGGCATTCTGCGAAGCGGAACCTTTCGGCGTTCCTTCGAACAACAGCAGCGACCCCAGAAACTATACCAACGGCTCGGCCAACGTCAACAACTACAAGCCGGAGCCCGACGGTGAATTCGACCCGGACGGAACGTCCAAAATTTCACTTTGGCCGAGGGAGGTCGGTATGGCCGCCACATTCGATCCTGCCCTGATGAAAAAACACGGCGAGGTAGTGTCGGCAGAATATCGCGCACTCGGCATAACTACAGCTCTTTCTCCGCAGGCAGACCTTTCTACCGATCCGCGTTGGAGACGCTTCTACGGCACTTTCAGCGAGGACCCTGCGCTCAACAGGGATCTGGTACGCGAATACTGCGACGCTATGCAGACTACTCCCGGCAGCAGGGACGGCTGGGGCGGTGCTTCGGTTAACTGTATGGTGAAGCACTGGCCGGGCGGCGGTACCGGAGAAGCCGGCAGGGACGCCCATTTCGGCATCGGCAAATACGCCGTATATCCGGGAAATAATTTCGAGAAACAGCTGATACCTTTCGTAGACGGTGCATTCAAGCTCAAAGGCGGCACCGGTATGGCATCGGCCGTTATGCCGTATTACACGATTTCGTACGGACAGGATCCCAGCGGAGAAAATGTCGGCAACGGATTCAGCCACTATATCATACAGGAACTCCTGCGCGACAAATACCGGTACGAAGGAGTCGTATGCACGGACTGGGGTATTGTCGGCTCATACCGCAAAGTCTATATTCACGAAGGGAAACCCTGGGGCGTAGAGTCCCTCTCCCTCGCAGAACGCCGCCTAAAGTGCTTTGAAGCAGGTGTAGACCAGCTCGGAGGCGCCTCCAACAACAAGCTGAGCCTTGAAGCCTATGAGCTCTGGGCTGGCAAATACGGCCGCGAGAGCGCCAGAGAGCGCTTCGAACTGTCGGCCACAAGACTTCTCCTGAACATATTCCGCGTGGGCAATTTCGAGAATCCCTACGTAGACCCGGCCAGAGCTGCCGAAGTGGTGGGATGCAAGGAATTCGTCGCCGCCGGATATGAAGCCCAGCTCAAATCGATCGTGATGATCAAGAACCATCAGGACGCGCTTCCGCAAAAGGCGAAAGCCAAAGTCTACCAGCCGTTGCGCAGGGTTGCCGCCGGTATCACCCATTGGCAGAATCCGGTACCCGCCTATGAAGAATATCCTTTCGGCAATGAACTGCTGAGCAAGTACTTCGAGGTTGTAGACACGCCGCAGGAAGCGGATTTCGCGCTGGTATCCATCAAGACGCCTATCGGGCATTGGGGCTACCGGATGCCGGGACCCGGCGAGGACGAAGGCCACTATATGCCCATCAGTCTTCAGTACGGGCCCTACACTGCCGAATATGCAAGGGCAGAGAGCATTGGAGGCGGAGATCCTTCAGAGAAGAGCGCAAACCGCTCGTACCGAGGCATCACCGAGGAAACATCCAATATCGGAGATATGCAGCTCGTCTGCGAAACAAAGCGCCGGATGGGTGAGAAACCCGTCATCGTCGTAATAGCGACCGAGCGTCCGTTCGTTCCTTCGGAATTCGAGCCATCCAGCGACGCCATACTCATTAACTTCGGGGTATGCAACAATGCACTGTTGGACATCATTTCCGGAAAAGTCGAGCCAAGCGGACTCCTGCCTCTGCAGCTGCCTGCAAATATGAAAACCGTAGAAGAACAGTGCGAGGACGTACCACGCGATATGGAATGTCACGTCGACACCGACGGGAACATCTACGATTTCGCCTTTGGTCTCAACTGGAAAGGCGTTATCAATGACTGGAGGGTAAAACGCTACAAATAAGTATTATCTGCGCCCGGCCTCTTCCATAGCGGCGAAATAGTAGAACAGGCTGGCCGTTCCGTCTATCGTAGGCTCGTTGCTGGAATAATCTCCGCGATCGTCGTGATATACCGCAACACCTTTATTAAAGGTGGCAAACGGGTCTTCTCTGGTAAGGTGGACACCGATTCGGTCCAGGAAAAGTGCCGTGTAGATGGGACCGTCGACAAGACCTCCCGCAACCTTGCGGAACGCTGCACTGCATTGGCTCGGAGAATGATATCCCTCTTCTAACTTTTCGGGGAATCCGCTGATCATTGTCGAACCCCAGGGGTTGCATCCCAGCAGCCAGTCCCGGTTGGCCGTCTCCATCTCCAGGAAAGATTCATCTCCTGTGGCACGGCGGTATAACTGCGCGTGGGTTATGGCTGCCGAGGTAAGGTTGTTGGAACACCACAGGTAGGGAATTCCGTGCAGGAACGGATCATCCCCGGCACGGGTACGCATATCTTCCAGCCCCGCACGCATATATCCTCCGAATTCGGCCTTGAGGTCGGCATCGTCGCTGGAAGCGAGCAGGAAATGTCCCAGATTGATGAAAGGATACCACTGATAATGATGATATTCCTTACCGTGGCCGCGTCCCCTCTCCATCCAGGGAGAAACGGGTTCCAGCTCGCCCCAGTAGGACGCCTGCTTCTTCCAGTATTCCTGCCCGTTCTGAGCGTAAAGGGTTGCTGCAGCCAGCTCGATATCATCGACCCAGGTATCCTCTTCATAGAAGTAGGGAGAAACAACGCAGGCCGTCTGAGTATTGCCCGGTTTCTCCAGCGCAAACTTGTAGGCCGGTTCAACCTTCGCTGCAATCTTTGCAGAAAACTCGGGATAGAAAGGAGCCAGCACATCGGCGCCCAGCGCAAAGGTCGAAGCGAATTTGCCTGCGGCCGATGAGACCCCGGTAGTACGGTTAACCTTGCCTATCCGCTTGTCGGCCACCTGCGGCTCACCCGTCACGAAATAGACCGGACGCCCCTGTCCGGGACCGTATCCGTAGTCGACCTTGGCCTCACTCCCGGTATGGTCGCGGTCATCGCCCAGCTGATAGTAATACTCCCCGGGGGCAGGGTTCATCCTGTCCAGCCAATCCAGGCCCCACATAATTTCGTCGAGAATGTCGGGGATACCGTTGCTTCCAGCCCGCCCGCGAGCATTGAACTCATCCTTAAAGATACTCTTGTCCTTCGTGTACTTGTAGGCAAAAGCCATATGGTAGATGGAAGTGGCGGTGGTAGTAACGTACTGCAGGCGGTCATTGGCGTCGTGCCAGCCCCCGCGTACATCTATGTATGCCCCGGATTTTGTAGGATGATAGATAATATATCCGTCGTGCTGATGGCAGGGCTTGTCGGTCAGAGGATTGTCGCCACAGCGCTGCTGTCTCATATATTCCAGCAGACGGTCGGCAAGCCCGTCATAGCAGTGGGAATCTATATGAATGAGCGGAGATTTTACCCCGTCGCATACAATATAGTACTCACCTGGAGTTTTAATCTGAGAGAAATCCAGCCTCCAGGCCGATGAAAGCGCCCACTTGGAAGCGTCGGCCCTGCGCCCCTTGCCTTTGAGCACGAGTTTGCCGGTCGAATTGTCAAATACTTTGAAATCACCCTTGGCATTGCCGGTTGAAATGATCACGGCAACTTTTACGTCATTGGGCAGATATCCTACCTGATTGATACGAATCCAGGATTCCTTAGACTCGGAAGCCGCTCCCGCAAATGAAATGAGCGCGAGCAGAATAAACAAAAGAGAGCGTTTCATCCTATATTTTCTTAAGAAAGTTTAGCGACGCTGACGCTTGAGCGCCGGAGACTTGACAAGCACAATAATAGCCCATACCAGAGTCACGACCAGTGACATAGGCACGCCTACCTTAAGCAGTTCCATTAAATTGAAAGTGAACAGTTCGCCGTGAGCGATATGGTCCACGATGAGCACCAGAGAGCCGCCCCAAAGCATCTTCTCGAGAGTGGGAAGTTGCCGCACCCATACTGATCCGTTTGAACTCTTAATGGTTTTGCGGCAGACAGAGGTTGCGACAGCCTGCGCAAGGGGTACTAAAAAACAAGACATTTTCGATATTTTTTGGTTATTGTTTCTTCCATTCCGTAACTTGAGACAGCAGCCACTCGGTGAAAACTTCCACGCCCTCACCGGTTTTGGCGCATATCGGGAAGACCTTTGCCTGCGGATTACGCATATGGATATTCGCTATGCCTTCCTGCAGGTCAAAGTCGAAATACGGGGCCACGTCGATTTTGTTGACAAGCACCACATCGCATATCGAGAACATAAGCGGATACTTCAAGGGCTTGTCGTGGCCCTCGGGAACGCTTAAAATCATAACGTTTTTACAACTGCCGGTATCGAATTCCGCGGGGCAGACCAGGTTGCCCACATTCTCAAGTATCACAAGGTCCGTTTCCGCGACGGGCAGGTTGTCCAGGCCCTGACGAGTCATTTCCGCGTCCAGATGGCACATCCCCCCGGTATGCAGCTGTATAGTATCTATTCCGGTAGCCTCCTTAATCTTTTTCGCATCCACGTCGCTGTCGATATCGGCCTCCATCACCGCAATGCGCAACTTATCTTTCAAGAGGTTGATTGCGCTTATAAGGGTCGTGGTCTTGCCGCTTCCGGGCGACGACATCAGGTTCAACAGAAAAACGCCTTTCTCTTTCAGTTCCTCCCTGAGTTTGTCGGCGTCCCTGTCATTATCCTCGAATATACTCTTCTTTATTTCGATAATCTTGACTTCATCCATAATTATTTCTATTTGAAGTGCTTATAATCTTTCTTTGTTTCGGCCTCCCAAATTTCCATAGCATCGTCGTAAGTTACGGGAGGAGTGTACAGTTTGTCTTCGCTCTTCTGGTGAAGGCGGATAGCTCCGGTAGGGCAGGTCGACACGCACAGGCCGCATCCGAGGCAGGCTGCAGTATCTACACAAACCTTCCCCGTCTTTTTTTCCTTCTTAATGTATCCGAAGGTGCAGCGGGTCTCGCATTTGCCGCAACCGATGCACTTGTCGTAATCTATGACGCTGAAATGATTGCTCCACATTGCGGCCGACGGGCCAGGATACTGCTTCTTAAGGTAGAGCATTCCGCAACCGCAGGCGCAGCAGGAACAGAAGTTCTCGCCCTCCTGCGAGTTGGTGGCCTGGATTATTCGTCCGTCCTTCTCCCCCTCCCTCAGGATTGCCAGAGCTTCTTCCCTGGTAATTTCGCGCCCGATACCGGTCTCGATGTAGAAGTCGGCATAATCGTCGGTTTCAATACAGGTTTCCAGCGGATGATGGCAGGGATTGTTTGGTTTCATTTTATCCATCAGCCTGCACATACACACGGCAACCGCAAAACGGTGATGTTTGTCCAGCAGAGCCTCGATGTCGTCGTAGGGCTTGATTACCGACCCTTCCACAAATTCCTTATGGTGCGGAAGAGTCCGGTAGAACGGCATAGTCTGGCTCATCCGGTAGCCGAAATTAGACGATATCATATATATGGAAGTGGCGTAGAGCCAGGTCTTGTTTTCGGCAGCTCTGTTCCCCTGCCATTCGAGGAATCCCATTACGAACGGATGCTGCCCGTATTCGTCGCCCCTCTCTCTGTGGCGGCGGAGGATAAGCCCGCGTTCGGCCATTGCGTCCAGCCGCCGCCTGGCATCCTCTTCGGTGATTCCGTTCTTGATGGCATACTCCCCTGCGGTCTGGTAACCTTTCGACATCAGCAGGAAATTCCTGGCGTTCTCGGGGTTGAAGATTTTCTTTATAAGTATCTTATCTGCTCCTACAAACGATTTTGGAAAGCCAAAGCTCAGCTCGTCGATTCTCTTTAACAGATCATTGTAAAGTCCCATTATTCTTCGGTTTTGTTTCTTACTATTTCTATTCCCACAATGCGCAGTTCGCCGCCGGACACCAATGTTCCGTAACGGTACCCGCACGAGGGGCAGCAGGCATTATGGATGTTCTCCCTGCCTATTGTGTATTCACTGCCGCACTTTCCGCACACGGCAGTAGCATTCACCTCCCGAATCTCTATCACAGAGCCTTGCGCAACCGACCCGGGCGAGATATAGTCCCAATATTTCTGAACAATCGCCGGGATAAAATCTCTCAGAACCCCCACTTCCAGTACAACTCTCCTAACTTCCGTGGCATTCTCGG
>JAGHTF010000057.1 GCA_018065485.1 Candidatus Cryptobacteroides fimicaballi | reverse complement strand
TCTCGGCGCTGTAAGACTTTTCTATAATGGCTTCGGAAGATCTCCATCCGGTTCCTTCTCCGCGCCCGCGCGGGTACCTTATTATAATAGGCCCGTCTTCCTGTTCTAATGCTGCATACATTGCATTCTTTAGCTCGACCTCATTTCTTGGAACGATTATCCTGATTCCGGGAATGCTGCGATAGGCGGCAAGGTCGAAGGCTCCCTGGTGTGTGGCTCCGTCTTCTCCGACAAGCCCCGCCCTGTCAAAACACAGGACAACCGGAAGTTTCTGGAGGGCAACATCGTGAATGATCTGGTCGTATGCTCTCTGTGAAAATGCAGAATACAAGTTACAGAAAGGTCTCATACCACCAACTGCCAGACCTGCGGCAAAAGTCACGGCATGCTCTTCTTCAATACCGACATCGAAGAAGCGCTCCGGCATTTCTTTGGCGAGCAGGTTCATTCCGCATCCGCTTGCCATAGCGGGAGTTATCCCAACGACACGGGAATCTCTTCTTGCAAGTTCAAGCAGGACCTCGCCGAACACATCCTGATAACGGTCGACTTCGTAATTCTGCTTGATTCGTTCACCCGTTTCAGGGTTGAATCTCCCCGGAGCGTGCCAGGTGGTCGGGTCGGCTTCTGCCGGGGCATAACCCTTGCCTTTCTTGGTGATGCAGTGCAATACCCTCGGGCCGTTCATCTCCCGGAGTTTCTCAAGGGTTTCGGTAAGCTGGACGATATTGTTGCCGTCCACAGGACCGAAATACCTGAATCCAAGCGACTCGAACAAGTCTCCTCCACTTCTTTTTACAAGCCAGGATTTGAATGACCTTGACCATCTTTGGAAAAACGAGCGGGCAGATGTCTCTCCCATTGAATTCCATACTTTTTCCTTCATTCTGTTGAATGCCGGGTTGGTGGTCATCTTCAAGAGGTGGTTGTGGAGCCCTCCGATATTTCCGTCAATCGACTGGTTGTTGTCATTGAGGATAATCAGCAGGTCAGATTTGCTGGCTCCTGCATTGTTTATTCCTTCGAAAGCGAGACCGCCTGTGAGTGCGCCGTCTCCGATGACGGCAACGACTTTTTCATTCCTTCCCTGCATCCTCACAGCCTCTGCAATGCCAAAGGCCGCGGAAATGGAGGTGGAAGAATGACCGACTCCAAAGCAGTCGTAAGGGCTTTCCTGCCTTTTCGGGAAACCGCTCAGTCCACCTTTGGTGCGTATGTCCGTGAAAGCTTCGCGCCTTCCTGTAAGGATCTTGTGGGCATATGCCTGATGGCCGACGTCGAAGACAATCTTGTCATCAGGTGTGTTGTAGACATAGTGGAGCGCCGTAATTATTTCTACAGCCCCGAGACTGGATGCGAGATGCCCGGGATTGCGGGAACAACATTGTACCATATAGTCCCGGATCTCTGCGCAGAGCTTTTTCAGCTCATCCTTACTGAACCTTTTTATGTCGGCAGGTGAATTTACCTTGTCAAGCAAGTCATACATAGGTCGCGAAGTTACGATTATTTTTGTAACTTCGTAGTTCAAAATGTAATTATAAATCAAAGAAATAATGGCAGAAAAAGTACAGAAATTATTGAATGACTACCCTGCAGCCAGATGGGCTGCGCTCATTCTTATTGCG
>JAGHTF010000049.1 GCA_018065485.1 Candidatus Cryptobacteroides fimicaballi | reverse complement strand
CTGGATTCCACCGTCGGTAGGAACCGTAACGTCGTCGGGTGTTGAAAGAGTAAGACTGGGCTTTACGGGCTCAGGCTTGGTGCAGGACACTGCAAAAATTGCAAGCGCTGCCATCAAATAAAGAATTTTTTTCATACTGATAAGAAAATTGGTTATCAAAATTTTATTTTACTGTTTTAAGATAGTCGTCAAAACCCTGCTTGAACGCGGTCCAGTAGTCATACATTCTGATATGACACAGGTCGAACACAAAATATCCGTCGCAGGAATTGATACAGGCATCGATTGTCTTCGGAATCACAGCACTCTGCCCGCCTTTCTCGAACCCGGTGGAATTACCTACGTCGGGGCCTCCCGCTACCTCGGTACCGGAACCTATTTTCTGCTTGCCTAACTTGGCAAAGCCCTGCATAGTCCACTCTCCGTTGCCATAGACACTGCCCGTGCCGGCATAGCAGCCCAACATCATAAAGTCGCAGTGGTCGGCATAACCGTATTTGGAATAGTCGGCATCGGCCCAGGAATAACTGCTCCTGGCATTATAGTCCGGGCTGGCCCAGTTTACTCCGGAAGAATAGTACGAGTCGTACCAGGCTCCCACATAGCAACCGAAACGGACCTCGGGATTGGTCTGGTGTACCACACCTGCGGCGGCCTCCACAAAGTCGTGGATTACCTTGGCCCTGAAACTCATCCAGGACTTCTGCACGCTGTTCAAGGTCCTTGGAAGACTGCTTGTCCCCGGCTTGAAGATATCGGACGGCCAATTGGCAACCGCGCTTCCGGTATATTGCTCAAACGCCGTGCGCGACTCCTGCGAGAAATCGCTCTGAAGGCCGGTGTCGTCGTAACGGCAACGGTCGAGTATGATTCCGTCGAGGTCGTAAGAGGCAAGTTCCCCAATCAGATCGAGCATATACTCGCGGACTTTGGGATTTGCCGGATTCATGAATACCGTGCCTTCAACTCCTTCATAAAACGAACTCTCAAGCCCGTCCTTCCCGTTTACAACGGTAGCCCACTCCGCAGGGATGTTTCCCGAGAAGATGGGACCTTCGCTCTCCAGCCCGTAATATCCGCCATACCCGCACACAAAGGTGTTCATTGCCGCATTCACGCGAAGTCCTGCTTCATGCCCGGCATCTATGAAGGTCTGCAGATAATCGAAGTCGGCCGTGCGGTTAACGAACTTGTATTTCCCGTCGACCCAGGCGGCAAGCCTTCTGACTTGGGGCGAAACCTTCGAATTGAAGAGCACGCTGCCCTCGGTAGGCCTTACATCCACAATAACGTCGGTAAAGCCGACTGCCTTGATTTTCTTGAGGTCAGATGCAATCGCATCCTTGTCGTTCGCATAATAACGGAAGTTTGCCGACGCATCAATCCATACATACCTGGGTTTTCCCGTAAACAAGGGCTTCTCAGGTTCCTCCGGCTCTTCAGGCTCATCCGGGCCCGGAGGAGGTGTGGGGACAGGCACGGGGTCTACCCACGGCCAGGAGGGAATCTCCTTGGCAGGCTTCTGACAGGAAATCCCCATAATGGTCATCGATGCGGCCAGCAGGGCCGTCAATATAACTTTCGATTTTATCATTGTCTCTTTATGCAATCAACCACGTATGCTCCAACTGCCTGAGAGTTATGGTCATAGTAGTAAACGTACAGTTTGTATCCGTCGGCCGAAGGCGCCATTACAACGTCGCCGGCGGCAACTCCGGCAGCACCCTGCTGATACCACTGAAGTTCCTCCTTCGAAGCTTCGAGAGCAGCGGCCGTAGGGTCAGTGATGTTGAACAGATAGAGCCTGGGACCTACTCCCCACATAGGGAAATGGCTCACTACCAGCAGAGTCATATATCTGCAATTATTGAACTGCTTGGAATCAAGGCAGTTGGGGTTGTTAGACCAGTCACCAATCCGGGCCACAATGTTGTCGACTCCGGCGGCTGTGCAGTAATGCAACAGATAGTTGCCCTCGGCATCGGCATTGCTCTCATAGTAGTCGTAGAACCAACCGTCGAGCTTGGGTTCGAGAGAAGCGGGAACGATGGTTGCGATGTTCACGGGAGCGGCTCCCCATCCGCCGGTAACGGCAGAGAAATCAACTACGTCGGTAGAAACAACGGCACCGTTCTTAACTGTAAGGTAAACGCCCTTGGCAGTTGTCGTCACACCGGTGATACCCTCTGCAGTGAAGGTAATGACTGCATCCTTCTCGACGTCGCCCATAACCTTTATCCTGTGTCCGATGGGCACGTCGATGGGATTCTCGAAGGTGTAGAACAGTTCGGGAGCTGTCTTCACGGATGAAGTCCTGTAGATCTGTACGGTCTCCCGATTGTCGCCTCCCTGGGCAACGTTGGTAATGAGCATATGCTCCATCTCGTCGTTGGTGATGGCTCCGGCAACTGCGCTGCCGAGGT
>JAGHTF010000040.1 GCA_018065485.1 Candidatus Cryptobacteroides fimicaballi | reverse complement strand
GAGAAAAACGGTCCTAATCCTGACTTCCGTCCTTGCCCTTGTCTGCTCCCAGGCAAAGGCCCAGCTGTACACCCAGGGCAACGAACCGGGCAGCCTCAAATGGTCCCAGATATCGCCCGGGACCTACAGGATAGTCTATCCTTCCGGCCTGGATTCGCTGGCCAGGGCCTATGCCATATGTCTGGAATCCTATGCGGACAAAGTGAGCCTCAGCTCCGGATACAGGCCCAACCAGTCCTACAGCAGGCCTATGCCCGTAATTCTGCACCCTTATGTGGCACTTTCCAACGGTATGGTTACCTGGGCTCCCAGAAGAATGGAACTGTTCACGGTACCGGACGCCACCGCCCCGCTTCCCGGACCGAATGACAGACAACTTGCTGCCCACGAATCCCGCCACGTCTCGCAGATGCAGTTCGGAGCTGCAAGGCCTTACCGATGGCTCAAAGTGGTGAGCGGAGACCTCTGGGCAGGGGCGATGTCAGCCCTCTACCCCGGTCAGACATTTATGGAAGGAGATGCCGTTGCTGCCGAGACAGAACTCAGCCGGTTCGGACGCGGCCATACTTCGTATTTCCTCAACTATTACGACATCGCTTTCTCCGAAGGCGATTACAGGGACTATTGGAAATGGAGCCGCGGTTCCATAAAGAACTATACCCCGGACCAGTACAGAGCCGGATATTTCCTGATTGCCGGCATTAGAAGCGAGTACAGCGACCCCCTGTTCACTGCAAGATATTTCAACAACGTAAACTCGGGATGGCCCCTGCCTCTGTTCAACCTTCAGAAAACCATACGCCAGGCATCGGGGAAGAATCTCAAAGACACTTTCAGGGAACTTGCGGAAATACGCAGGGCAGAATGGGCAGAAGCGGCAGAGAGCCGGAAACCATTTATGGAGATGCACCGCCTTTCTCCCGAACCCCGACGCTACACCGCCCTGAGAGAACTTACCGTCACCGACTCCTCCGACCTCGTCGCAGTACTTTCCGGCCTGGACAGAGTATCGGAAATCGTACGAATAGACAGGGGCGGAAGGACGAAAAGACTGTCCTACTGCTCTGCAAGCGCATCCGGCTTCACTTACAGCGACTCTCTCCGGCGTCTTTACTGGAACGAAATCATACGTGACCCCAGATGGGAACTCAAGTCTTCATCGGCCATAAGATATCTGGATGCCAGCGGAAAGACCGCCACCCTGACCAAGGGATACTGCAGATACTACAATCCCAAGGTTGACGGAAGGAATATCGCCGTTGCCGAATATCCTGCGGAAGGAGGTTGCAGGATAGTGATTCTGGACGCACTTGACGGCAAGATAAAACAGAGAACTGCCCTTCCGGACAGTATGCAGGCCGTTCAGTTCTGCTGGATGGAAGGGAGACTCTTCTTCTCTGCCGTAACCCAGGAGGGCTGCGGTATTTACGACTCCTCACTCAATCCCGTCCTGAAACCCCGTCACAACACCATCAGCGACCTTTTCAGCAAAGACGGAAGAATCTACTTCACCGCTGACAGGAACGGTTCCCGCGAACTCTATTCCATACTGCCCGGCGGGACTGTACGCCAGCACACGTCTTCCAGATTCGGTGGCACATTCTACAGATTCGAAGGGGACAGCCTGTATTTCCTCTCCGGGTCCACGAAAGATTATGCCTTGTACTCCACACCCGTTGCGGACCTTCCTTCACGCGAGGTCGAATTCGACGAACCCGTACCAGACAGAATGTCTTCCGACCTCAATGCCCAGGCCGACAGCCTTGAATACAAGACGGCGACTCCCGTTATCGGCGCTCCGGAGAAATACTCCAAGGCGGCTCATCTGTTCCGTTTCCATTCCTGGCTTCCGATATATTTCAAATATGACGGAATCGCCGACCTCAGTATGGAGAGCCTCAGGTCAATGGCTGGACTGGGAGTCTCAGCCATGTTCCAGAACGATCTGAGCACTATGCAGGGAATGCTGGGCTATTCCGCTTGGAACCCTGCAAGCGGCTGGAGGAATTCCTTCCACGGCAATTTTACATACAGCGGCTGGTATCCCGTCATTGAAGCCCGCTTCGACGTCAACGACAGCGATGCTTTCGAATATTTCGAGTCAAAGGATAAAGACGGCAAAACCGTAATCAAGAAACGCAGTCTGGGAAAACCTTCGTTCAATGCCGGGTTAAGAATGTACGTACCCCTGCTGTTCTCTTCGGGAGGATGGAAAAGAGGTATTGTACCTCAGATACAACTTGGGCTGAACAATGACTGCTTTCTCTCATCAGACAATCAACCGCTACCCTTGCACACCATTACTGCAAGCGTCAGGGGTTATTCTATGCTCTCTGTCCCGAAAGCCTGCATCTATCCCAGATTCGGAATAGGAGCCGAGGCCGGATTCAGCAGTTATTTTAGCCGCGGAAAGTATCTGACTCCCCTCTATTACGGATTCCTATACGGCTATCTCCCCGGCATCGCGCGGACTCACGGCATCAGATGGACTGCAAAACTGGAGAAACAGGGGAGCGTGGACTCTCAGATCACCGCGGCCTACGCTTTCCCTTTCGCCGCCGTGGACTGGTCATTCCTCGAGCCTGTGGCCTACATCCGCAACTTCGAATTCACGGGACAGTTCCTCTGGACGCATCAA
>JAGHTF010000052.1 GCA_018065485.1 Candidatus Cryptobacteroides fimicaballi | reverse complement strand
AATATCTGCATTACCTGCTCCTGATACACGATGCACCCGCAGGTTTCGTCAAGTATCTCTGGCAGGCAGTCGATCTTATATTTGATATTTGCCCTGTTTTTACGGTTTTCGAGGATCTTTGGTATGGCGTCCATCGGTCCCGGACGGTACAGTGCTATCGCGACCATTATATCGCTGATATTCTCCGGTGACATCTGGGTAAGAAGCTGTTTCATTCCGCCGGATTCAAGCTGGAATACGCTCTTGGTGTCGCCGCGGCCATAAAGTTCGAATACGGCCGGGTCGTCGATGGGGATAGCCTCTATGTCGATGTCCTTGCCGTAGTTCTTCTTTACCAGACGCAGGCACTCCTTGATTATCGATAGCGTGCGCAGGCCCAGGAAGTCCATCTTGAGCATACCTACGTCTTCTATCATTGTGCCTTCGTACTGGGATACCCATACGTCCTGGCCGGTGGCCTTGTCAACACCCATAGAAATGGGAATGTAGTCTGTAAGATTGCCTCGGCCGATAATCATAGCGCAGGCGTGGATGCCTACCTGGCGGATGCATCCTTCCAGCTGCAGGGCGAAGTGCAGCACCTGCTGGACAAGCGGCTCTCCCTCTTCGAATTCGTGTTTCAGGTCCGGAACGTATTTGACACAGTTCTTCAGGTTGGGCTTTACTGTCTTGGTCTCCTTGCCTTCCTTTACGTCGAAAGGACGGTCGGGAATCATTTTGGAAAGACGCTCGCTCTGGTCCAGAGGCAGGCGGCATACTCGCGCCACGTCTTTTATGGCCAGTTTTGCGGCCATTGTACCGAAGGTTACAACGTGAGAGATATGGTCGGCTCCGTAGTGCTCCTGAACATACTGTATGACACGGTAGCGGCCCTCGTCGTCGAAGTCCACGTCGATATCGGGCATACTGATCCGTTCCGGGTTAAGGAAACGCTCGAACAGCAGCTGATATTTATCGGGATCGAGGTTGGTGATACCAAGGCAATAGGATACGATGCTGCCTGCCGCCGAGCCTCGTCCGGGGCCTACCGAAATACCGTTTTTCCGGGCCCATCCGATGAAATCCTGCACAATGAGGAAGTAGTCCGGGAAACCCATTCTGGAGATGGTCTTAAGCTCGAAATCGAGTTTGGAGGCTATCCCTTCCGAAAGGTCTCCGTAGCGGTTTTTCGCCCCCTGATAGGTAAGATGGCACAGATAGGCGACCGAATGGCAGAAATCGTCTCCGCGATACCGGCCTTTCTCGTCGTACCTCCCGGCATCGATTACTTCCTTGTAGGTTGCAAGATGGCTGTCTATGCCTTTTAGGAACTCGGGATCTATGTCGAACTTGGGAAGTACGTGGTCTCTGTCGATTTCGAACGATTCCACCTTGTCCAGAATTTCCAGAGTATTGGAAAGAACCTCGGGATGTCCCGGGAAGAGGCTCGCCATTTCCTCTTCGCTCTTAAAGTATTCCTGCTGGGTATAGCGGAGCCTGGGGCTGTCATCTACGAATTTTCCGGTGTTGAGGCAAATCAGAAGGTCGTGCGCAGGCCCGTCCTCCTTGTTTACGAAGTGTACGTCGTTAGTGGCGATAACCTTCACGTTGTGCTTTTGCGCCAGCTCAAAAATGCCGTCGCAAGCGGTCTTTTGCAGTTCGTACAGTTCCTGGCTCATACCTGGAACCTGTGTGCGGTGCAGCATAACCTCCAGGTAATAGTCTTCTCCGAACAGGTTCTTGAACCATTCGATGCTGCGGGAGGCGCCTTCCATATCCCCGGCGACTATCTGCGAGGGGATTTCGCCAGCAAGGCAGGCCGAACAGCAGATGAGATTTTCGTGATACTTCTCCAGGATTTCGTGCGAAATACGGGGCTTGTCGTAATATTTGCCTTCCAGATGGCCTATGGATACCAGTTTCATAAGGTTCTTGTATCCTTCGTAGTTCCTGGCCAGAAGTATAAGGTGATAGTATTTCTTGTGGTCGGGGTCTTTGAGCCTGTGGTCGTAATGCCTGGTCACGTACACCTCGCAGCCTATGACGGGTTTTACCGACGGGTGTTTCTTGGCAACGTTACAGAAATCCTTGACACCGTACATATTGCCGTGGTCGGTAATTGCGATGCCCGGCATTCCCAGTTCCTCCGCCTTTGAAAAAAGGGCGGAAATATTGGACATACCGTCAAGAATCGAATATTGCGTATGGACGTGAAGGTGAACGAAAGACATATTTTCCCTGTATTTGGACTACTAAGTTACGAATTATTTGAGAAGAGCGGAAATGGGATAATGGTCGGAAATGAAAGGAACCCCGTAACTTTTTGTTATTGTCCTGAACCATCTGCATTTGGAAAATCCTTTGTACCAGATAAAATCTATTTTGCCTCCGCCTTTGCCTCCCCAGGCATTGTAGGAGTCGGCGTTGTCGCTGGCAATGGCTTTTTCCCGGGCATTGTCCATAGTGTTGCGGATGCCTTCCAGAGCAGGGAAGTCAATGGTACAGTTGAAATCTCCGGTAAGTACAACGGGGTAATTGTCCGGATTGATTTGTGCTATTCTTTCCTGAATCAGGGCCAGACCTTTGCTGCGGGCCAAAGTTCCTACGTGGTCCAGATGAGTGTTGACCATAAAGAAAATGCGGCCGTCCCGCTTGTCCTGCATCAGAGCCCAGGTTGCAGACCTCTGGTAAGCTCCGTCCCAACCCATAGAGGGGATGTCCGGTGTGTCTGACAGCCAGAAGGTGCCCCACCCCCAGCATTTCATGGTTGAGGAGCGGTACAGCATTGTCATATGCTCGCCTTTTACCGGCAAGCCGTTTTCCCTGTTTACACCTATGACTTCATATCCGGTGCAGTTTTCCTGCAGATACAGAACCTGGTTTTCCATAGCTTCCTGTAGTCCGACGATGTCCGGCTTGCAATCCAGAATCATCTGTACCGATGCCGGTTTTCTTATTTCCCAGTCATTTTCACCGTCCGATGCGGTGCTTACCCGAATATTGTAGGACATTATCTGAATGGCCGACAAAACAATAGCAAATAGAAGTTTCATACAATTATTTTTGATTCTCAAATTTAGTCAATAATTGTTATATTTGTTAGACTATGTCTAGTGAATCATTTGCTGAAATCGGCCGTATTGGAGCCATAGAGAAATTGTTTGCCGGAATCGAAGGCAAGAGAAAGAAAGATATTTCCTTTGTGCATCGCGTTATGCTGGAGGGAATCGACTTTGACTTATCGTATTTTCCTTTGAAGCACCTTGGATACAAGGCTGTCGTTGAGGTAACAGGAGAACTTTATTCCCGCCTTTGCGAAGCGCAGAACCTGTCGGTTATACTTGGAGTTTCTTCCAAGCTGGATTACCGTCAGATCGAGGAATTCTGGAGCGGAGTGCGGGTTGCTGCCGAGGAGTTCGGGTACAGCGGCCTGAATCTCGACCTGGTGCCGTCCCTGAACGGATTGAGTATCAGCCTGGGAGCTACGGGCACACAGCCATCGGCCTTGTTCTGCAAGGCCCAAAGCAAAGATGTAATCTGCGTGAGCGGAGCATTGGGCTCGGCCTTCCTGGGGCAGCAGGTGCTCGAAAACCGCAGCTCAGAGTTGGAGAAATACAAAATGATGGTGGCCGATTACCTAAAACCGGAACTGCGGGAGCATACGCCAACCCATTTCAAGGAGGTGGGAATAACCCCGTCGGCCGGTTGCTTTGTTACCAGGGGGCTTGCCGATGCCCTTCTCAACCTGAGGAAGGAAACCGGCCTTGGAGTAAAGGTTTATGCCGACAAAATTCTCTTCGAGGGAAACAGTTTCAGTTTGGGAAGGGAGTTGGACATTGATCCGGTTTCGGCTGCGATGAACGGTGGAGACGATTGCCGGCTGCTGTTTACGGTACCGATTCTGCAGGCAGAAAAGTTCCACAGGGAATTCCCGGCTTACGATATAATAGGACATCTTGCACTGAGCGAAGCGGGGGCCTGTATGGTAACTCCGGAGGGAGTAGAACTTCCCGTAAGGGCACAGGGCTGGAATACGGAGGAAGAATAATGAAACATTATATTGCAATAGATTTGGGTGCCACCAGCGGCAGGGTAATCCTTGCGAGTCTGGGGGAGAATAAACTCGAGATGGAAACCGTTCACAGGTTTCCGACCCCGCTCATCAACATAAATGGAAAGTACTGCTGGAACATTTATTCCATTTACGACGATATTGTAAAAGGGCTTTCCGAAATAGGAAAGCGAGGGCTGGAGATAGAGTCCATAGGAGTGGATACCTGGGGAGTGGATTTCGTTTGCGTTGCCGCCGACGGAACACTGGCCGGTCTGCCCCGTTCCTACCGCGACCCTTACACCGAAGGGATTCCCGGGGAATTCTTTGAAAAAATGCCGCGCAGGGAGTTGTACAACCGTACGGGAATTCAGATAATGAACTTCAATTCGGTGTTTCAGCTGTATGCCCAGAAAAAGGAAGGCTGTTCGGCGCTGGAAAATGCGAAAAGCATCCTTTTTATGCCGGATGCCATAAGTTATCTGCTGACAGGAGAAAAGGTGTGCGAATATACCATCCTCAGCACGTCGGCGCTGATGGACCCGCACAGCAAAAAGATAGATCCGGAAATTCTGAAAGTCTGCTCCCTTGATGCCGGGCTTTTCCCCAGAATCGTCTTTCCGGGGGAGAAGGTGGGTACTTTGAACAATGCCCTTGCCGCCTCTACGGGGCTTGGGAAGATTCCCGTAATAGCCGTAGCCGGACACGATACCGGAAGTGCCGTGGCTGCCGTTCCTGCGGTGAAGGAAGGGTTTGTCTATCTTAGCAGCGGTACCTGGTCGCTTATGGGAATAGAGACCCGCGAACCGGTAATCAATGACCGTATGTTCGACCTTAATTTTACCAACGAAGGCGGAGTTGCGGGAACTACCCGTCTGCTGAAGAACATAACCGGAATGTGGCTGCTGGAGCAGTGCATTCTCAAATGGAAGGAGCAGGGGAGAAGCTATACTTATGCACAGCTCGTGCAGATGGCGCAGGAACTGCCTCCTTCATCCGGGGTTATAGACCCCGATGACGGGAGTTTTGCATCACCTACCGATATGCCGGCGGCCATTTGCGCCTATTGCGCCGCGAACGGGATGGAAGCCCCAGCCGACGATGCGCATATGGTGAGGCTCATCTATGATTCCCTTGCCGCAAAATATGCGCAGGTGTTCCGTTCGCTGCAGGAAATATCTCCGGTAAAACTGGAGGTTCTCCATATAATAGGAGGGGGCTCGCAGAACAGGTTCCTGAACCAGCTGACCGCCGACAGATGCGGCGTGAGCGTTGTTGCGGGGCCGGCCGAGGGAACTGCCCTCGGAAACGTGATGGTTCAGGCCGGAATACACAGGAATCATCTTCCACAATTGATACACACAGAAACTTTTAATCCGAAGAAATATGAGTAAAGCTTATCCGATAGCGAAAGAACGCTATGCAGCCTACGGTATAGATACCGAGAAAGCGCTGCAGCAACTTCAGGACTTTCATCTTTCGATGCACTGCTGGCAGGCCGACGACGTTGCCGGTTTCGAGAGTGCGGGAGACCTTACCGGAGGAATCCAGGCAACCGGAAACTACCCCGGGAAAGCCCGTAACATAGAGGAACTCCGTTCCGATATACTTAAGGCCAAAAGCCTCATCCCGGGAACCCACCGTCTGAATCTTCACGAGATTTACGGAGATTTCCAGGGAAAGAAGGTAGATCGCGACGAGGTTGCTCCAGAACATTTCCAAAGTTGGATAGAATGGGGAAAAGAGAACAATACTCTGCTGGATTTCAACTCCACATCGTTTTCTCATCCGAAGAGCGGGAATCTCTCGCTTGCCAATCCCGACAAAGGGATACGCGATTTCTGGATAGAGCATACACGCCGCTGCAGGGATATAGCCGACGCTATGGGAAAGGCCCAGGGAGACCCCTGCATTATGAATGTATGGGTGCACGACGGATGCAAAGACCAGTCGGTGAACCATTATATGTATCGTGAACTGCTCAAGGACTCGCTGGACAGGATTTTTGCCGAGCCCAAGAAAGATATGAAGGACTGTATCGAGGGCAAGGTATTCGGTATAGGACTGGAAAGTTTTACCGTGGGGTCTCACGATTTCTATACTGCCTATGCGGCCGCTAACGGCAAGATTCCTACGATAGATACGGGGCATTACCATCCGACCGAGTCGCCGGCCGACAAGGTGAGCGCCCTGCTTAACTTTGTGCCCGAGCTTATGCTTCACGTGAGCCGTCCCGTGCGTTGGGATTCAGACCACGTTACGCTTATGGACGACCCTACGCAGGAACTTTTCTTTGAAATTGTGCGCGCCGGAGCCTTGAACAGAGTTCATTACGGGCTCGATTACTTTGACGGAGCCATCAACCGCATAGGCGCTTATGTGATCGGTTCCAGGGCCGCTCAGAAATGTATGCTCCGCGCATTGCTGGAACCCACTGAACTCATCCGCAAGTATGAACTGGAAGGGAATACCTATAAGGTTCTCACACTGCTGGAAGAGGCGAAGGCTATGCCTTGGGGTGCAGTTTACGACGAGTTCTGCGAACGTTGCGGAGTTCCCGTAGGAGATGCATATATGGCCGAAATCGACCGTTACGAAAAGGAAGTTACACTTAAAAGATAAAAATGATAAAGGAAATCGAACAGATTGCCGAGGTTGCCGGATATTTATGGCAGAAGGGATGGGCCGAGCGCAACGGGGGCAATATAACGGTAAATATCACCGGATCTCTGTCGGCGGCTTATAAAAGCAGCCCTGCGGTTAAGGGACCGATAAGCATAGGACAGAAACTGCCCCGGCTCAAAGGCTGTTTCTTCTATTGCAAGGGAACCGGAAAGCGAATGCGCGACCTTTCCCGTTCCCCTATGGAAAACGGCTCGATAATCCGCATTTGCGACGACTGTGAACATTACGAGATAATATCGGACGTGCCGGTTATGCCTACTTCGGAACTTCCGTCGCATCTGGCCGTTCACAATTATCTCATAGAACACGGTTCTCCGTTCAAGGCTTCATTGCATACGCATCCCATAGAGCTTGTGGCTCTGACTCACAGCAGGGAATGGCTGGAAAAGGATGCGGCCACAAATATGCTCTGGTCTATGATACCGGAAACAAAGGCTTTCTGCCCCAAGGGGCTGGGAATGGTGCCTTATATGCTTCCCGGCAGTGTAGAGCTGGCAAAGGCCACGATAGATACCATTGACGAAGGATACGACGTGGTAATGTGGGAGAAGCACGGAGTCTTTGCCGTGGATACCAATATTATCGATGCATTCGACCAGGTGGATGTGCTCAACAAAGCGGCTCAGATTTACATTGCGGGACGCAATATGGGATTTGTTCCGGAGGGAATGACTGCCGCCCAGATGGCCGAAATGTCCAAAGCCTTCAATCTGCCGAAATAAAAAACTGTCCGGTTGTTCGCCGGACAGTTCTATTTGATATGCAGTTGGGAAATTACTTCCGGGCTGCTTTCTTTTTCTTTGAAACAGTTGCATCGAACATAACGGGAGTACCTATCATAATAGATGCGTAGGTTCCGATTATGATACCGAGAATAAGGGCTACTGCGAGACCGCGGATGCTCTCACCTCCGAAGCAGGCAATGGCAACCATAGGAAGCAATGTAGAAACGGAGGTGTTGACTGTACGGGTGAGAGTCTGGTTGAGGGACTTGTTTACCTGGCCCTTGAAGTCATCGTTGGGATGCAGAGTAAGGTTCTCACGGATACGGTCGAAAATAACCACGTTGTCGTTGATAGCGTAACCTATGATTGTAAGGATAGCCGCAATGAAGGTTTGGTCCACATCGAGGTTGAAAGGCAGGATTCCGCTGAACAGAGAGAAGAATCCGATAACGATGATAGAGGTGTGGGCGAGTGATACTACACCGCCGAGACCCCAGGTCCAGCCTTTGAAACGGAATGCAATGTATGCGAAAATAATGAAGAGGGCGAGAATCACAGAGATGATGGCGCCGCGCTTGATATCGTTTGCAATGGTTGCACCGACCTTGTCGGAAGAAATGATACCGTTGGGGTTGTCGAGGGTTGAGGTGAATTCTTCGAGAGAGATTTCCTCCTTGAACAGACCCTTGACTGCTTCGTAGAGCATACCTTCGATTTCGGTATCCACTGCGCTTGATTCCTCATTTACCTTATAGGCTGTGGTGATCTTCATCTGGGAATCTCCACCGAACTGCTTAACCTCGGCCGATGAACCCTTTACTTCGGGATCTTCGGCTGCCTTTGCAATGAATACGTCATTGACTGCAGAACGTACGGCCTCGGCTGTTACAGGCTGGTCGAAGCGGATAACGTAGGTACGGCCACCGGTGAAGTCAACACCATATGTGAATCCCTTGAAGGTAATGGATGCGAGTGCGATAACGATAAGAGCACCTGAGAAGATATAAGAGAATTTGCGTTTTCCAACGAAATCGATGTTTGTTCCCTTGAGGAAGTTCTCGGTAATCCTGTTGGTAAAGGTAATGTTCTTGCCCTTGCTTGCACGAGCCTCGAAGATGAGACGGGTAATGAAGATGGAAGTGAGGACAGAGGTGATGATACCGATGATAAGGGTTGTAGCGAAGCCCTTGACAGGACCTGAACCGAATAGGAAGAGAACTATACCGGTGAGCAATGTAGTAACCTGACCGTCGATGATGGCAGAGTATGCATTGTTGTAACCGTCGTGGATTGCCTTGCTGAGACCCTTGCCTGCCTTAAGTTCCTCCTTGATACGCTCGTAGATGATAACGTTCGCATCCACGGCCATACCCAGGGTAAGCACGAGACCGGCGATACCGGGCAGGGTGAGCACTGCACCGAATGCGGCGAGTGTACCGAAGAGCAGCAATACGTTAACAAGAAGAGCAATATCGGCTGCAATACCTGCTCCGTGATAGAAGAGAATCATATACAGGAGCACGAGGCAGAATGCAATGATGAAGGAAATGAGACCGGCGTTGATTGATTCGGCACCGAGAGAAGGACCTACAACCTGTTCCTGAACGATTGTTGCAGGAGCGGGAAGTTTACCGGACTTGAGCACGTTTACAAGGTCGGTTGCTTCCTCTACGTCGAATTTTCCGGTGATTTCTGAGCTACCTCCGGTAATTTCGCCGTGAACCATAGGATAAGAGTAAACGGTTCCGTCGAGAACGATTGCAATCTGCTTTCCTATGTTCTCTTTTGTGAGTCGTGCCCAGATGGTAGAACCCTCGGCGTTCATTGTCATTGAAACTGAAGGCTCTCCGCCACGGCGCTGGTCGTATGAAACGTGAGCGTCGGTAACTGCACCACCGTCGAGGGGAGCTTTTCCGTCACGGCTGGAAGCCTTGATGGCTACAAGCTCGTAGATGTTGTCGGCACCCACATACTCTGAAGGCTTCACAGACCACATAGGACGGAATTCAGAGGGGAATATTGCGGCAACCTGAGGATTGTTGAGATACTTGTTTACCTGAGCGGTGTCGGCACCTGCAGCAAAACCTATGCAGGCTGTTCCTCTGGCTCCTGAAATCTGAAGGACAGAGAAGAGAGGGTTGGCTGCCTTGTAAGCTGCGCTGACCCCTGCGCTTTCCTGAGCGCTTGCCTGCTGCTCGAGTTCCTGAGCCACAACGTCGGAAGTTTCTTCACTGGCGGGAGCGGCTTCCTGAGCGGGAGCAGCTTCTTCAACAGCGTTGTCGTCGGCGAGCAACTGGGCGAGCAGCTGGTTGGCCTCGCGCAGATAAGGTTCGATCTCGGCATTGTCGTAGGTGGACCAGAACTCAAGGGAAGCGGTTCCCTGAAGGAGTTTGCGGACACGTTCAGGCTCCTTTACACCGGGGAGCTCGACCAGAATCCTTCCGGTATTGCCAATCTTCTGGATAGAAGGCTGGGTTACACCGAAACGGTCGATACGGTTACGCAGAACGTTGAATGAGTTTCCGATAGCGGATTCAGCCTCTTCCTTGATAACGGCAATAACCTCATCGTCGGTGGATTCGGGTTTGATGCGGTCGCGCATTTCGTAGGTTCCGAAAATGCTTGAGAGTCTTCTGCCGGGAGCAATCTGCTTCCAGGCCTCTCCGAACAGGGTGATGAAGTCGCTCTGTGAGTTTACGCTGTTTTTCTTTGCAGTTTCGAGAGCCTGAAGGAATTCCGGAGACTGGTCACCGTCGGCCAGAGCCTTGACCATATCTTCCAGCTGAACCTGCAGCATAACGTTCATACCGCCCTTGAGGTCCAGACCCAGGTTGATTTCCTTGTTCTGTACGTTCTTGAAAGTGTATCCGAAGAAAACTTTTTCGGATGAAATTGAATCTGTGTAGAATCTTGTCCTGTTCTTACGCAGAGAGTCGAGAGTGTAAGCCTGATCTTCCTGAGCAACCCTGGCAAATGCGGGAGACTGCTGGAAGGCTGCAACTGCAGCGTCAGCGTACTGCTCGGCTTTCTTGTTCTGAATGCTCGTCACAACTGTGAAGGAGAGCTGCCAGATACAGGCGAGAGCTAGCACGATTGCGAAAAATCTGATAAAGCCTTTGCTTTGCATAACAATATTTGAAAATTTAAAATTTTGTTCTTTTAAAAACGTTCAGGGGACAAAAGTCCAAAATTAGCTTGCAAATTTAGCATTTTTATCCGAAGAATGAAATAATCCCGTAGGGATTTTGTATATTTGTGAAACAAGATTAAAAAATCAGGTTATGTGGTGGATTATTCTTTCTTTGATTCTTCTCGGAGTAATTCTGATGCTCATTGAGTTGCTTCTTATTCCGGGAGTTGGAGTTGCAGGGATACTCAGCCTTGCCTCCATTGCTGCCGCCTGCTGGTATGCATTCAGGTTCTGCAGTACCTCAGCAGGTATTATTACAACTTGCGTTGCAGTTGTGATTCTCATCATAATGCTGGTAGTTGTGCTCAGGGAAAAGACCTGGAAGAAATTTGAACTCGGCACCGAAATCAAATCCAAAGTCAACGAAGAGAGCGAGGCTCTCAAGGTTGGAGACAAGGGCAAGACCCTGACCAGGCTGGCTCCTATGGGCACTGCAGAGTTTGCCCAGGTTTCGGTAGAGGTGAAATCCTGCGACAACACTATGATTGCCCCCGGGACAGACGTAGAAATTGTGAGAATAGAAGACAATAAAGTGATAGTGAAACAAATAAACGAATAGAATTATGGAACTTATCTGGTGGATTGCGATAATAGTAGTCGCGCTTATTATTCTTTTATGGTTCTTTCCTGTAGCCCTTTGGTTCCAGGCTTTGCTTTCGGGTGTGCACGTGCCTCTTATCCAGCTTCTGCTTATGCGATGGAGAGGTGTGAACCCCAAGACAATAGTGATGGCTCTGATTACAGGAACAAAGGCCGGTCTTTCGCTGAAGGCCAACGAACTTGAGGCCCATTACCTGGCCCGCGGAAACGTGCCTAACGTGGTTATGGCACTCATCTCTGCAAACAAGGCCAACATTTCCCTGGACTTCAAGATGGCAGCGGCAATCGACCTTGCAGGCCGCGACGTCCTTGAGGCTGTGCAGATGTCGGTTAATCCCAAAGTCATCAACACTCCTCCCGTAACGGCGGTTGCCAAGGACGGTATCCAGCTCATCGCAAAGGCGAGAGTGACCGTTCGCGCCAACATCAAGCAGCTTGTGGGCGGTGCGGGAGAAGAGACGGTTCTGGCCAGAGTCGGTGAGGGAATAGTTTCTTCAATCGGTTCTTCCGAAAGCCATAAGTCAGTGCTCGAGAACCCCGACACAATCTCCAAGCTGGTGCTCGGCAAGGGCCTTGACGCAGGTACTGCATTCGAAATCCTCTCCATCGACATTGCCGACATCGACGTAGGAAAGAACATCGGAGCTGTGCTCCAGATGGATCAGGCCGAGGCCGACAAGAACATTGCTCAGGCCAGGGCCGAGGAGCGTCGCGCGATGGCTGTGGCACAGGAACAGGAGAACAAGGCAAAGGCTCAGGATGCCCGTGCAAAGGTTATCGAGGCCGAAGCTCAGGTTCCTCTTGCAATGGCCGAGGCTTTCCGTAACGGTAATCTCGGAATAATGGATTACTATCGGATGAAAAACATTCAGGCCGACACCACAATGAGGGAGAATATCTCCAAACAGTAAAAATCAGTCGGAAATGGCGGCGGCAACGCAGTAAGCCGTGCTCCAGGCCGCCTGAAGATTGAATCCGCCGGTTACGGCATCAATGTCCAGGACTTCACCCGCAAAGTAGAGTCCTGGATATTTTTTGCACTCCAGGGAACGGATATCCACTGCGTCCAGGGATATTCCGCCGGCTGTTACGAACTCCTCCTTGAAGGCGGCTCTTCCGCAAACGGGGTAGGAATCGGACGTGAGTATGCTTGAAAGCCGGTTTATGCCTTTGTCCCCGATTTCGGCCCAACGGAGATCGTCCCTGAGGCCGCACCGTTCCTTAAGAATGAACTTCCAGAGTCGGTCGGGAAGCCCCTGCAGGCAAGTGGTACTCAGCATCTTCCGGGGGCAGGAACTTTTCAGTTTCCGGCACCGGTCTTGTATTTCCTGCTGGTTGGAGGAAACCCAGTTTATCGCCAGATTGCAGATATAGTTTTTTTCGGCAAGGAACCTTGCGGCATAGGAGGAGAGGCGAAGAGTTGCCGGTCCGCTGATGCCCCAGTCGGTGATGAGCAGGGCTCCGCGGGACTTGAAGGCCGTACCTTGAATGGAGACAGTTGCGTCGGGAGCGATTACTCCCATCAGTTCCTTAATGGCAGCGCAGTCCAGTTTCAGGGTAAACAGAGACGGAACAGGTTTAACCGTAGCTATCTCCAGACTGCCGAGAGCTTTGAGAAGGCCTCCGCCGGTTGTTACCACAACGTTGTCGAAATGCTCGGAATCCACCGTCCATCCGCCCTGTGGGGCAGGGGAGATGCTTTCAACCCTGTGCCCGCACTCGACCGATACCCCCAGCCTCGACATTTCCTTTTGAATGGAACGTACGACCTTGCGGGCGTCCATACAGCTTGGAAAAACCCGGGAATCGGATTCGACAACGCTGCCTATCCCAAGCAGGGAAAACCATTTTCCGGTGTCCCGATGGTCGAATGCCGCAAGAAGCCTTTTCATCTGCCTGAAACCTCTGGGATAGACTTCTTCCAGCGAAGAAACCCTCTCGAAACTGTTGGTAAAGTTGCATCGTCCTCCTCCGGTAAGCGAAAGCTTGTGCATAGTCGAAGGCCCCGACTCAAAGACGCAGACCTCGGCTTCGGGGCGGTTGCGTTTGAGCTGGACAGCGCAGAAGCATCCGGCTGCTCCTCCTCCTATGACAGCGGTTTTCAATGCTCGGTTGGAATATTGGTTATCAATGAGATGCACTCCATTTCTATGAGCCATCCGGGCCGGCATACGGGTGCAAGGGTTATTACATAAGGTATGCCCGTGGAGGAAAGACGGTCCCTGACAATAGGCTCGACCGCTTCGTAGTCGGAAGCGTTGCGCAGGTAAACCGCCGCCATCTGCACGTCTTCCCATCGGCTTCCGGCCTCGGAAAGCAGAGCTTCGACGTTCGAGAACATATGCAGGGTCTGCGCCCGCACGTCTCCCGGATACACTATTTCTCCTTTGTTGTTGATGGACGCCGTGCCCGATATAAGAACGTGGGATTTTTCTCCATAGTCCACCACCGTCCCCCGCTCGAAGGTTACTCCGTACTCGTGGGTAGGATTGAAGTTTTCGGGTGCGTAGAGGTAGTGCTGGGAGAATGAGCCTTTTATAGCAAGGGCATCCATCTGCACTACAGTGCCTTCAACGACAGCGCCTCCTTCTATTCCGGTACTAGCGAGGTAATGGGTGGCAGGGGTCATCCCGCGGGTTTCGAAGTCCTCTCTGCGGCCGGTCACTACGCCACTGTAGTTATGGTCGATATCCTGGACGTAGAACCAGGTGCGCACGCAGTTGTCGGGAATGGTAAGGCCTTTCGAAGCCAACTGTGACCCGTAGGCGCTCAGAATGTCTTTTGTCTGGCACTCAGAACCTTGCGCCTTGCTGCACAGGTTGGTGGTCCAGATGAGTTCGACGGGGTAATCCCGGGTCAGGAAGAGCCAGACGGCAACCCTGGCCGTGCCGAGAACGGGCTGGACAACGAACGATACACTGCCGGCGGTTTGCGGAATCTGCCTTTTTTGTTCTGCAGATGAGAGAAAGTATCTTTTGAAGGAAAGGGAATACTGCGGGTAGGATGCAACGAAATCTGCTTCCATCTCCAGAAGCGAAGGTATGTCGGCGGCACTCAGTATCCGGTGAATTTCGTCCATAACTTGTGCAAATATAGAAAATAAATATTGGTATATTTGTGGGAGACCAATATTGTTTTTTTATGAAAAGATTTTTCGGGTTCGTGCTTGTGCTGGCAATGGGAGTGCTGGTGTTTTCCTGTAAGCCAAAAGAAGTTGCTCCACAGGAGTATGAGAGCGTGCTGCTGAGTGACATGCAGTTCGAGAGCGCCTTTTTAGAGGATAGCATAGCCCGTTTCAATATTTATCTGCCCGCCGACTATGCTGTTTCGGGCAAGAAGTATCCGGTTCTGTATCTGCTTCACGGGGTAACCGACGATCACTCGGCCTGGAATGCGAAGGGAAAGGTGAAGGAAATCACCGACAAAGCCATTAAAGAGGGGATAATAGACCCGTTCATAATAGTTATGCCGGACGGTTTCAATTGTTTCTATATAAACGGGGCAAAGGTCGTAGATGGAAAGAAGAAGGGGAACGATTGGGAAAATTACTATTGGAGGGAACTCCGGCCGCATATAGAAAAATTTTATCCCGTGAAGAAGGGCAGGGAGAATACTGCTGTCGCAGGAGACTCTATGGGAGGTTATGGAGCCATATATTATGCATTCAATTACCCCAGCAGATTCGGTTTTTGCTATTCGATGAGTGCTGCGGTGGACAATATGGGAATTTTCGGAAACAAGAAGGTTCCCACGCTCAAGACCATTTTCAAGAACCGGGGTTATAACGAGACTTTCTACGGCAAACTTCCCCGTTTGGTGATGGAATGCGGCAAGTCCGACATTTTGGCCAAGGGGTACAATGAGAGTACTCACAGGTTCCTGGATTCAGTCAAGTTCCCCCATACATACAATAGAGTCAACGGAGGACACGACTGGAAATTCTGGAAGGGGAGTTACGAGCGTATGCTGCCTCTGCTTGCCACACATTTCGGGAAAGAAAAGAAAACAGAGGATAATTGAGATGAAAATAATAAATTTGATTCCGGCAGTTCTGTTGCCGTTGATTTGCGCCTGTTCCTTTAGGGGAGGAGAAGGCCGTGTGTTTGAGGTTCAACCAGGGGTAACGGTTTATGAACCTGAAGATTACGATGCATCGCAGCACAGCCCTTCTCCTATTTTTATCGAAGAGCTGCAGCCGTCGGGGAGAGAAGCAACCTCCGTTTCGGACATCAGACCGAGGTTTTCATCGGCCTTCGGCAAAAATTCGGTTTCGATAGACGTTGGCGATGCCGACCTGTACGGCGGGGGAGAAGTGCGCAGTGACCTCAGGCGCAACGGAGACAGTCAGACCCTTTGGAATACCGAAAACCCTACCGGCCTGCTGGACAACGGCAAGAGAATGTATCAGTCGCATCCCTGGGTTCTCGGGGTGAGGAAGGACGGCAGTGCATTCGGAATAATTGCCGACAATACCTGGCGTTCAAAGCTGTCGCTGCGGGGGCGTGTGCGTTTCAAGAGCGAGGGACCTGCATTCCGGGTCGTTATAATAGAGAAGGATAGCCCACAGGAGGTACTCGGCACCCTTGCCGAATTGAGCGGAAAAATGCAGCTTCCTCCCCTGTGGGCCCTGGGATACCAGCAGTGCCGCTTCAGCTATTACCCTCAGGAAAGGGTGGCCGGTCTTGCCGATACGCTCAGGGAACACAGAATCCCCTGCGACGTGATATGGATGGACATTCACTATATGGACAAGTACAAAATCTTCACCTTTGATCCGTCTTATTTCCCCGACCCCAAGGGACTCAACGACTATCTGCACAAACAGAATTTCAAGTCGGTTTATATGATAGACCCGGGGGTAAAAGCCGAGGAGGGCTATTTCGTGAATGAACAGGGCCTTGAGTGCGACTGTTTCGTCCGGGATGCGACGGGCGGGATTTACAGCGGAAAGGTGTGGCCCGGAGAATGCCATTTCCCGGATTTTACGAGTCCGGATGTCTGTTCCTGGTGGTCCGGGCTTTACAAGGATTTTATGGCTACCGGAATCGACGGCGTATGGAACGATATGAACGAGCCTTCGGTTTTTGTCGATTTCGGTGGCACGATGCCCGATGATAACGTACACAGGGGAGGCGTGAACGGTCTCCCGGAAGCCACACACTTACGGTATCACAATATCTACGGCTACCTGATGGTCAAGGCCAGCCGTGAAGGGATTATGGCCGCCAACCCTCACAAGCGTCCGTTCGTGCTTTCCCGGGCGAATTTCCTTGGAGGCCAACGCTATGCGGCCAGCTGGACCGGCGACAATTTCAGCGATTATTCGCAGATGAAAGAGGCCGTGCCAATGTGCATTAACATCGGTCTCAGCGGCCAGCCATTCATCGGACCCGATTTGGGAGGATTTATGCGGGATTGCACCCCTGAACTTATGCGGCATTGGATGGCATCGGGAATATTCTTCCCGTTTGCCCGCAACCACGCAAGCGTGGAAACCATTAATCAGGAACCGTGGGCGTTCGATGTGCAGACCGAAGACATATGCAGGACAGCTATTGAACGGAGATACAGGCTTTTACCCTATTACTACACTCTGTTTGAGGAGGCGTCGAGAACAGGTTATCCGGTTATGCGTCCTCTATTCTGGTCTGACTCCAAAGACAGGAGCCTTAGGGCGGAACAACAGGCTTACCTCATAGGGAACGACCTGCTTGTAATTCCCAGATGGAGTGAATCTCCGGTTTTGCCGAAGGATGGATGGAACCTCTTTTCGATGGAGGAGCAGGACGACGGCTATCAGTCTTATCTGGCGCTTCGCCAAGGTGCTGCACTGCCGACAGTAAAAGTATTCCAGAATACCGTCGAATATAATACCGACTCCCTTACGGTTCTTGTAAATACAGGCCGCGACGGAAAAGCTGTCGGATATCTTTACGAAGATGACGGAGACGGATACGGTTATCTCTCCGGCGATTTTGCCCGTTACAGGATAGAGGTCGGGACCACTTTGGGAACAGTGACGCTGAATCTCGTGCAGATGGAGGGGAATCGCTTGAAGGACAAGCGCTTTTTACGGATAGGCTATGTGTGCGACGACGGTATAATATATTCACCGTGGGCAGAGGGTACAAGCGTTTCGATGCCGGAACCCCAATCGCCGAAGACCGCCTTGAATGCCGAAAATCTTGAATTCGTATATCTGAAAAACGGCTCCCTTTCAAAAAAGCAGACCAAAATGGAGTTGATACTTTCCAATATCGTAAATTAGAAACAGGTCTTCATAAACGCCGAACGACAGCCACAAGGACTGTCGTTCATCGTTTTGAGCGGAAAACGGGGCTCGGACCCGCGACCTCAACCTTGGCAAGGTTGCGCTCTACCAACTGAGCTATTTCCGCAAATCGGACTGCAAATATACGCAAGTTATTTTAGTTTCCAAAAAAATTGTTTTATATTTGCATCCCCGTTTGACACGAGCGTGGTGATTTGGAGGGGTGGGTGAGTGGCTGAAACCACCGGTTTGCTAAACCGACGTACGGGTCATTCCGTACCACGAGTTCGAATCTCGTCCCCTCCGCAAAATATAACCCTGCAGATATCTGCAGGGCTTTTTCGTTTAAAATACGGCCTCTTGTATCGTTACTGCTATTCGGCCGGAGCTTCAACGTCAGCCGGGGTCTCCTCCGCTGCCTTTTCGGCTACGCAGAAACCGTAGATGCTGGACCAATCGTAGTTACCCAGTTTTGCGGGCTTGAAATAGATGCCGTATTCGCCGGGTTCGAAGTTGCCGGTAATTTCGAAGGTGTTTTCATCGATAAGCTGCCACTCGAATTCAATCCTTGTGTGTTTCTTGGTGTTGATTCCCTGAAGTGAAGTGCCTGCGTTATAGACACGCTTGTTCTTGGCCACTTCCAGGGGAACAATCATAATGAGGTCCGGAGTCATCGACTTGATGAAAGGATCATATTTCTTGGGAGTCTTGACGATAGCCTTTTTTTCGGGATCAATCACCATAACAATTTTGTCGGTAACCAGAACACCGGCAGTCTCTCCTTTGTATGACGATTTGGAATTGCCAACCTCGACACCTATCACATTGAAGCCGGTATTTGACTGCATTCCGGGAGTGTATGTAAGAGGTGTAGCTGTACCGTCAACGATAGCGTAGATTCCGGGAGTGAGTTTCTCGTCCTGAGCAAAAACCGCTGCAGAAATAAAGAGACAAGCGGTAAAAAGTGTAATAATACGTTTCATATCAAATGTTGTTTATTCGCAAAAGTAGTAATTATTTATCTATTTTTCCCCTCAAAAATCAAGGTTAAGGCAACAAAATCCTCTACCCCGAGTTTCTCGGCCCGAAGGTCGAATACCGGGGCCGAAGTCTTTTCTGCGCTGAGTGAAAGTTCATTTATCAGGGGCTTCAGGGCATTCCTAAGGGTTTTCCTGCGCTGGTTGAAGGCCATCTTCACAATCTGGCGGAAAAGTTTCTCGTCACAGCCGAGGGATGTTCTGGAGTTTCGTTTAAGCCGTATCACTGCCGACTTCACTTTGGGAGGAGGGCAGAAGGCTCCCGGCCCGACCCCAAGAATGTATTCGATGTCGTACCAGGCCTGCAGGAATACCGAGAGAATACCGTAAGTCTTGCTTCCCGGCGGTTCTGCAATGCGGTCGGCAACTTCTTTCTGGATCATACAAACGACCTCGGGAATCCTGTCCCTGCTTTCCAGAATCTTAAAGAAAATCTGAGAAGAGATATTGTAAGGGAAGTTACCTATTATCTTATAGTTCCCCTTGAACAGAATGTTTTCGTCCAGCTTGAGATAATCGGCTTCGATAAGCCTGCCCTGCATTCCGGGGAAATGAGTCAGAAGGTATTCCACACTCTCGGAATCCAGTTCCACCAACTTGAGGTTAAGGTCTTGCCGTTGAAGCAGATATTGGGTGAGAACTCCCATACCGGGGCCTATTTCCAGTACATCGGCAGGGCCGTTCAGGGCCTCTACTATAGACCTGGCAACTTTCTGGTCGGTAAGGAAATGCTGTCCAAGTGATTTTTTAGCTCTTACTTCCATTCCGCTCGATTATTAAAGGAAGTTAAACCAATTTGCCGGCAAGAGTCCGGGCAAGTTCCAGGAAGGCCTTTCCGTCGGGTCTGTCGGTAAGGGCTGCGGGTGTTCCCTCGTCCCCTCCTTCCCGGATGCTCTGTACGAGAGGAATCTGCCCCAGGATGTCGATGCCCAGCTGGGCGGCCATCTCCGTGCCTCCGCCATCTCCGAAAATATAATATTTTTCGTCCGGATGCTCAGCCGGAGTAAACCAGGCCATATTTTCCACGAGTCCGAAGATGGGCTTGCCGATACTCTTGTTGCGGAACATATTGACACCTTTCTCCACGTCGGCAAGGGCCACGGTCTGAGGCGTCGTAACTATCACTGCGCCCTCGACCGGTATCTCCTGAACCAGAGAGATATGAATGTCGCCGGTTCCCGGAGGCATATCGATCAGAAGGAAGTCCAGTTCTCCCCATTCGACCTGCAGAATCATCTGCTTAAGGGCAGAACAGGCCATAGGCCCGCGCCAGATCAGGGCCTGCCCTCTTTCGGCGAAGTACCCCACACTCATCCACTTGACTCCGTATTTTTCGACGGGGGTGAAAAGTTCGGCCCCTTCCTCACCTCCTACGGCAGGGGAGTAGCCTTCGGTTCCCGTCATTACCGGAACGGACGGGCCGTACACGTCGGCATCGGCAAGGCCAACCTTATACGCCAGCCGGGCAAGCGCGCAGGCCAGATTTACTGCAACGGTCGATTTTCCGACCCCGCCTTTTCCGGAGGCAATGCCGATAATATGGCCTACCTCTGCCAGCTGGTCGAGATTGAGCTCTTTGGTCGATTTCTTCTTTTCGGGGGCAGGGTCAACCACAACGCTTTCTACCTGTACCCGGGTCCCTTCCGGAAGAGTGCGGATGAGCGCTGCGCGGGTTGCACCGATCAGGTATTCGGCCAGAGGGTCGCGGCGTTTCGGGAAGCCCAGTACAACCTTAACTCCATCGGAATCGGTATCAACCGATTGCAGCATTCCAAGTTCCAGAAGATTTTTTTCTCCTTTTGCCGGATGCCTCACTTCGGCAAGGGCGGCAAGTATTTCATTTTTGTCGGTCATATCGGAATAATTTTTAAAACAGGCTCGGTTCCAGCTCCTTAGGGTGGAAACTGCGCCTATGGTAAGGGGTAAGCCCGAATTCTTTAACGGCGGCAATGTGCTCGGCCGTAGGGTAGCCCATATTTTTATCCCATTTGTATTGCGGGTACTGCGCGGCAATATTTTTCATAAATTCGTCCCGGTAGGTTTTGGCCAGGACTGATGCCGCCGCAATGCTGGCATAGGTGGCATCTCCGTGCACAATGGTGGCGAAAGGCAAACCATCGAACGGCTTGAACCGGTTTCCGTCCACAAGCAGGAAATCGGGCTTTACCGAAAGCTTTCTTACGCAGCGCTGCATTCCTGCAATGGACGCATTGAGGATATTGATACGGTCTATCTCCTCGGCTCCCACGCTTTCAACAGCCCAGGCAACCGCCTCTTTCTCAATTATTTCCCTAAGAATATCCCGGGCCTTCGCGCTCATCTGCTTCGAATCGTTCAGAAGCGGATGGAAAAAGTCCTTGGGAAGAATGACGGCTGCGGCATAAACCGGCCCGGCGAGCGGCCCGCGGCCGGCCTCGTCGAGACCCGCTTCTACGAGCCCTTCGTTCATATAGGATAAAAGATGCGGTGCGTGTGGCATTACAGCCACAAATTTAGAAAATTATTTGCTTAGATAATCCAGCATACTCTGTTGAGAACGGATATTACTCTTCAGGAACTCGATCAGGTCGTCCTTCTCGGCCAGTTTTGCAAGCAGGTCCTGGATGCGTGCTTCGTATTGCTCCTGCATCGTTTTCATCCGTTCAGCCAGATTATCCATTTCTCTGAGGTGCTGCTCTTCCGAGGCTCTTGGAATGTATCCCAGAACCAGTTCCTCTTCGTTTTTGCCCGACAGCCGCGCCATAGCGCTTATGTGACTGCTGTAAACTTTTGTCTCTCCTTTTTCCAGATTGCGGTAGGCGGTTCGGGATATGCCGAGTTTGTCGGCCATCTCTTTCTGGGTAAGTCCCAAATCTTTTCTTGTCTTAAGAATGTTTTTCTTTATTGAACTAGAATCCATAGGTCTCCATATTGTGTGGAGGCAAATGTATTTTATAGAAAAACAAAAACGGGGCAATAAAAACTTGTCATTGACAAGACAAACTTTTCTTTTTATTAAGAAAAACAATATTTTTTCTTGGACTACAGTGCAGACTACGGCCGGCTATTGACGGTAATGGAAGAAAAGGCCACTTTTGCAGAACAAAAAGACAATAATATGAAAACTATGATGAAAACTTTTGAGCGCTTTTCGCAACTTATCCAAAACGGGGTGACCCGCGCCAATCCCTATCTCACATTCGAAACTGTCTGCCGTATGCTCAAGGTCTCTCCCGAAGCGCTCGACGAGCTGCTTCTTGACGAACTTGGAATGCGTGGTGAGCAAATTATTGCTGCAAGCAGAAAACATTAGTCCTTTTTTATTATATTTGCAAGCTACGCAAAAAGTGAATATTTATAATACCACAATAAGATGAAAGATTACAAAACCCAAGACATTCGTAATGTGGTTCTGCTCGGTGCAACAAAATCGGGAAAAACCACATTGGCAGAGGCCATGCTTTTTGAAGGCAAGGTAATTGACAGAAGAGGAAACGTTGAAGACAAGAACACCGTTTCCGATAACACTGAAATCGAGAAAATGAACCAGAGGTCCATCTATGCTTCTCCGCTTTACGCAGAGTTTATGGACCAGAAAATCAACATTCTGGACGCTCCCGGTTCAGACGATTTCATCGGTGGCGCCTATTCAGGTCTTGCAGTGTGCGAGTGCGGTATCCTCGTCATCAACGCTCAGCAGGGTGTTGAGGTAGGAACCGAGAACATTCTTCGCATTGCCCAGGCACGCAAGCTTCCCATTATTATCGCAGCCAACCAGCTGGATGCCGAGAAGTCCGATTGGGACAACCTTCAGAATTCTCTCAAGGAGTCTTTGGGTGGAAAATTCATCAACATTCAGTTCCCTGTAAATGCAGGAACTTCATTCGACAGCTTCGTAGATGTCCTTACAATGAAGATGTACCGTTTCAAGGACGATAAGGGTACCCGTGAAGACCTTGAAATCCCTGCAGAACTTGCAGATCAGGCAGAACTTTACCGCAACGAACTTATCGAGAAGGCAGCCGAGTATGACGACGCTCTTATGGAGAAGTTCTTCAGCGAGGGAACCCTCAACGAGGACGAAATCCGCAAGGGCCTTTCAATCGGTGTTGAGAACGGTGACGTATATCCCGTATTCTGCACAAGCGGAAAGAAGGATATCGGCGTCAAGAGGCTTCTCGAATTCACCAAGAGCGTAGCACCTGCTCCCAAGTGCAAGGCCGACGGCCCCGCTTCTCTGTTCATTTACAAGAGCACCGTTGAACCTCACCTCGGAGAGGTTTCATACTTCAAGGTAATGAGTGGCACCGTTACTGCAGGTCTGGATATGGAAGACCCCGTAAGCGGCAACAAGGAGCGCCTTTCTGCCATTTATGCAGTTGCAGGTCTCAAGAAGGAATCTGTAAATTCCCTCAACGCAGGCGACTTCGGTTGTGCAGTCAAGCTCAAGAGCGGCAAGAGCGATACCACGCTCAGTGCAATCGGCTCAGGCCTCAAATATGACAAGGTTCAGTATCCTGCTCCCAGATACCGCTGTGCAATCAAGGCAAAAGTTCAGCAGGACGAGCAGAAACTTGGCGAGGCCCTCAAGAAAATCGCCGCTCAGGATCCTACCGTAAACGTAGAATATTCAAAGGAACTCCGTCAGACAATTCTCAGCGGAAACGGTGAGCAGCACATCAATGTTGTAAAATGGCTCATCAACAACGAGTACAACCTCGAGGTAGAACTCTTTGCACCCAAGGTTCCTTATCGTGAGACCATTACAAAGACTGCAACCGCCCAGTACCGTCATAAGAAACAGTCCGGTGGTGCAGGTCAGTTCGGAGAAGTTCACCTTCTTGTTTGCCCTGCCGAGGGAGAGCTTGTAACCAAGTTCAAGATTGACGGAAAAGACACTCAGCTCAACGTTAAGACTCAGGATATTTCCGAGATGGAGTGGGGTGGAAAACTCGAATTCTACAACTGCGTTGTGGGTGGTGCCATCGACCTTGGCTTTATGCCCGCCATTCTCAAGGGTATCAAGGAGAAGATGAACGAGGGCCCTCTTACCGGTTCTTATGCCCGTGATATCCGTGTATTCGTGTATGACGGAAAGATGCACCCGGTAGATTCCAAGGAAATCGCGTTCATCATCGCAGGCCGAAACGCATTCAAGGAAGCATTCCGCAATGCAGGACCTAAGATTCTTGAGCCTATCTACAATGTAGAGGTAATGACCCCTTCAGAATACCAGGGAGCTGTAATGAGCGATCTTCAGAACCGTCGTGGCATTCTTGGCGATATGGGCGCAGTCAAGGGTTTTGCAATCCTTAAGGCACGCGTTCCTCTTGCCGAGCTTTACCGTTACTCTACAACTTTGAGCTCGCTCACTTCGGGATCTGCAACCTTCTCTATGGAATTTGCAGATTACCAGCCTGTTCCCGCAGACGTACAGACCAAGCTCCTTGCCGAATACGCTGCTCAGGATACAGAAGAAGATTAATCATAACAAAATGTATAGAACTCATACCTGCGGAGAACTCCGCATAGGTGATGCAGGGAAAAAAGTCACACTTGCCGGATGGGTACAGCGTACCAGAAAATTCGGCAGTATGACTTTTATCGACCTGCGTGACCGCTACGGTATCACCCAGCTTGTGTTGGACGGTGATACCGACCTTGGACGCGAATATGTGATTCAGGCAACAGGACAGGTTGTAAAGCGTGAAAGCGTAAATGCAAACCTGCCTACGGGCGAAATAGAAATCAAGGTTGAGTCAATCAATGTGCTCAACAAGGCCCAGACCCCTCCCTTTACCATAGAGGAGGTGTCTGACGGGGGAGAAGACCTTCGTGCCAAGTACCGTTACCTTGATTTGCGTCGTGCGCCTCTGCAGAGGGCACTGGCTCTTCGCCACAGGCTTGCCCAGGAAGTCCGCAACTATCTCGACGCACAGGGATTTATGGAGGTGGAGACGCCTTATCTGATAAAGTCTACGCCCGAGGGAGCCCGTGACTTTGTGGTTCCTTCACGTATGAATCAGGGACAGTTCTACGCTCTTCCCCAGTCTCCTCAGACATTCAAGCAGCTGCTGATGGTTGCCGGTTATGACCGGTATTTCCAAATCGTACGCTGCTTCCGCGATGAGGACCTTCGTGCAGACCGTCAGCCTGAGTTTACGCAAATCGACTGTGAAATGTCGTTTGTACAGCAGGAGGATGTTCTGGATACCTTCGAGGGAATGATGCGTGCAATGTTCCGCAATGCCCTTGGCGTGGACATTCCAAACCCTCTGCCCAGAATGAGCTGGTACGATGCAATGGACCGTTACGGTTCAGACAAACCCGATATCAGGTTCGGAATGGAAATCCACGAAATCTCTTCCCTTGTAAAGGGCCACGGGTTCGGGGTATTCGATTCGGCCGACTATGTCGGAGCCATCTGTGTTCCCGGAGCTGCGGGTTATACCAGAAAGCAGATAGATGAACTCACCGAATGGGTAAAGCGTCCCCAGGTAGGAGCCAAAGGCCTTATATATATAAGGATGGGAGAGGAAGGCATCAAGTCCTCTGTCGATAAATTCTATACTCCCGAACAACTCTCCGAGGTTGCAGCGGCCATTGGGGCAAAGCAGGGAGACCTTATCTTCTGCCTTTGCGGAGCAAAGCGCAAGACTCAGACCCAGTTGGGCGTACTGCGTATCGAGATGGGTAACCGTCTGGGACTCAGAGATCCCAAGGTATTCGCTCCTCTTTGGATTGTGGATTTCCCGCTTCTCGAGTGGGACGACGAGACCAACCGTTTCTATGCGATGCACCATCCGTTCACCGCACCCAAGCCGGAGCATATGGAGCTCTTCTACTCAAACCGCAAGGAAGACCTTGAAAAGGTTTGTGCAAACGCCTATGACTTCGTTCTTAACGGAAACGAGCTGGGCGGCGGAAGTATAAGAATCCACCAGGCCGACGTTCAGGAACGTATGTTCGAAGTTCTCGGAATTTCCAAGGAGGATGCCGACTATAAGTTCGGATTCATTATCAATGCGTTCAAGTACGGAGCTCCGCCTCACGGAGGACTCGCATTCGGTTTCGACCGTCTGTGCGCCCTGTTCGGAGGACAGGAGACCATCAGGGACTATATCGCATTCCCCAAGAACAATCAGGGCCGCGACGTTATGATAGACTCACCTTCTCTGATAGACAGGGAGCAGCTCGAGGAACTCAAACTTATTGTTAAAACCGAAAAATGAATCTTCTGATGTTTATTATTCCTTTTATTGCTTTGTCCTCGACAGATTCTCTCGACAAAGTGTTCGATGCTCTGCCTCAGGAGCGTATCTGCGTATGCAACTGGCCCGACAAGGCGTCTTATGTACCCGACGTGAAATTTGCGATGTTCCACGATGGAGACAACCTGTATATAAGGTACAGCGTAAATGAGCAGGGAACACAGGCCCGGATTGCCGAAGGGGGAGGTCCGGTTTATAAGGATTCCTGTCTTGAATGTTTCATCTCGCCCGGAACCGAAGACGGTCTGTATTATAATTTCGAGGTGAACTGCATAGGAATGGTAGATTATTCCTGCCGTCGCAGCAAAACCGATACTACCCGTGCAACCGCCGAGCAGAGAGCTTATGTAAAGACTATCCCTTCGCTGGGAAGGGAACCTTTCGAGGAGAGGAAGTGCGAGCCCTGGACATTGATCGTAATCATCAACAAAAAGGCGCTCCACGGTCATAACATCGACAGTTTCAGTGGAAAGGAATTCCGGATGAACCTTTACAAGTGCGGCGACGACCTCAAGGTTCCGCATTATGTAAGCTGGCAGCCTATTCCTATAGAAAAGCCAAACTTTCATAGGCCAGACTACTTTGTACCTGTAAAATTCGAATAAACGGTTTATGAAAAAGAGTACAGGGCGAGTGGGGAAGATGGGAGAGGATGAAGCTTGTCTCTATTTGGTAAACAACGGACACTCGATAGTCAAAAGAAACTGGAGATACTCTCATCTCGAAGTTGACATTATTTCACTGGACAAGTCCGGGCTTCATTTCGTAGAAGTGAAAGCCCGGACTGCTCCTTGTCTGGTGGAGCCTCAGGTCAACGTCAATTATACAAAGAAAAGGAATCTGACCAAGGCCGCCGCCGCATTCCTCAATTCACCGTTAAGGAAATCCCTTCCGGCCGACCTCGAAATCTTTCTGGACGTAGTAACGGTAGTGTTCGACAAAACCTCTACGCGAATAGAATACTACCCGCAGGCCTATTATCCCGTCTTCGGAAATAAATTTTTCTGAACGTTAAAACATTCGCATATCCAAATAACTTTTCATCCACTGGATGAATGAGACCTTGGATTTTTTTTGCGAACATTGTTGTATCTTCGTGAAAAAATAGCAAAGAGATGAGAAACGGTTTCAAATTTGTCCACTGCGACCATCATCAATCGAAAGAGATTGCTTCCATCGAATGTTTCGGGTACGACATTTCAAGGAAGGTCAATACTTTTCACAGAAGTTTTCCCGATTACAAGCCGACTCCGCTCTTGAATTTGAAATCTCTTGCAGGAGCATTGGGAGTTAAAAGCTTTAACATTAAGGATGAAAGCAAAAGGTTCGGGCTAAATGCATTCAAAGTACTCGGCGGGAGTTATGCCATAGGCAACTATATCGCCCACAAACTCGGCCTGGATATT
>JAGHTF010000075.1 GCA_018065485.1 Candidatus Cryptobacteroides fimicaballi | reverse complement strand
CCGGTGTAAAGAAAGTCACCGTTCATAAGGAAATCAAATAATTCACAGGAGGATAAACTATGGCAAAGAAAGCCGTCGCAACATTCGCAGCAAAGGCCGGTGCCAAGAGCATGGTCAAGTGCATCCGTATGGAAAAGTCTCCCAAGACTGGCGCTTATGTATTTACAGAGCAGCTAGTAGAGGAGCAGAAGGCAAAAGATTTCTTCGCAAAGAAGTAATTTGTACTAAATACGAAAGGAGGCCACGTTTTTCGTGGCCTTTTTTGTATATTTGCACGATATGGCGAACAGTTTTTTTCAGAAAATATCACGGGCCGTTGCAGGTCGCTCCAGAGTCGATGACGATACCCTTGACGCAATCGAGGAAGCTCTTGTTGAATCCGATATGGGAGTCGATACTACGCTTAAGGTTATCGACAATCTCGAGGCAAGGGTAGAGAAGGACAAATATATGTCTTTCGAAGAGCTGGTCTCTTTGCTGAGAGAGGAAATAGCCGCTCTGGTGCCGGACACGGCCAGTGTAGAGATTCCCAAGCCTTACGTGGTTCTGGTCGTGGGGGTAAACGGTGTGGGTAAGACTACAACCATAGGAAAACTGGCGAACTATTACCGTAAGCAGGGCAAGAAGGTGCTTCTGGGCGCTGCCGATACATTCCGTGCCGCAGCAGTGGACCAACTCTCGATATGGGCGGAGCGCGCAGGGGTGGATATCGTTAAGCAGCAGATGGGCTCCGACCCCGCCAGTGTGGCCTATGATACGGTGCAGAGCGCCGTGTCCCGCGGTGCGGATGTCGTGCTCATAGATACCGCCGGGCGTCTGCACAACAGGATAGACCTTATGAACGAACTTACCAAGATAAGAAACGTAATCCGCAAGGTTATTCCCGACGGCCCTCACGACGTTATGCTTGTTCTCGACGCCAGTACCGGGCAGAATGCCTTTGCACAGGCACGGGAATTTGCCAGGGCTACGGATATTACGGCACTTGCGGTAACAAAACTCGACGGAACCGCAAAGGGTGGAGTCGTGGTCGGTGTAAGTGACCAGTACAATATTCCCGTCCGCTTCATAGGAACAGGGGAGGGAATGGAAGACATAAAGGCTTTCGACAAACAGAACTTTGTGGAAAGCCTGTTCAATGCTGAAGATTTGAAATAAAAATATACAGGATGAAACTTAGTTACGATTGGCTTAAGGATTATTTGAAGTGTGACCTTACCGCTGAACAGATTGCGCAGGCAATGACTGCCATTGGCATAGAGGTGGATTCTCTGCAGGAAGAGGAACAGATTCCCGGAGGTCTTGCAGGGGTGGTTGTGGCAAAGGTCGTGGAATGTGAACCGCATCCGGATTCGGACCATCTCCATATCACAAAGGTTGATGCGGGAGCCGGTGAACTGCTGACGGTGGTTTGCGGAGCTCCTAACGTTGCCGCAGGGCAGAAGGTGCTTTTTGCGCAGTTGGGTACGGTCCTTCCGGGAGATTTCAAGATTAAGAAATCCAAGATCCGCGGGGTTGAGTCCTTCGGTATGATCTGCGCTGCCGACGAATTGGGCGTAGGTGAGGATCATTCCGGAATAATGGTCCTTCCCGAAGACGCAGTCATCGGCACTCCTGCAAAGGAGTACCTGAAGTTGAAGACCGAGGCGGTGATAGAGTACGAGATAACTGCGAACCGTATCGACGCTGCTTCCCACTGGGGAGTAGCGCGCGATTTGTATGCGTACTGCCGTTTGAACGGTATTCCTTGCGAACTTGTCCGCCCCTGCGTAGATGATTTCGCGGAAGGAAAGGGCGCTGGGATTCCCGTGGAGGTTGCCGATAATGACGGAGCTCCCAGATATACAGGTATCACCCTTCGTGGGGTAAAGGTAGGACCTTCTCCCAAATGGTTGCAGGACAGGCTCAATTCCATCGGAAGCCGTCCGGTCAACAACATTGTGGATATTTCCAATTATGTGCTGTTTGAGTTGGGTCAGCCTTTGCATACTTTCGATGCCGCAAAAATAGAAGGAGGCAAGGTCGTAGTGCGCAGGGCCGCTGCGGGGGAGATTCTCAAGACTCTTGACGGGGTTGAGCGCAAGCTGGATGCAAGCGATATGGTCATTGCGAACGGTGAGGGCAAGCCTATGTGCATTGCGGGTGTGTTCGGTGGCGAGGACAGCGGTGTGAGCGATTCTACCCGCGACGTATTTGTTGAGAGCGCTTATTTCGACCCGGGCTCTATCCGCAAGACATCGAAGAGACACCAGTTGCAGACGGATGCATCTTTCCGTTATGAGAGAGGCGCCGATCCCGAGGTTATGCTGTACGCCCTCAAGCGTGCCGTATGCCTTATCCGGGAATGTGCCGGCGGCGAGGTTGAAGGCGGAATAGCCGAGGTTTATCCCAATCCTGTCAAGAGGGCCAGGATAGAACTTGACTACAAACGTATAGAAAAGTTTGTGGGTAAGGAATTGGGTGCACCCCTAATCGAAAATATCCTGGAAAATCTTTCTTATGAATTCGAAAGCAGGACAGAGAACGGAGCAGTTGTGCTTGCTCCTTCCTATATGGTGGATGTGACCCGAGAGTGCGACGTGGTTGAGGAGATATTGAGAATTTACGGTTACAACAATATCCCGCTGCCCCATCATATGAAGATGTCGGTAAATGCTACGCCGTCTCCGGATCCGGAAAGCGTGCGCAATGCCATTTCCAATTTCCTGGCAGCCAACGGGTTCAATGAAATAATGAACAACTCACTTACGAAGGCCGCATATTACAGTTCATTGAAGACCTGGCCCGAAAGCGAGTGCGTGCATATTGTGAATCCATTGAGCCAGGACTTGAATGTCTTGCGCCAATCCCTGATTCCGGGAGGCCTGGAGGTCGTTGCCTACAATGCCAACCGGCAGATCAACTATCTGAGAACATTCGAGTATGGTTCGGTGTATCACAAGCTTTCCGGAACCGATGGAAAGACGCTGGACAACTATTGCGAGCATACCTGCTTTACCGTGATAATGAGCGGAAGTTCCGAGAAATCCTGGGATGCACCAGCCCGGAAGAGCGGATATTTCCAGCTCAAGGGCTATGTGGAGCTTCTCCTCAAGCGCTATGGAGCGGATATCAACCAGCTTTGGACCGGAGCCGCTCCTTCGGATATCTTTGCAGAAGGTATGACATACAGCCTTCCCGGCGGGCAGGGGAAGGAACTTGCGGTGATAGGAACGGTGAATCCGTCCTTCGCAAGGAAGTTCGGGGTAAAGCAGCCTGTATTTGCGGCCGAGATCAGCTGGCCGGTCCTTTTCGAACTTATCAAGAGAGGGAAGGTTGTGTTCACGGAACTGCCTAAATTCCCGGAGGTGCGCCGCGACCTGGCTCTGCTGCTGGATGAGAATGTAAGTTTTGCCGATTTGCGCGCTGCCGCCTTCAAACAGGCTAAGAAACTGCTTCGCTCCGTTACTCTGTTCGACGTTTACCGTGGCGACAAGATTCCCGGAGACAAAAAACAGTATGCCCTGGGTTTTGTTTTCCAGGATGCCGAAAGGACTCTTACCGACGAGGATGTGGAAAGAGTTATGGCAAGGCTTCTGGATACATTTAAAAACGGATTCGGCGCACAGCTAAGGTAATGAAAAGGTTTTTCCCGCTTCTGATTGTGCTGCTTCTGGCTTTATCCTGCTCCCATTCGGGAGGAAGGGTGATACCGGAGAGAACGCTTGTTAAGATTTATGCCGATATGGCTCTGGCCGACAAGTGGATTGAACTTAATCACGACCTTAGGGCTCAGGCCGACACGTCTATGGTGTACGAAGCAATCTTTGCAAAGTACGGGTATAATACCGAGGATTATTTGAAATCGGTGCGGTATTATATGGATAAGCCCGATGACTTCAGCTATATAGTTGAAAAGGCAAAGAACCGGTTGGGAAAAAAGGCCAGGGAATACAATGTCCTGGAGCAGAAATTTTATGATGAGGAGAATAAGCGAAAGCAACAGGAGATGATGGATATCAGGAAGGTAGATGATTAGAGAGGAAACGGTTTTCGGCCCTATCAAGTCGCGCAGACTCGGGAATTCGCTGGGAATAAATCTTCTTCCCAGAAAGGGAAAGCTGTGCAATTTCGACTGCATTTACTGCGAATGCGGATGGAATGCCGACGGAAGGAAAGACAGGGAGCTGCCATCGGGCCGAGAGGTGATCGAGGCCCTGAAAACGGCGCTCGAAAACTGTAAGGACCGGGGAATACCGGTTGACTCGATTACTTTTTCGGGGGATGGCGAACCCACCCTGCACCCGGAATTCCCATCTATAGTGGATGGGGTTATTGAGCTGAGGGACAAGTATTTCCCGCAATCGAAGGTGACCATTCTCTCGAATGCTACCCAGGTGCACAGGGAAGAGG
>JAGHTF010000006.1 GCA_018065485.1 Candidatus Cryptobacteroides fimicaballi | reverse complement strand
TATATCAACTGCAACTCCGATTTGAAAACAGGCCTGAATCTTTCACTGAAGATTTCACCTGTCAAATGGTTCGACGCTACTTTGAGCGCAAATACTTTCTACACCGATACAAAGGGCTACTTTGAGAATATCGACATTGACAACAGAGGATGGTCAAACCGCAGCAATCTGCTTCTCAACTTTCTGCCGTTTAGGAATACTGACATCCAGCTGCAGTATTTCCTGTCCTCCCCACAGTACTATCCTCAGTTCACAACTGCTTTCAATCACTATATGAACATCGGCATCAAGCAGACACTCTGCAAGGGGGCATTGACACTGTCTGCTACAGCAACAGATGTTTTCGGAACCGACAAATGGGAAATCCATTCTTCAAACCGCATTTTTACGCTTGACAATACCAGCCTGCGTAAAAGCCGTATGATTTGGCTCGGCATATCATATAACTTCAACTCCTTCAAACAGCAGAAGAATCAGAAGAAACAGGAAGAGGACCGCAGCAGGCTGAATCTCGGATTATAAATCTGTCCCTTTTTGTACAAAAAAATAGGTATATTCGCAATATGAAAAGGATTATTGCAACTATGACCGCAGTTCTTCTGCTTGCTTCCTGCGGTAGCCAACCGAAACTTACAAAAGCAGAAGTCATAGACTATGGGGAAATCGGCTTCTCCGACATAGTGTCGTATATCGTTGTGGGATATCAAAGCCATTGGGAAGAAATGAATCCCGATGAAATGGGGCTCAGCAGTGTATATTGCTATTGTTCCCCATATTGCGGATTCTGCCGGAAGGACATCGACGGCGACGGCATCCCTGAACTTCTAATAGGCGACAAGTTTGAAGACGGTAGCACAGTCCTATATGACATCTATACTATACATCCCGAGACCGCATCCCTGATTCATCTTGCAAGCGGTGGGGAACGCGACCGGTTCACCGTTACCGAGTCCGGTACAATCATCGAGGAAAGCTCCAACTCGGCTTTTGACAGTTTCACGAAGGCGTACAGAATCAAGAAAGGGAAACTGGTAGAAATGAAAGCTACAACATTGGAGAATTGTCCTATGGATATTGACATTACCACTTTCGCGAGCCTGGCAAACAGGAACAGTCAGCTCTGCGGCGGGTATTCCGAAGTCAGGGAACCCGACGAGGATGAATACCGGATGTTCCGCGAAGTAACGGACAAGATGGAGGGGTTGACCTTCACTCCCCTAACCGTCCAGACTCAGGTTGTGGCCGGCATCAACTACAAGTTCTATTGCAGGTTCTGCGACGGCAGCGAAGAATACAGTCCCGGGCATTGCTATCTCACCATATACAAGCCTCTTCCCGGACAGGGAGAACCTGCAGTCACTTCGATTGAAAAGCTAAAGTAATTACGACCGGCATTCCCGTACCAGGCTTATACATTTTATACCGGCCCGATAGTGTGCCCGTCACATTTCAAAGGTATGGAATCTCTCAGATGTTCGGAGAGTTCCTCCTCTGTTATCTTATATATCTTTGGTGTATTCGCCCGCGGAAAGCGGTTGAAGAAGGGATCGATACTGCCGTACCACTCCATCTTCGAAATCCGGTAATACTTCGGAAGAAGCCTGTATAACTCGAATATCTTCGTGGATGCACATACCGTAATACCCCTATTCCCATTTGAGAAAGTGGATACGCACAGGTAGTGCTTCCTGTATTGGACGCTTCCATCTCTAACAAGATTCTGCTTCGGGTCGCCGTGATGACGCACAGTAATGTGCCTGTCATATTTTTGGTTGACAGTTTCCATTATCCGGCGGAAGGTCTCGCCATGAACGGAGGTGTCACTTAGATTGCGGTAGGCTATGTAATAATGAATCATCTCGTGGATGACCACATCCTCCAATTCCTCCTGCGGCAGGTCGAATCCCGTGCTTATCTTCAGACGGAAGTCGTAATGCGAGGAAATGATGCCGAAGAAATCCCGTCTGGACTTGTATTCCATCTTTCCGAGAAATGTCCCGGCCTTCGTCAGCACAATCGGTACGGAGGGCAGAACGCCCTCGAAGCAGAGGGCATTGAAGCGGTCGAATGTGGTCCGGACGAATTGTACGGTGGCTATCATATCTCAAGCCATTCGCACTCCCCTCCCCAAATGGAAAGGTAATACATAAACATATCGTGCGTCAGCACAACGCTGGCGGTATTGTCGCAAGGATGGAAGCTGACCTTTTCGGCGGTCTGAAGTTCCTTATCGAGGAAGTATTTCACCCTGTGACCGTTCTCGAAGAGTTCCTTAGGGTCAGCCGAGCCGGCGATATCGATGTCATTGATAAGGCCGAAGGCACAGACACTGCCGGGAGTTACTCCAAGGCATCTGACCATCCTCTCGGGCGAGGCAAAGGACAGTTTCCCCTGATGCAGCATACGCTCCAAAGCGTGGATATCGAGGTTCTTGTGGCACTCGTAGCTGATAAGATAATGGCGGTTGCCCTTGTGATTACGCATAAAGAGGTTCTTGCAGTGGGTTGCCTCGATGTTCTTCCAATAGGCGAGGCAATCCTCAATAGTGAAGATTGCAGGATGATAGTGGACCTCATAGCTTATTCCGTGGTCATCCAGCCACGCAAGTGTTCTCTGTATCTTTTCTGACGGCATAAACGGTTATGTCTGCTGCTGTGCAAATTTATATAAATTTCATTCTTGTATCAAGATTTTCCAATGATGAAATCCATAGTTCATAAGAGTTGTGTTTTACTTGAAATTATGGCCGATGTTGGTTATCTTTACAGCCTGTAAAACCCCATAGAGATACTATGACACACCACATTATTCTTTGGAAGCTCAACGAAGAACTTTCAGACAGCCGGAAGGCGGAAATAAAAAAGGACATCAAAGAGGGGCTCGAAGGCCTCGCCGGAAAAATTCCCGGATTGCTGAGCATCAAAGTCAATACAGAAGGCCTGCCTTCCAGCAATGTGGACCTTATGCTGGATTCAACGTTCGACAGTCCTGAATCCCTGAAAGGATACTCGGTTCATCCGGATCATGTAGCCGTGGCGAACGGACGCGTAAGGCCTTATACATCAGGAAGATATTGTCTTGACTACGAAGACTGACGCAGAAATTGCACTCGACCATATCGACGCCTGCGGCCTCTGTTCCATATTTCTGAAACCGATGCAAGGCATTCCTTCCTTCCCTACCTGGTCGAACCATGGATTTTCACAAATGTAAATCATATATTTTATCTTAATTCTGTATCAGTGCAAGGGATGCAGTCCAAATCCAGAATCTGATTCCTTTCCCAAAAAGGAGCAGAACAATTGTCCAGAAAGGTCTTACTTTAAAAAAACCGAGGGAAATTACAAAGATGTCGCCGATTATCGGCACCCAGGCCAAGAGAGCAATCCATGTTCCATATCTGTTCAGGAGAATTTTCTGCTTCTCCATTGTTTCAGGTTTAATCTTGAACCACTTTTCAATCCACTCCCATTTACCGGCCCAACCTATCCAATATGTTGCCACGCTTCCAAGCCAATTGCCCAATGTTCCGACAAGAAGGCAACTTCCGGCGTCGCCGATAGCGGCAAGAACGGCAATATACAATGCGTCGGAACTGAACGGCAGTATGGTTGCCGCCAGAAACGTTCCAATGAACAGGCCCAGTAGGCCCAAGCTTTCCAGATTCATTTTATCTTAATTAAGTTCGGTTGTCCGCGCAATTGTTTGTCACGTCTATCCTTGTGCCCAAAATGCTCAAAAGCAGCTCTTTGTTCCGAAGCTGCTGTTCGGGAGAAAGGCTCAGGACTCGGAAATTTCCGTTCGGATTCCAGGTCAACTCTAATATTCCTTTGCTATCGATCGCCGCATCGTACGGACCCGATATCGTGATGTCGGAGAATCCGGTCACATATGCCAAAGCGGCTGTGGCATCCCAGCACATATTCATATCTGTCTCGTCGTGGGTTGTATAGCCGAGCGCAACGGGATGGAGAGCGGCCCACCCGGTGTGTTCGAATATCTCCTCGGACAGGACAGACATTCTGGTCTCTCCAGGTACGATGCTCATCGCCACAGGGAGTTTTCCGAACACGTTCCTGGCCGAAGAAATGTCGTATGACACATTGTATTCCACTTCGTTCTGCGACCCGCACATAGCTACGACACTGCGGACCTTCCTCTTCATAAGGTCAATCCCGGTCAACGGGGAATATTCATCCGGCCCGCTTTCAAGAAGCCTTGAGATATTGGTGAGAAATCCGATTGAAAGAATGGTCACGGACTTGTCTTCCGATTCTGCCAGAATCTTCCTATACAGCGCAACAGCGTCGGGTAAAGTTGAATAATCGGATATTGTACGTTTGTATGATTCACAACTGCAGAGCAGAGGAGCATAGTCTTCCCAGATGTGGCTATCCTTCACTCCATTCGTGACCGTACCTATCGGAGTCTGTCCGGCACCGTACCACGTATTGAACACGTCCGCCGCCTGCGGTGCAAGTGGCACGTCGTGGTTGACCATTACGGCCAGGAGATTTATTCTGCCTTTTCTGCAATAGTGGTGCAAGATATCGAGGGCAAGCAAGTCATCGAGCGAGTCCCCAATGTCAGTGTCCAGAATGACATCCTGTGCAACGGAGAAATCGGATGGCGACTTTCCCTTATCTGCCGGAGAACAGGCAACAAAAAGCACAGCCAGAAAAAGTATTTTCGAAACAGTTTTCATAATATCGTTTCAATACCTGCAAATTTAGGATATTTTCCTGAACAAGGCGAGGAAAGCGTCAGGCTTCATTCCCCAGGAGGTGGGCGAGAACAGATGGATGCCCGTCGGGACTTTGCAGCCTAGCGAGGAATTGATTTGCGGCAGCAAATTGTAGTTGACGAGTCTGGCTGCAAAGTCTCGACGGGCGGGAACTGCTTCTACGGCAATTTTGTCGAAAGGTTTGATTTCTTCTTATATCTTATTGCCAGTTTGAACATTTCAGGACTAAGGTGGCAGTATCCTCCCGGAGTCTTGTCCAGGTAGTCCTGATGATATTCTTCCGCCTTGTAGAAACTGATCAGATGGCGGAGTTCTACGGCAAGTTCGCAGCCCAGTTTCTTTTCCACTCTGCGGAATTCTTTCGAAATGATGTCGAAGTCCCGTTCATCCTCGTAATATACGCCGGTGCGGTATCTTGTACCTTCGTCTTCTCCCTGCCTGTTAATGCTCAGCGGGTCGATTATCCTGAAATACAGCCGCACAAGTTCCTTCAGAGAAATCGTTTCAGGATTGTACCGGACATGAACGCACTCAGCGTGGCCCATAGACGCAATCGGCTATCTTTTCAAGCCAGCGGGCATCTGTATTGTCGAAGGTGCCGAGTTCCCTGCTGTCTATATCCAGAACGGCGATAACCCGACCGTGGCTTCTCAGAGGAACGACTATCTCACTTTTCGATTCACTCGAACAGGCAATATGTCCGGGGAACTTTGATACGTCCGGAACCACGACCGTTCTGTCTTCGGCCCAGGCAGTTCCGCAAACCCCTTTGCCAAGTTGGATTCTGGTGCAGGCAAGCGGGCCTTGGAAAGGTCCCAGAACAAGACTGTCATCTTTGCTTACGCGATAAAAACCTGTCCACCAGAATCCGAATTCGTGATGCAGCAAGGCGGCAAGGTTGGCCATTCGGGCAATCTCGTCTTCTTCCCCGCTCATAAGCGAATGAACTGCGGGCAGCAAAGCGGCATATTTTTCTTCTTTTGTCTGCATAATATTAGCATTTTCAATTAAATCCGGTGGATTTCGCATTTCCGGCGGATAAGGGCATTGTACCGGTCGATAACCTCGTCCACAACATCCTCCCAGGAACGGACTATAGTCTGAGATGCCTGTACCCCTGCACGACGGACACGGACCGGGTCTGCTATCAACTCCTTCAGTTTTTGTGAAAAACTGTCTATATCGTTTTCTACGAGAAAACCGTTGTTACCGTCATCGATTATGGTGGAAGCTGTTGCGCCATCGACCATTACCGCTGGCGTATGAAGGGCCGCCGCCTCCCTTACGACAAGAGGGGCATTGTCATAAAGCGAAGGGAAAAGGAAGAGGTCAGATGCGGCATAGTAATTTGCCAGATCCTCCCTACTGTTGATACTGCCTGCAAAAGTGACCTTACCGTCAAGGCCCTTTTCAGAGACAAGATGCCGCATTTCGCTGGCGGCATATCCGTTCCCGATGAAATACATACGGAATGGCACGGTCTGTATTTCAGCCAGTGCATCTATTATCAGTCGCACATTCTTTTCCCAAATGTGCTGGCCTACGAACAGCATAACGAATTCCTCCGGAGCAATGTCCAGTTTCCTGCGGGCATCGACGAAATATTTCTCGGGATAATCCCGCACAAGGTCACAGCCATTGTCCACGACCTCCACATTTCCCTTGAAACCGTATTCTCTGATAACCTCACGAACCGATTCCTGAGGAACCCACACTTCGTCCGCCTTGGAATAGAAAGCTATGATTTCCTTAATAATTGTATCCACAATCGCCTTGGACTTTACTACTCTCGAAAAGTCGTCGCGATATTTCGAGTGGAATGTGGCGACAAACGGGATATTCTGGAATTGCGACACCCTGTGTGCCGCGAACCCTGCGCCAAACGGACAATGAGCGTGGATAATCTTGAACCTCGTCTTCATCACGTCAGCCAAAAAGGATGGATCAAGCTGGGCTATCCCGGTAACATAAGGCTTACGGAAAGGCACCGGGACCGACATATAATCGTCCACTTTGTATTCGTACTGCGAATAATCCGCCCCGGGTACATTTGGAGTGACAACCTTGACTCCACCGACCTTCTTCTGCATCCAATATGCATAATTCTGGACACATACCGACACCCCGTCCATAACCGGCGGGAAGCAGTCATTGAACAAACCTATGTTTGCGGATTCCTTTTTCATTTCAATAATTACAGAATAGAACAATTGAACGGAACAACTCCGAGTCCTTCGGCATTGGTAAGATTCCCGGGTTTGAAATCACCCCATCCATAACGGACCCCGACGGGTTCCGGCACTTCAGCACAACGGATTGAAAGGGCGTTCTCGCCCCAGATGAAATCGGCAGAAGAAACCTCCTTCCACTCCCCTTCCCGTCCCCGAACTTCGAGTCCGGTTATCTCCTTCAAGCGGCTCAAGCCATTGGGGCAGTTGCTGAGTTTAACCCTAATCTCGCCAGTCTTTCCTTCGGGCAGATAAACCCGTTCAACTTCGGGGGAATCACAGATAAGTTTGGAAAAGCCGTAGTTTCTGTGCAGAGCCATATATGCGAGACGATTGCCTACCGGCTGTTTGCGACAGGGATGAATATTGTCGATTTCATACGAATATACAAGGTCGTTGGTTACCACTATACCGGAATTGGGAATTATCTTGGCAGCTTCGTGCTGTGCCTGACGCAAAGCCGCTGCTACACCATCTCCGGAAGGGTTGTATCTGAAAGGCGCAATCTCAACCATATAGAACGGCATTTCGTTGCCGACATCGCCCCAATCCTCACGCCACTGGCGTACAAGTTCTGTCATTCTTTCCACGAACTGATTGTCTGCACCCACATTGCTGCAGCCCTGATACCAAATGAATCCTTTGGCCGTATAGCCTTTTACCGGTTGCTCCATACCGTTGTAGAACAGGTACGGCCTATGGTAATCGACCCATTTCTTCATTCTTTCTTCCGACAGGTCGTCGCCCCAGCGTTCGAGAGTTTCCTTGGGAAGCCATCCTTCCACGCGGGCGCCGCCCCTGGCAAACGACACGATTCCCACGGGCACGTCAAGCGAACGGTTCAGCCTGAGAGCAAAGAAATAGGCTGCGGCGCTCATCTCACTGACAGTCCCGGGGCCGGCTTTTTCCCAACCTCTGGTCTGATAAATATCGTCCAGCGGTTCCTCCGACGGATGTACATCAACCGTAATCATCCTGATTCTGTCCGGCGCAGCGGGTGCGGCAATTACCTCCGAGGAGCCTTCTACCGGGCAGTTGAAAAAGCCCCTTATGGGCATCTCCATATTGGATTGTCCCGATGCAAGCCAGACCTCTCCTACAAGAACATCGCTGATAACTTTGGTTTCTTTCCCGGAGGCAACGGTGATGCTGTAATTGGTATAGGAAGCTTCAGGGGTAGAGACTCTGGCCTCCCACTTGCCGTCCCTGTCTGCCTTGACAATGTATTCCTTCGCGTTCCAGGAGGTTGTAACCTTAACGGATTTCCCGGCGTCGGCCTTGCCCCAGATTCTGGCCTCGCTCTTCTGCTGGAGTACCATTCCGTCGGAGATGGTTCTGTTCAGGTTCAAAGCGGCGGATGCATTTGTTGCAATGAACAGCAACACTGCGCTCAGAAAAAAATTGACATTGGTTTTCATGTTATTGTTTTTTATCTCATTCAATAGCAAATATAACAAACAAGACGCATATTTCATATACAACACGTATTGTTAATTAAAGGTAGTTTTAATTATTTTTTACTAAATTTGGGGTTGGATTAACCGAGACTGAAACCAAATTAACACTTAAGATATGGGAAATTACTTCTATGACATGCTGCCGAAAGAAGAACTGACGCAGCTGAAATACATTCCTACGATTCCGGAATTTCTTGTATGGATTGAGGAAAAATGGGGCGAGCTGAGCGCAGAGTCCGACACCACCGTCACTTATACCTATAAGCAGATGTGCGAACGCATAGCCCGCAGACGCGCTTTCCTCGAGGATTCCGGCCTGGTAAAAGGCGACAAGGTCGCAATCTGGGAGAAGACCTCAATCGACGCAATCGAGATGTTTCTTGCCGCCCTTTCCGGCGGGTACACCGGCATCTTCATTCCAACCGGACTTCCCGAGCAGGCAGTCAAGGGATGCTGCGCCAGATTCGGAGTAAAAATCCTTGCCGTGCGGGAGGAATTCGCGCTTAAGGTAGAGGATGCTCCCTGCAAAGTTGTTCTCTCATCTTCAATGGCAGACAGGATTGCCCCCGTTGCATCCGTCGATAAAAATGATCCGGCCGCCATCTTCTTTACCGGAGGTACTACCGGGGCCCCTAAGGGTGTAATTCTCCCCCATCGCGCACTTATGCGCGGAGCATTCAACGGATGTTTCGCTCCCGGCAGTCAGTTGGGACATCACCGTATGATCTGTCTGCTTCCCCTGAGCCACGTATTCGGACTCGTCCGTTCAACGCTCTCAGCCTTCTATACCGGTTCGCTGTGGTATTCGGCTGAAGATATGAAGGCAACCATCGGCAAACTTCCCGTAATCAAACCGACCCTTCTGATACTTGTACCCGGCCTTTGCGATATCCTTTACGGACTTACAAAAATGTACGGGCCCCAGTTCCTCGGCGGTGAACTCAAGATGATAATCTCCGGTGCGGCCAACGTTCCTCCCCGCCTCATTTCGGCCTTCGACTCAATGGGAATCTCGCTTCTGGCCGGATACGGAATGACCGAAGGAGCCAACCTCACGTCCGGCAATGCCGACGTTAAGACTAAGCCAACATCCGTGGGAAAGATTTATCCCGAGCAGGAAGTGAAGATTGTAGATGGAGAAATCTGGTATCGCGGAGACAATGTATTCCTCGGATATTACGGCGATCCCGAAGCTACCAAGGCTACACTCACGGAAGACGGATGGGTCAAGACCGGAGACTTGGGCCGTTTCGACGAAGACGGTTACCTGTACATTACCGGCCGGATAAAGAATCTCATCATTCTTGGCAACGGCGAGAACGTTTCACCCGAAGAGATAGAAGAGCCTTTCTACAAGTGTGCGGCACTTAAAGACTGTCTCGTAAAGGAGATGGACTCCGATGGAGAGACTGTAATCGGAATTGAGATTCTGCCCCAGCTTCCGGCATTCGAAGGAAAACCGTGGGAAGAAGTCGAGGCATTCTTCGGCAAACTTGTAAATGAAATCAACGCCCAACTCCCCGGCACTCACCGCATTCAGAAAGTAATCGTGCGCAAGGAAGACTTCAAGCGTACCGGAGCCCTTAAAGTATCAAGAAATCAAAACTAATCAATATGACACGTGAAGAAATTCTGGACAGTCTTAAAGAAATTGTCCTTACCATCAAACCCAAACTGGACGTTTCCAAGGTAACGATGGATTCAGCTTTGGTAAAAGACCTTGGAATCGACTCGCTTTCGATGCTGCTGCTGTCCCTTGCCATCGAAAACAAGTATGGATTCCAGTTCGACCCCGACGTACAGTTCAACAGTATAGGCGACGTAGTCTCCTACATCGAGAAAATTTAATTAACAATACTATTATGAAAGCATTTTTAAAATTTATTTCTCTTGCCGCTGTTGCTGCAAGTCTGATGTGTTCCTGTCAGGACAACGCCAAATCCGGATATGATGAACTTGATGCCTGGGCAGAAAATATTGTTGCCGCAAAACGTGCATCTATGGGATATCCGGTAAATCAGAATATTCAGCTGGACCGTTTCTACAAATGGTATCTTGCCAACAACCTGGAAAACGTCGGCCTGAACAACGTGGGTGATCCTTTCGGAAAGGCAGGAGGCTTGCTCGGCGCCCACAATTTCGAGCGCGAAGTGATAGAGTATTTTGCTCCATTTTATGACTACGAGCTTGACAACCTTTGGGGCATAGTCACCAACAGTGGTACCGACGGCAACAACCACGGAATATATTTCGGTGTCAATTATCTAAGGAACCTCACGGGTAAGATGCCAATTATGTATGTTTCCGACGAAGCCCATTACTCAAATCCCCGCATTGCCGACCTCCAGAATCTCGAACTCAGGCTTGTAAAGAGCGACCCAATGGGCAGAATGATTCCCGAGGAATTGGAAAAAGTCCTCGACCCTACCCGTCCATGCCTGATGGTTTATGCAATGGGATCCACATTCAAGGGTGCAATCGACGATATGGACGCATTGAATGCCGTACTTGACGCTTATCCCGAAATGATGGTTTACAGGCACGTCGATGCTGCATTGTTCGGAGGCTATCTGGTGTTTACGGAGCACAGGGATATGGTTAGCTCAAAAAAATACCGCATCAATTCTATGGCAATCAGCGGACATAAGTTCTTCGGGCTCGATGATCCTGCCGGAGTTTTCCTTACAACCCGCGATGTATATGACCACCAGAGCAACAATTCCGTTCCGTACCTGAATGGGGATATGAAAATGATAAACTGCTCGCGTTCAACCTCAAGTGTGCTGAAATTCTGGTGGATGATTCACGAAATAGGAGAGCAGCAGTGGCATCAACAGGCCGAAGCAATTCTGGAGAATACCCGGTATTTCAAGGAACAGCTCGACAAAATAGGATATCCCAACTGGCTGAATGAGTACAGCAATACCATTTTCTTCAAACGGCCCTCAGACGAGGTCTGCAAAAAATATATGCTGGCTCCCAATTACGACGAGCAGTTCGGCGGAGAACTCTCCCACCTTGTCGTGATGCAGCACGTCGACAAAACCCTTATCGACGAATTCGTCAGGGACATACAATAATTCAACCGGAATATCCGTTTTGCCTATCATAACATTGTTGGCATCATTGGAGGATGGCGCCATATTCCTTTACAAGGCCTTCAAACTCAGCAATGGTATCATCGAAGCGTCCGATGATATCTTCCAACCGATAGTATCCGTCCTTATTGCGGGACAGACCTTCGAATTCTATCTGGAGTACAATCGGAGGATTCTGAACGCTGATGGGGCTGGTTTCCCGCAACTGGGATACAGCGGCGTAAACGATATGCACATCCACAAACAAGGATTCGTCTTTCCTGTATTTTTGGAATACTATCTTCGAGCCGATGGGGCTGGTGAATTCAACGGCACCGGTTGTCTCCGGCAATCTTATTCCAAGAGCCGCCGTAATCGAAGCTATGTTTGAATCGTGGCCGCACAGGAAGGTAAATTTGCGGTCGGAGTCAAGAATTTCCTCCTTTATTTTCCTGACAAGGGGATTGGATACCAGGACTGCGGTAGTATGATTTGCAAAAAGGACTTCATCATAGACAGTCTTGACCTTGCCGATTCTCCTGACATCATCGACAGAAATCTCTTTCCCGAATTCCTTCCCGGTCTCATAATACTGAAGTACAAGCGCATCTGCGATGCTGTTCACGAGTTTGTAGTCCCCGGTCATGCCCGGCTCTTTCCCTTCAGTCAAGACGATGGACATCTTGTCCAGAGGGAGATGTTCCAGGGTTCCGCCGGCATAGGGGGATTCCTTGAAACCGATGACTTCTTCCATATAGTGAATCTCGTCGGTGAGCTTTCCGATTGCGGCAAAGATGCCCCGATACGGGTCCTCAGGAGTTCCTTCCACGCCACCGACGGCATTCATATCGGCAAGAATCTTCTCCTGCAGACGGGCATTCATAAATGGATAGGCCGGATTGAAGAGAGGGTCCATACTGTCATCCTTAAAACGGTAATACAGCGGCAGGCCGGGGCAGAACCCTTCAATGAACTTTTCGCCGGTCTTGATGGTCCTCTGCTTTGAATTGGAATAAAAGAGGCTGTTGTCCCTGTCGATGGAGGCGAAGGCCTTGAGGTCGGCACGGAACCACTCGCCCATCTTCTGTTCGATGCGGCCGCCTCTCCCGGTCAGATGTGCCGCTTCCACACCCCAGTCAACCCATTTGTATGGAGTTATCAGGGAGAGCTCCGAGCCCGAAGTAGAGAGCGGAGAACGGATATTGTGTCGGGAGAAAATAACTTCGTCCTCAAGGATGTATCCATCCACTCTGCCGGAATTATCTGCTTGACAGGAGGCCGATGCCACAACGCATACGAAAGCATATGCGGCCAGTTTGAGTATTCTTTTCATAGTTTCATTATCGGGGTTTACTTCTCTTTTTTCCAAAGTCTGGTCATATCCTCCAGGGTCTTTCCCTTTGTCTCGGGAACCATCTTCCATACGAACAGGGCGGCCACGATGCACATCAGGCAGTAGAATCCGTATGTTACGGAAGGACTCCAGCTGTACATAGGCACAAAGGTGCTGGACACGGCGAAGTTCGAAATCCACTGCGCCGCAACGGCAATTGCAACGGCGGCTCCGCGGATTGTGTTGGGGAAGATTTCCGAAATCAGCACCCAGCAGATGGGTCCCCACGAGAACATAAACGAAGCGCTGTAAACCATCACGCTGACAACACCGATTACTCCCGGCAGGCCGGGCATCACGTCTGCGAGACAAACTCCAAGGGCACCTACCGCCATTCCGAGAGAGCCCGTAATCAGCAGGATCTTGCGCCCGAGCTTTTCGACCGTGAAGATGGCAACGAGAGTGAAGCTTATGTTGATTATGCCCATAAGGACAGTCTGTAGCATCGGATTGCCCATTCCCATCGACTCAAAGATACGCGGCGCGTAGTACAGGACGGCATTTATGCCCACGACCTGCTGGAACACGCTGAGCATTATTCCAACGAATATAACCACCCACCCGTAGGTTAAGAGTTTCTCCTTTTTCTCCGTTACCGTAGATTTTATCTGGGAAAGAATCTCCTCTGCCTTTGAACGGCCGTTGATTCGGGAAAGTACGGCAATAGCCTTGTCATCCCTGCCGCTCATAGCAAGATAGCGGGGAGTTTCGGGGACAAGAAGGATGAGGATGGAGAACAGGGCCGCGGGGATGCATTCGCTGCCGAACATCAGTCTCCAACCCGTAGTCACCGCCCAGTTTCCGTCAGAAGCCAGGGCATCGATATTTACGACAGTGCTTATTCCGGCGGCGAGATTCTCCATCTTGGGAGCGATGTGGTCGCCGAGAATCACAAGATTCACAAAGTACACCACGAGCTGGCCGAAGATAATGGCGAACTGGTTCCAGGAAACCAGCTTGCCCCGCTTGTCGGCGGGAGCTATTTCGGCGATATACATCGGGCAGATGGCGGAGGCCATTCCTACGCCTATTCCACCGAGCACCCTGTACAGGTTGAATGCCAGCAGAAGGGAGGCCGTGGGCACCCCTTTTTCAAAGAAAAGGAACTCCGGGCAGTAGGACCCTGCTGCGGACAGGAAGAAGCAGATGCCTGCAATGAAAAGGCTTTTCTTTCTTCCAAGACGGCCTGCAAGAAGGCCGGAAAGGGCACTTCCGATTATACATCCGATAAGGGCGCTCGAACAGGTGATTCCGTGGAGCATCCCGGTATATTCGAAATCCTCAGCCCCGAGGAAGAAGGCCTGGAGACCCTTTTCCGCTCCGGAAATGACGGCGGTGTCGTATCCGAAGAGCAGCCCGCCGATAACGGCGACGATTACAACGAAAAACAGGTACATACTAGCAGTACATATTTACGATTGCCTCATAGAGTTCCTGTTTGCCGCTGGTCTGCGCAGGTTCTCCGTTCTTCTTACCATACTCGTAAACGTCTTCGAGGGTGAGCCGGCCCTCTTCGAAAAGCTTGCCTTCGCCGCTGTCGAAAGAAGAATAGCGCTTTGCAACCATCTCCTTTATAGGGGACTTCTCAAGCAGTTCTGCGGCATTTTCCAGCGCCCTTGCCATTGCATCCATCGCAGAAATATGAGCGATGAAGATATCGTCGAGGTCGGTGGAATTGCGGCGGGTCTTTGCGTCGAAGTTCGTGCCTCCGTCCTTGAAACCGCCGCCGCGGATAATCTGCATCATCGCCTGAATCAGGTCGAAGTTGTCGATGGGGAACTGGTCGGTGTCCCAGCCGTTCTGGTAGTCTCCCCTATTGGCGTCGATACTGCCGAGCATTCCGGCATCCACTGCGCAGGCAAGTTCGTGCTCGAAGGTGTGTCCGGCAAGATTTGCGTGGTTCACCTCGATGTTAACCTTGAAGTCCTTGTCCAGACCGTTCTCCTTAAGGAAGCCGATTACCGTCTCGGTGTCGAAGTCGTACTGGTGCTTGGTAGGCTCCATCGGCTTGGGCTCTACGAGGAAGGTTCCCTTGAAACCTTTCCTGCGGCCGTAGTCGCGGGCCATCCTGAGCATTGTTGCCATATGCTTCTTCTCGCGGCCCATATCGGTATTGAGAAGGCTCATATAGCCCTCACGTCCGCCCCAGAACACATAATTGGTTCCTCCGAGCTCTATGGTAGCGTCGATAGCGTTCTTTATCTGGACGATGGCGCGTGCAACAACATCGAAGTCCGGATTCGTGGAGGCGCCGTTCATATAGCGTTTGTGGCCGAAAACGTTGGCGGTTCCCCAAAGGAGCTTTATTCCGGTTTCCTCCTGTTTCTTTTTGAGGTAGGCCACGATTTCCTTCAAGTTCTTCTCGTATTCTTCGATATCGTCGGACTCCCTCACGAGATCCACGTCGTGGAAGCAGTAGTACTCTATGCCCAGCTTGGTCATTATCTCAAAACCGGCGTCGGCCTTGTCCTTTGCGGCCTGAATCGGATCAGCAGAAGCATTCCAGGGGAAAGTCTTGGTTCCGGGGCCGAACTGGTCGCTGCCCTCGGCGCAGAGAGTGTGCCACCAGCACATCGCGAACTTGAGCCATTCGCTCATCTTCTTGCCCATCACAACCTTGCCCGCATCATAGTAATGATACGCGAAAGGGTTCTTGCTGTCCTTGCCTTCGAATTTGATTACAGGAATCTCGGGAAAAAATTCTTTCATAATATCGTAGATTTTAGTGTTTGTTTCCAATTCTGATATGCTTCAATATATCTTGGAGCCAACCTGGTGTCGGGCTCGATTACCTTCAGGCACTTGAGGCTGCCGAACGCCTCGGCGGGGCCGCTGTAGATTCCCGCTCCTATTCCAGCCCCCCTCGCGGCACCTACGCTGCCATCGGTGTCGTAAAGTTCTATCGTTGCTCCGGTCACCGAAGAAAGGGTGTCTCTGAAAATGTCGCTGAGGAACATATTCGCCTTTCCGGCGCGGATTTTCCGAACCGGAAGTCCCATCTCCTGCATTATTTCTATTCCGTATTTGAACGAGAACACTATCCCCTCCTGGGCCGCCCGCAGCAGATGCCGTCTGTCGTGAACGTTGAAATTCAAGCCGCTGATACGGCAGGATGAGTCGGCATTGGAAAGCATTCTTTCCGCCCCGTTGCCGAAAGGAAGTATGCTCACCCCTTCGCTTCCGACCGGAATCTGCGATGCCAGGGCATTGATGTCTTCGTAAGAGGCTCCCTCGGGAGCGACGTTCCTTCGCATCCAGGAATTGAGTATTCCGGTTCCGTTTATGCACAGAAGGACTCCCAGTCTGGGGTTCAGTGCGCTGTGGTTGACGTGGGCGAAGGTGTTTACCCGGGAAAGAGGGTCGTAGCAGACAGTATCGCCCACTCCGTAAACGACCCCGGAAGTTCCGGCGGTCGAGGCGATTTCTCCGGGTTCCAGCACGTTCAGGGACAGTGCGTTGTTGGGCTGGTCGCCTGCCCGGTAGGAAACCGCAGTTCCTTCGCAGAGGCCGAGTTCTCCGGCGGCGCGCCGGCTCAGCCTCCCCTGGATGCCGAATGTCGGAACCGTCTCCGGCAGAATGGAAGAGTCGAACCCGAAATAATCCATCAGCATCGAGGCCGGAGTCTCTGTACTGAAGTCCCATAACATCCCTTCAGACAGGCCGGAAACCGTTGTGCGGGCTTCCCCGGTCATCCGCATCGCAATATAATCGCCGGGAAGCATTATCCTGCTTATCTTCCCGAATATCTCCGGCTCGTTCTCTTTTACCCAGGCGAGTTTGCAGGCAGTGAAATTGCCGGGCGAATTCAGAAGATGGGAAAAGCATCTGTCGGGCCCGATTTCCTCGAAAGCCTTCTGCCCGTAAGGAACCGCACGGCTGTCGCACCAGATTATCGAGGGACGCAGGGGGTTGCCGTTTTTATCGACGCACACCAACCCGTGCATCTGGTATGAGATACCGATTGCCCCGATATCGTTTTTGCCGACCCGGCTTGAAGCGAGAACCGAGGCTGTCACCTTCTTCAGGGAATCCCACCAGGCTTCCGGGTCCTGCTCGGCCCATCCGGCTTTACGGGAAATTATTTCAGCTTCCAGCTTGGGAAAGAAGTCGCTTGCCAGGCACACTCCGCTCTGCGAATCAATGATACTGGCCTTAACGGAAGAACTTCCGATATCGTATCCTAATAAATGCATATTCACAAATATACAGAATTCCCTTTATTTTTCATATCCGCCGCTATGCAGAAAATAACCGATGCCGGATTACTTCAGGCCTGCGCGGTTATACGTGTGAAGGCTCTGTGACGCCGAAGGCAGGTAATTGACACCGTACCAGGTCATCTGCATAGCAAGGAAGGCTATCACGGCAAACGTAAGTTTCAGTTTTTTCCCGGGAACGTGCGAGCCTGCCACTGTAAGCAGCCAGGTGGCTGCGGCCCAACATTCCTTTACATCCCAGGTCCAATAATCGCCCCAGGCTTGTTGTGCCCATACTGCACCGCACATCATTCCTATCAGGAGCAGGGATGATGCAGTCGACAGCAGTTTATCGGCAAGGCCCTCCGGAATCCTTTTTAAAAATAGCGAGGCAACTCCCGTGACGACTGCCAGGGCAAGAATGGAGTATGCCAGCATATACACCATCAGATGAGGCACGAACCACAGGCTTCTCAAGGCCGGCGGCAGAGTTCCGAAGCTGATGCGGGCAACTGAAACGGAAGCGAAGACAACGGCCACAAGCAGCGCAACTGCAAGCACCTTCCAGTTGCTCCATACCGTTTTCAAGTTAAGAAGAGCGCCAAGCAGCAGCAAAAACGCGCCGAATGCAACGACGGGAAGCCACGGGTCCCGGACAATCTTCAAGACCGAATAACTTCCGGATTCGGCATCATAGTCTGCCTGATAGATTCCGTATCCTTTGTACCGGCAGGGATGATTGACCGATGTGGGCATCGGCTTCCCGTCAACCGACAGCATACTGGTGAACTGTCTGGGACTTGTTCCGTCGTCATAGAAGTCGATTTTGAACTCTTCCAGCGACACACTGAAAGGAAGCGGAACTGCATTTCCTCCGGCGTCTATGGCAATATGTTCCGCCCTGCCGCCTTCGCAGACCCTCATACGGGCATCGGTGCAGTCGGACGCGCCGAACAATCCTCCGGACAGGACCAGGAAGAGTCCGGCGTGGCTCATCAATGCCGGAAGCGATTTATGGGTAAGCTTTTTACCGAAAATGGACATACGCCTGTGTTGCCGGGTTCCGGGGGTTACTTCTATATCCTCAGTTTGAATCCTGCCAGAAGGGTGTCGGGACAGAAATGGAACACCGAAGACATCTCTCCTGCCATACAGAAGCCGCACTTGCGGCACTGCTCCGTTCCGTAACCGAGGCACAGTCCGCGCGAACCGTCGGGATAAATGAAGTTTGTCACAAAGCATTCCCTGCCAAGCCGCATAGTTCCCAACGCATTTTTCTTCATCCGCTTGAGTCCCGAGCGGGAATTCATAATCGGGTAGCCTTTGCGTTTGTACTCAAGCACTTTATCGATGAGTTCGACCTTCTTGTCATCCGGGAGCATAAGATATTCCGTTCCCGGATAGGGGGTGTGGAAATTCACCGAAATCTGCTCGATTGCATCGTTGCTCCGGGCATACTCCATCGCAGCGTCCAGCGATTCGTAATTGAGAGTGTTAAGGACCATATTGACGCAGAGATGCCTCTTCCCGCTCTTGCGGATGTTTTCCTCAAGACGGGAGAATGCCCCTTCGCCACGAACCCTGTCGTGATACTCCCCCACTCCGTCCATAGAAACCCAGATGGAATTGGGATGGATCCAGCTGAAATCCTGCTGGGCGTTGGTGGTCACCGTGACGGAGAAGAAGCCCATTTCCATTGCTGCGTCGATTATGTCGTTGATGGTTTTCCCGTCTTCCCGCCACAGGGTGGGCTCTCCGCCTTCGAGGTCGATGAACCGGGATCCCGCCTTGTATGACTCGCGCATATCCGACAGTATGTCTTCGAACTTGCGCTGGCGATTACCGGCACTGCCGTAAACCGAGCAATGCTTACAGCGCAGATTACACTTGTCTGTGATGAAAAGAACAGTCTGCAGGGGTGCTCTGCGGCCGAAGAAGCGGGCGCACACAAACCACCATCCCAAATAGAAAAGCTTTTTTATCATACGAACAGAGAGATAACCTTGACCAGAATAACGATGATGCAGAAGAATGTAACGATGTTGCGGGCGAGAAGCCAGCGGATCAGGAACCAGTCCATTCCGTACTTGACATACGAGTCCCAGTCTCCCATCGGGCCCATCCACCAGCGCGGCTTGTCATCCTGAGGGATGCCGCGCACGAAGCGCGATGTCGAAATGATGAGAAACACCGACATCGGAACCGTTACGGCGCTGAGAAGATATCACGGAGTCCATCCGAAGAATACGATGTCCGCAAGCAGGAACACGAACGGAAGAATCGCGAGAATACCTATCGCCGCAATCTGCGCCCCGTTAGAGCCGAGAAGGTGGGCAAAGGTGTACTTTCCAAGCTGACGGTCAGCCGACGATTCCATTACGGAATGCACATAGACGATGTTCGTGACCATACATCCTATACCAAGACTGAAAAGGAAGATGTCCGGACGGAACATCTGCCCCGTCATAGCCGCATATACGCCAAGCATATTCAGAGGGCCGAACATCAAGCCGATCACCAGTTCTCCGAGACCGTGATATCCGAGCTGCAGGGGCTTTCCCGAGTATTCAACCCCGATAATCAGGCCTAAAACAGCATAAGCCGCCACAGGGAGTGCTGCGCCTATACCGCCCCTGAAATATTGGACGGCAACGACGGCCAGCCCCATTAGACCGGCAAAGCCCAGAAATCCTACGGTTGCCTTCAGCAGGTCCTTTTCCGTTGCCTCACCGCTCTGGATGTAATGGCATTTCTCCATTCTGGCACGTATGGAGCCCTGCTCCTTAAGGGTTGAGCGTATCTCGTTGTTCGGGATTCCCTTCCTGTAGTCGAAATAGTCGTCGGCAAGGTTCATCCCCAGATGCGCGGCGCATACGCCAAGGATAACGGGGAACAGCAAAGGCCAGCAGAAGCCGTCTTCGCCAATTGCAAGAATTATTGCCGTAATGCAGGGAATCACACTTTGAGGAAGCGCGATTTTGCGCGCATTGTCAAGCCAGAATTTGAGTTTTATTGCCATTTTTTAAAATTTTTAATTACAAAGATACACAAAAAACTGCTACCTTTGCATTGTCATAACAAATTGGAAAAATGAAAATCAATCTCATCAAGACCGCGTGCGCACTTATCGTTTTGATTGGCGCAACGGTAGCTGTAAGTTCCTGCAAAAAGGAAGAACAACCTCAAACACAGTACGACGCTACTTTCTATCTCGGCCTGCGTCAGGAGAACGAATCCTGCATCTATAAAGGCAACCAGCAGCTGTACAAACTGGAACAGGACTCGTGGGTTTACGGACTTGCCGCAATGCCGGACGGCAGCATCTACGCCTGTGGCAGCGTAGCGTCCGAGCCGGCACTCTGGAAAGACGGAAAACGCATAGAGCTTAATATTGGCAGTGGCGGATACAGTTCCCTCTACAGTATGACAGTCAGAGGCAACGACTGGCTGTGTTGCGGTTCTATTTTCGATACTGAAGGCATGTACAGCGTAATTCTCAAGAACGGAGAATTGGTTTACAAGAGCGACACCGGCATCAGGTTCGAATGTATGGATTGCTCAGATTCCGGAGAGTGTTACGTTGTTGCGTCCAAGGGACAGGATATAAGCCTGCTGCAAATAGAGCCCTCCTCCTGGAAACTTGTTTCTTCCCAGATTATCGTCACTGAAAGTGAGAATAACGTATGGGAGACCAGCATACACGCGGGCAGTTCCGACATAGCCGTTGGCATAAGCGAAACCGACGCACAGAAATGGGAGAGCAAAGCTCGCTGCTGGCTCAACGGCACACTCATAGACATAGAAGAGAGAAGTTCAATCAGAGACCTGACATTCTTCGCCGGATATGTCGTATTGGGAGGCAGCCACGAACTCATACTCCAGCACAGCCCTGAAGAAATCGAGTTCCGCAACAGTGCCATCCAATGGGTCAACGGGGCTCCGCAGGATTTCAGCTACGGATGCACAGGCAACAGCGAACTGCGCCTGCTTCGCAACTGGAACAATCTGTTCCTTTTCCAGTGCGTAGATCACGACGGAGGAATCCAAATCTGCAACAACGGCGCACTGCTTCTGTCGATTCCCTTAACGCAAGATACCGACGTAACCAGCTGGGACATAGTAGTTAAAGTAATATAAGCGCCTCATTATGCCGGAAAATCTCCACCTTGTAACAGAGCTTGCAATCATTCTCATTGCAGCCGGGTTATTCACAATACTTTCGAAGGCGGCAAAGCAACCCGCCATCCTGGGTTACATTGTTGCGGGATTTCTGGTAGGGCCTCATCTGGGGCTGTTTCCCCAGTTCAGCGCCGAGGCCATAGACGAATGGTCCGAGATCGGCATCATCTTCCTGATGTTCGGTCTCGGGCTTGACTTCAGTTTCAAGAAGCTGCTGAAAATCGGCACCAATGCCCTGATAACGGCGGGAACCACCTGCATAGGAATGTTCATCGTGGGTATCACATTAGGCAGTCTTCTGGGTTGGAGCACAATGGAAGGCATCTTCCTCGGCGGGCTCATGGGTATGAGCTCCACCACCATCATCATCAAGACCTACGGAGAGATGAATCTGATGGGCAAGCCCTACGCCCCTCAGATTTTCGGAGCTCTCGTTTTCGAAGACCTGATTGCGATTCTGCTTATGGTCCTCCTTTCCGCAATGGCGGTTACGGGCGAATTCGAAGGTAAGGAGATGCTGATGGGCATTCTCAAGCTTGTTTTCTTCCTTATCCTGTGGTTCCTGGTAGGAATTTACCTCATCCCTCTGATTCTCAAGAAAGCGAAGAAATTCCTCAACGACGAGATTCTGATGATTGTAAGCATCGGACTCTGCTTCACTATGGTCGTGCTTGCCAATCTGGCCGGATTCAGCTCCGCCCTCGGGGCATTCGTGATGGGATCCATCCTTTCCGAAACCGTCGAAGGAAAGCGCATAGAGTCGCTCACGGGCAAGATCAAAGACCTCTTCGGAGCAATCTTTTTCGTTTCCGTGGGGATGATGGTCGATCCTGCGGTAATCGCGCAGTACTGGCCGGTAATAATTCTGATAGCGGCCTCGGCAGTAATCGGAATCCTGCTGTTCAGCACCTTCGGCACCCTTCTCTCGGGACAAGGCACCAACAACTCCATCCATACGGGATTCACCCTGGCCCAACTGGGAGAATTCTCGTTCATTCTGGCGGGTATGGGCTGCAGCCTGGGAGTAATGAGAGGGTTCATCTATCCGGTGATAATCTCCGCATCGGTGGTTACGTTAATTGCGACCCCCTTCATTATCAAGCTGGGAGACCCCGTCGCCGACTGGGTCGACAGAAAATTGCCGGCAAGGGTACTGGCATTCCTCAATCCCAAGCCCGAAACCGGAAAGAATTCAAAGGCGGAACAGAACGAGTGGAAAAGACTTCTCAAATATTACTTTCTCCGGATTGCGCTCTACTCGGTTGTTACCCTGGCAGTAGCCGTAGCCTGCGACACATACCTTTCCCCCATTCTTAACAGCATTTTAAGCCTGCCGCCCTCGGTCATCAACTGGATTGACCTGATAATCACACTGGCGCTCATCTCCCCTTTCATTTTCGGAATGGTTGTCAGCGGCCATACGGTCAGGACTTCGGCAGACAAACTGCTTGCCAGCAATCCGTCACGGCGATGGCCTTTGCTCGCCCTGATATGCCTGCGGGCCATCCTGGCCACTTCGTTTGTCGTTACCATTACCGTATATCATTTCCGCCTCGTATGGTGGGCAGTTCTCATTCTGTGCGTTCCGGCGGTACTGCTCTTCGTGTTCATAGCCAAGAAATCAGCCTCCAGAATAACCAGGCTGGAGACGACGTTCCTGGTGAACCTGAACTCCAAGGAGGAGTCGGAAAGGAAAGCAGCTCCCGTCTCAACGGAAATCAACAGGAAATTGTCGGACTACGACATTACAATCAGGAACTTTACCATTTCCCCAGAATTCAGGTATATAGGCAAAACCCTGAGAGAGATGCCTTTCAGAAAGGACAGCGGAATCAATATCATCAAGATACTCAGGGGCTCCAAATCGATAATCATTCCGGGAGGAGACGAGACCGTATATCCCGGTGACGTCCTTCTGGCTGTCGGCGCCAAGACTCAGCTCGACCGGTTCGCCGGGATGATTGCCGAACTGTCCGACATCCAACCCTCCGAGGATGAGGAATTCACCGTAGAGCCGCTCACAATAACCGAAACGTCCCATCTCTGCGGAAAAATGCTCAGGCAGCTCGATATGAGAAAAAACAGCTGTATGATTGTAAGTATGATCGACAAAGGCGGACATCATATAGCAAATCCCTCCCCGGAACTGGTCCTTACGGCAGGTGATACCGTCTGGATTGCCGGAGAGAGATCTTCTGTAGAATGGTATCTGTCCGAATAGGCTAAAGTTCCTCTGTAAGATACAGGACGCGGCTGCTCCAGTCGGTCTTCATATTGTAATCTACGTTGTTGGATGCAGGGATTTCCAATCCGTTTTCCATAAGGAAACGGCCCGTGAAGCATTTGCCTTCGTACGGCAGCGGAGTAAGATCTATACGGTTGAGTTCGTGCACACGGTAGGTCTTGTCCGGATCGAGCCCTGCCATAACGGCTCTGGGGAAATGCTGATCGTAGAAGTTTGCAATCTTCCACCAGTAGAACACGGCCTTATCCTTAACCGGAGTAACGTACATCATTGAGGCATACCCCCGGTTGTCATAGGGAGAGGTAAGCCTGTATATGTCGCCGAACTGCACCACCGGCCTTACGGACTTGTAGTCGGCAATGACCCTGCGGCAGAAATCCTTTTCGGCATCGGTCATATTCTTGGGCTGGATTTCCATTCCGAGACGTCCGCTGCAGGCAACGTCGCAACGGTACTTCAGGGACGTGATCCTGAACACCGTATGGTTGGGCGTTGCGCTTATATGTGAAGCCATCGCGATTGCAGGGAAGAAATACGAGGTTCCCCACTGCATATATATACGCTGCAGGGCGTCGGTATTGTCGCTGGTCCAGAACTCGTCGAACCAGGGCAGCACTCCCCAGTTGGCCCGTCCGCCGCCGCTTGCGCAGGCCTGGATGGTGATATCGGGATATTTGGCCCTGATACGGTCACAGGTTTTCTGAAGTCCGTTCCAGTACGCAATGTCCAACTTGGCCTGGTCGCCCGTGTACTGGCTGCCGTATGAGCTTACGTTCATATTTGCATCCCACTTGATGTAGTCGATGCGGGGGTTCTGTGTAAGAAGACCGTCCACGATGCCGAACACGAAGTCCTGAACCCGGGGATTTGCCAGGTCAAGCACAAGCTGAGTGCCTCCGCGGCCGTAAACGTTGTCGCGTCCCGGAGCCTTGAGGACCCAGTCGGGATGCTTTTCGTAGAGTTCACTCACGCTGTTGGTCATCTCGGGCTCGATCCATATTCCAAAGCGGATCCCGTGGGCGTCGGCCATCTCCACGAGCCTGCCGATTCCCCCGGGCAGTTTGTTGCGGTCCACTTCCCAGTCTCCCAGCGAACTGCAGTCGTCTTTGCGGGGATATTTCACACCGAACCATCCGTCGTCCATAACAAAGAGTTCGCCACCCATAGAAGCGATATCTCCCATCATCTGGTCCATACCGGGTTCATTGATGTTGAAATATACTCCCTCCCAGCTGTTGAGCAGCACCTTGCGCTCAACGTCTCCGTGAGAGAGGCGGTATTTGCGGCCCCAACGGTGGAAATTGCGGCTAACTCCGCTCAGGCCCTGACCGGAATAGCTGTACGCAAGGGCAGGGGTCCTGAAGCTCTCCCCTTTCGCAAGCGCATAGGGAGCGTTGTCGGGACATATTCCGGCAAAAACGTGGTGGTAGTCACTGTCGTTTGTCTGGAAGCGCAGTTCATAATTTCCTCCCCACTCCAGTGCAAGGCCTATGACGCGGCCGCTGTTCTCCCTGGCTTTGCCGTCCAGACTTATCATAGCCTCGGCATGCGAAGTGTGCGAATTGCGCGTACCGTCCATATTCTTCACCAGCTTCATTCCACGGTTCAAGGGTTCCTCGCACACGCGGCCCTCATTCGCCCAGGTTCCGTACAGAGTGGAAACCCAAACGTCGCCCACCCGCACAGGAAGATGCCCCGAATAGTATCGTGTCAGAACCGATTCCTTTTTACCGGTGTTGGTTATCTCGACCCAGGTCTCGATTATATCTTCGGAACTGTAGCTCTTGAAGAAATTTTTCACCGTTACCGGATACACGGGGTCGGAGCTGGTTATCGTGACGATGCGGCCGTTTTCCCAAGTCTCGGTATGCAATCCGGTTACCCGAAGGTCGAGAGTAAGGTTTCCGTCGGCCTGAATCATACTGATTGCAGGTTCGTCGGCTCCGCGCAGGCCGAAGGCGGGATAAAGGCTGTTCCACCGGTATCCGGCCGCCTCCAGAGCGTCCGCTTCACCGGCCTCCAGTGCCGAACCGTAATACAGGATTTTTGCTTCCTTCCCGGTTTCGGCGTTCAATACCATAGAGGAGTTGCTCGTGTTCAGAACAACTGTGCTTGCCAGCAGGCAGGTAATGAGAATATTCATTGTCAGACGGTTATTGTTATGTTATGCTTTCCGGGTTCATAGGGGATGAACTGCTTCCCTCCCCTGCCGGTAATATTTATGGTGAGGTCGTATTCGGCTTCCCGGAATATCCGGTGCACCTTAAGAGTCTTTATTCCGGACGGCAAAGAAGGCTCGACAGTGAGCCCGTCGTACTCCGGTTTTATTCCAAGCAGCCACTAGGTAGCGGCGTACCAGTTCCAGGCGGCTGTTCCTGTCAGCCAACTGTTTTTCCCTTCTCCTGGCCTTGCAGCATCTTTGCCTGCCACCATTTGGCAGTAAACATAAGGCTCGACCCTATGAAGTTCCTGGTCTTTTATAAAGGCGGGGCAGATTTTGCGATAGTGATCCCAGGCAGCGTCGGCGCGGCCTGCTACCACTTCCCCTATTATCACCCAGGGATTGTTATGGCAGAAGATTCCAGCGTTCTCCTTATAGCCCTGGGGATACGAGCTGATTTCTCCGTATTCGATGTAATACCGGGTGTAGGCCGGATTGTTGAGCACAATGCCGTGCTCACAGTCCAGCATAGCCGAAACCGAATCGAGCGCCTTGTCGCACATCCCCTTTTCCCTGCCTATGCCGGCCATCGTGCACCAACCCTGGCTTTCGATGAATATCTTGCCTTCTTCGTTCTCGCGGGAGCCGATCTTTCCTCCGAAATAGTCATAGGCCCGCAGGAACCACTCCCCATCCCATCCGTATTTCTCAACGGCCTGCTCCATCTGCCCGACAGCCTTATACACTGCCGAAGCGTCCTTGCCCAGCCGTTCGAGCAGACGGGCATAATCCTTTCCGCAGAACACGAACTGCCCAGCAATCATAAGAGATTCGGCCTTGCTGCCTTCGGTCTTGTTCTCGGTGGTTTGGAACGAATCGTCGGGGTTGTTGCTGAAGCAGTTGAGATTGAGACAGTCGTTCCAATCGGCACGGCCTATCAGCGGCAGTCCGTGAGGGCCGAGGTTCTGCGCAACGTGATCGAAGGATATCTGCAGATGCTCCAGCAGGGTTTTCTCGCTACCCTTGACGTTGTCGAAGGGAACCGGTTCATCCAGAATACCGAAGTCTCCGCTTTCCTTTATGTATGCGACAGTACCGAAGATAAGCCACAGGGGATCGTCCCCGAAACCGCCGCCGATGTCGTTGTTGCCTCTCTTGGTAAGGGGCTGGTACTGATGATAGCAGCCGCCGTCGGGGAACTGCGTCGCGGCTATATCCAGAATTCTCTGCCGGGCTCGCCCGGGAATCTGATGCACGAAGCCTACCAGATCCTGATTCGAATCCCGGAAGCCCATTCCGCGACCGATTCCGCTTTCGAAGAAGCTGGCGCTGCGGCTCATATTGAAGGTGACCATACACTGGTACTGGTTCCAGATATTCAGCATCCGGTCCAGTTCGGGCACGCCGGAATCGACGTGGAACTTGTCCAGCAGGCGGTCCCAGTATTCGCAGAGCTCCCGGAACTTGGAATCGACCTTCTCCGAAGTGTCCAAAGCCGAAAGCATCTCATAGGCTGGCCGCTTGTTGATTATGGCCGAGCAGGAATTGATCTCCTTTCCCGTAGGCTCGGCGAACTTGGCATCCTGAGGGTTTTCCACATAGCCCAGGACAAAGACATAGTCCCTGGACTGCCCCGGAGCGAGTTCCACCTCTATATAATGGGAGGCCACGGGGCTCCACCCGTGAGCTACGGAGTTATGCGGACGGCCTTCCTCCACAACCTGCGGAGCGCCGAATCCGTTATACAGTCCAAGGAACGATTCCCTGTCGGTATCGAACCCCCGGACAGGCGCATTGACACCGTAAAAGGCATAATGGTCGCGGCGTTCGCGGTATTCTGTTTTATGATATATTACGCTGCCCTCGATTTCAACTTCTCCCGTGGAGAAATTCCGCTGGAAATTCTCCATATCGGACTGGGCATTCCATAGGCACCACTCCACGAACGAGAAGAGCTTGAGGGATTTGCTTTGCGTCCCGTTATTTGTAAGAGTGAGCTTGTGCACCTCGCAACGCATCCCTACCGGCACAAACAAAAGCACCGAAGCCTCGACTCCGTTCTTCTTGCCGGTAATGCGGGAATATCCCATACCGTGCCGGCACTCATAGCTGTCCAACTGCGTCTTGCAAGGTTTCCATCCGGGATTCCAGACAGTGTCTCCATCCTTTATGTAGAAATATCTGCCACCTTCGTCCATCGGCACTCCATTGTAGCGATAGCGGGTTATCCGCCGGAATTTGGCATCCTTGCAGAAACAGTATCCACCGGCAGTTCCGGAGACAAGTCCGAAGAAATCTTCGTTACCGAGGTAGTTGATCCAAGGCCAGGGAGTCGCCGGATGGGTAATCACAAATTCCCTGTCCCGGTCATTGAAATGACCATATTCTCTCATCTTGAAAATCCGTTATTTCTTCAACCAATCGCGGGATATCTTTCCCCACTCCTTAATTACGGCGTCGTCCCAGGGGCCTTCGCTGGAAGCCTCGGGGGTAAACATACTGCAAGTCTCTTTCTTGTCGGAAATACTCCAGGTAAGAAGGCTTACACCCCTGTCGGCGGCCCACTCGTTCCACTTGTCCCATTCCTCGGGATTGATGGGGCCGTCGCCCGATGCCTCACAGGCGGCGCACTCCGAAATAAAGACGGGCAGCCCGGCAGCCAATGCCGCGTCGCTGCGGTCGCGGAGCCACTGGCCGTGAGTGGCGGCATAAAAATGCGTGGTGTACATAAGATTGTCGTAGCCTTCGATCGGATTGCGTATCACACAGTCCAGAGCCTGGTCCCAGCGCGGGCATCCCATAAGAATGAGAGGACGACATCCGCTGCATTCCTCGATAACGGGAATGAGGGTCTGCGCATATTCCTTGAGCTTGAGCCAATATGCGTCCAACGACTCCTGAGTGGGTTCGGAGTAGTCGCGGCGGTCTTCGAATTCCTGGCTTACAGGTTCGTTGAACAGTTCGTATATGAC
>JAGHTF010000083.1 GCA_018065485.1 Candidatus Cryptobacteroides fimicaballi | reverse complement strand
TGCGCCTCGGCGACAAGTTTCCTGCCCTCCACGACGAACATTCCGTACTGGTCGCGGTATTTTTTCTGCGACAGGGAGCGGACCATCTTTATTTCATTTGCAGTCATATCTCTAGAAAGGGTATCCCACGCCGAACTGGATTCCAAAGCCGTCCTTTTTAAACCACCGGGAAGGGCCGCGCCAGCTCATCTCCCCGACGGGATCGTGAACCTTGAATCCGGCATCGAGTCTGAGCACTATCAAATCTATATCCATTCGGAGCCCCAAGCCCCAGTCAACTCCTAATTCCTTGTAGAATGACCTTGTAAAATAACCCAGGTCGGCAGGAGAGCCGGCCTCATTGTCTTTTGATGTACTCATCAGCCATACGTTTCCTGCTTCGGCAAAAAGCGCTCCGTAGAGCTTCCATACAATCGGGAACCGGTACTCCACGTCAAACTCCATTTTAATGTCACCGGTCTGGCTGGGAATGCTGAATATGCTGCCGTACCCTGCATTTCTGCCGGGACCGAGAGACCTCGCCTGCCAGGCCCTCATCGAATTGGCACCGCCGCAGAAGAACTGTTCCTCATAAGGCAAGCTCGAAGAATTTCCATACCCTTTGCCTACGCCGAGAACGATACGGGTCGCAATAGCGCTCTGCCGGTCGTCTCCAAGCCTCCAGGACTTTCCGAGCTGGACTTCCGCCTTTGCATACTGGGAATACGGCAGTCCGAACAGAAGTCGTACCCCGTCGCCGTCCGTGGGCATCAGACCGTTGAATGCACTGATGAGATTACCGGACAAAGCCAGGGATGCTCTCAGGTACCCGTATGTCTCCTTAGGGTTCAGCAAGGGAGAATCGCTCAGATAGATATTTCCGCCTACGCCAATGTCGATGTGGTTGGTATAGGTGTACAGAAACATCGGATTCCGGGAAATCTCTTCGGCAAACTTCTCGCTCATACTACCCATCTTCACTGTACTTACCTTCAATGGATTGAACTTGTAGTTCAAATACAGGCCGTCTCTGTTGCGAATCCCGTTGTACCCGTAATTGAAAGAGAGAATCCTTCGGCTGTACTCCGGTCGGGACTGATAGTTGAAGGAAGCCTTGAACTCCGTTCTTGGGATATTTCCGTCCTTGAAAGCAGAGTAGGGGAGACCGAGGAACCTCGGCAGGCTCAGGGATGCGTTGATACCGAATTCATTGGAGGTAACCGGATCGGTGAAGCGCCTCTGGAAGTTCCCGTTGAAAGCCACGTCGAGCCATTCGCCTCCGTTGAATATGTTTTTGTTGAAGTAGGAAACCTGGGGTGAAATGCCGAACAGTCCGGTAGAGTTTATGGAAGCCTCAAGATTGAAGCGGAATCCCAGAAGTTCGCCCGGAGACAGGGACACGTGGCAGTCAACCGCAGCGCTGTCTTTCTTCGACGGCGTCATATTCACGTTTGCCGTATTGAACACTTTCAACGTAGAGAACCGGTTGTATGCAATGTTCACGGCTTCGTCGGAATACCGGTCACCCGGGTGGATGCTGTTCAAATCACGAAGAATCCTGTCGTTGAATTTCAGATCCCGGGGATAAGATATCCTGACATCCCCGATGTGGTATCTGTATGGTGTTACGGGAGATTCTATCTTGTATTCGAGAGTAACTTTGCCATCTCCGGCGAGCGAATCGGCGACAAAGGAATAGTTGCTCTTGTCGATACCGTAGTATCCTCTGTTCCTGAGGAAAGAAGCGCTCCTGTCACTTTCTGCAATTAGGCTGCTTTCCGAAAGGAAGTCTCCTTTCTTAATCGAAACGTTCCCGATATCGGAATTGAAATCCACCTGGAACAGGCTGTCAGCCGGAACCCTGAAGACGATGCTGTCTATGACCAGGCGACCCTGCGGTTTCACGGTATAAGTAACTCTGGCCTTCTTCCCGTTGAACTTTACACTGGGTGAAATCTCCGAATTGTAATAACCCAGGAACCTGAGGTGGTTGTCGATGTTGCGCACCGACGCAGTCACTGTCTCGGGGCTGTATTTTTCAGCCGCGCGGACATACGGAAGTATGCTTGAGGCCGGCAGCTGTCCGTCTTCCATAACCACCTTGCTTTTTTGCAGAGCATACTCATCCGGCCCGAGTTTGACGGTGCTGCAGGATACCAGCAGCAGAATGAACGCGGTTATGAAAGTTATTCTTTTCATTTTTTTACGGGATAATATTTGGGCCAGCAGGCTTCCAGGTAGGCCTTCAGTTTGTTCTCCTGGGCATTTGGGGCCGGTTCATAGAAAACGGTTCCTTCCAATTCCCTGGGCAGGAACTCCAGATCCACGAAATGTCCCGGGAAATCGTGGGCATACTTATATCCGTCGGAATAGCCCAGTTCGGCCATAAGCGAGGTGGGAGCATTGCGCAGATGCAAGGGAACGGCATACCCTTTCCCTTCCCTTGCCGCCTGCAGGGCTTTTTCTATTCCCAGATACGAAGCGTTGCTCTTGGGCGACGACGCAAGATAGACCGTGCATTCGGCAAGCGGAATCCGCGCCTCCGGCATACCTATGTTGTGAACAACCTGGAATGTGGCGTTTGCCAGCAGCAAGGCGTTGGGATTCGCAAGTCCCACATCTTCAGAGGCGCTCAGGCAAAGCCGGCGGGCAATGAACAGCGGATCCTCTCCGCCGTCGAGCATCCTGGCCAGCCAGTATAGGGCAGCGTTGGGGTCTGATCCCCGGATAGACTTGATAAAGGCCGATATGATGTCGAAATGCATCTCTCCTCCCTTATCGTAAATGGCGGTACTGGTCAGAAGGCACTCCGACACTGCCGCATTGTCGATAACGATTTTCTCTTTCCCGGCGTTGGAGTCAATGACCAGTTCCAGGATATTGAGCAGTTTGCGGGCGTCGCCTCCGCTTTGCCGCAACAGGGCATCGGTTTCCTTTAGCTCGATGTCCATCGTCTTGAGCAGCACGTCCTCTTTCAGGGCCCGGTTGAGCAGAACGCCAAGGTCTTCTTTTCCGAGTTCCTTGAGCACAAACACCTGACAGCGGGACAGAAGGGGAGTGATAACCTCAAAAGAAGGGTTTTCGGTCGTTGCGCCTATCAGGATTACCGTTCCGGCCTCTACTGCACCCAAAAGGGCATCCTGTTGGGCCTTGTTGAAACGGTGGATCTCGTCTATGAACAGAATCGGCGCAGCCGAAGCGCTGAAAAGGGACTTGTGCCTTGCGGCATCTATCACCTCTCTCACGTCCTTGACTCCGGCGGACACGGCCGATAGAGTAAAAAATTCCCGGTCGAAGGAATCGGCAATAATATGGGCAAGGGTTGTCTTTCCAACTCCGGGAGGGCCCCAAAGGATGAAGGAAGACAGGTTTCCCGATTCCAGCATTCTCCTTAAAACCGAATTCTGACCCACGAGTTGAGCCTGCCCCACGAACTCCGACAGGTTCGAAGGTCTCATCCGTTCAGGAAGCGGAGGAAGAAGAGAGGTATTCCGGGTGCCGTCAGCCATCATCCATTATATTTTCTTAGTGAAAATGCGTCTTCTTTTTGCACACTCCTTGTCAAACTCCCGCCAGAGTGTCTGATTCTCGAGGTTGTCTTCCAGAATAGCCTGTGTCTCGGCCCATTCAAAACCGCTCGCCTTGAATTTGTTGAACAGATCGCATATCAGCAGACAGTTCAGGCCCAGATTCTGATAGTCGGGGCGGATACCTATGAGCAATAGATCCAGGCCTTTGTTTCCAATGCCCTTCATTGCCTTTAGGATGTGGAACCAGCCGAACGGGAACAGTTTTCCCGAAGTTTTCTGCAGAGCCTTTGCAAGCGAAGGCATACAGATTCCGAAGCCTACAAGTTCATTCCTGTCGTTTTCTATTACGGAAACGTATCTGAGGTCCAGAAAATTCAGGTAGAAACCAATGTATTTGTCGGCCAGGTCATCCGGCATCACCGTATAATTGTACAGGTTCCGGTAGCACTCGTTGATCAGATTGAACAGCTTTCTGGAATAGTTTTCTTTTCGGATTTTTTCCCTTGTCAAAGGAACTGAACGGACGTGGGAACGTTCCTCCACAATCTTGCACATTCTATGATAACGCTCCGGAATCTGATCCGGGATAAATATCTTGTATTCTATCCAATCGGTCTCTTTACCGAAACCCATAGCCTCGAAATGCTTGGGGTAATACGGATGATTGTACAGCAGTGCCATTGTGCTGAGTTTGTCGAAACCTTCCACCAGCATACCTTCGGGGTCGAAATCGGTAAAGCCCAATGGGCCCACGACAGTATCCATTCCCCGTTCCTTCCCGAATTCGATAACCTTGTCGATCAAGGCCTTGCTCACTTCGGGATCGTCTATGAAGTCCGGCCAGCCGAAGCGTACCTCCTTATGGTTCCAGCTCTCGTTGGCCTTATGGTTTATGATTGCGGCAATCTTTCCGACGAGTTTTCCGTCCCTGTAGGCCAGGAAAAGTTCGGAATCGCAGAACGATGCCGCCGGATTGAGTTTGGGATCCAGAGTGTTCAGTTCATCGAAAAGAAGAGCCGGGACATAATAGGGGTTCCCTTTGAAAAGGTCCCTGCGGAACTGCAGGAACTTTTGCAAGTCCCGCTTTCCATTGACCGTTTTAATTTCTACAGACATATTCAGGTTAGATTTTAGCTATCAGATAAGTATAATAGGCGAAAAACAGCACGAGCATAACGATACCCTCGCCGCGGTCCAGCCTGTTCTTTCTTCCGGTATAGGCAAAAATGGGAAGCATTATGGCGCTGACCGCCAGCACGACAATATCCACGGGGCTCATTCCGGACATCGACAGCGGGGTAATGACAGAGGAAACGCCCAGGATAAGAAGGATGTTGAAGATATTGGATCCAACTACGTTTCCAAGGGCAAGCTGGCCTTTGCGTTTTGCGGCGGCAACCACCGAGGTCGCAAGTTCCGGGAGGGAAGTTCCTGCGGCCAGAACGGTTACGGCAATAAACTTGTCCGAAACACCGAGGGTACGCGCTATTATGCAGGCGTAATCGACAAAAAGCCTACCTCCGGCAACAAGCCCGGCAAGTCCCAGGAATATCAGTATCACGGCGCCCCAGGTGTGGGAACTGAGCTTTTCCAGGAAGGATTTGCTGTCCTGATCATTGTCCTGTGGAGCACTGTCGGTCTTAAAGCACACAAATATGTATGCAACGAAAAGCGCAAGCAGCACGATTCCCGAAATCCTGGAAATTTCTCCAAGGAAGAACATCACGGGCAGGACCGCCGATGCAACCAGCATAAGCGGGATGTCCAGCTTTTTGTTCTTGGGTGTTATAGCTACGGGAAGGATTATGGCAGTTATGCCGAGAATCATCAGTGTATTGAAGATATTCGAGCCCAGTACGTTCCCAACGGAGATGTCGGCATTGCCGCCCAGTGCTCCGGTGAGGCTCACCACCAGTTCGGGGCAGGAAGTCCCGAAGCCTACAATCGTAAGTCCTATTACAAAGTCGCTGATTCCGGCTTTTCTGGCAATGCCTGAAGCACCGTCTACGAGAGCGTCGGCACCAATGACAACCAGAGCAAGTCCGGCAAAAAGCAGCAGTATGTTTACAATCATCATATCAATTCGAGTTTGCACACGTTCTCCACGTGTTGTGTATGAGGGAACATATCCACAGGCTGCACCGCGGTGACCTTATACCTGGCACTCAGCAGTGCAATGTCCCGTGCCTGTGAAGCCGGATTGCAGCTCACATAGACTATACGTCCGGGCGCAGCTTCCAGAATAACCTTCACCACGTCGGGATGCATTCCTGCGCGGGGAGGATCGACTATCATAACGTCCGGCCTGCCGTGTTCTTCAATGAAGGCGGGAGTAAGCACGTCCTTCATATCCCCGGCATAGAATTCACAGTTCTGTATGCCGTTCGAACGGGCATTCACCCAGGCATCATCTATGGCCTCCCGCACATATTCTATCCCTATCACTTTTGCGGCCTTGCGGCTCACGAACTGAGCGATTGTCCCGGTTCCGGTATAAAGGTCATATACCACCTGTGAACCGTCCAGAGCGGCAAAATCACGGGCTACACCGTAAAGTTTGAGGGCTTGGGGTGCATTGGTCTGAAAAAAGGACTTGGGTCCGATTCTGAACCGAAGGTCTTCCATCGTTTCGTAGATGGCATCGGCCCCGCTGTAAAGGATGCAGTCCTGATCGCTTATACTGTCGTTCAGTTTCTCGTTAATAATGTAATACAGGCTCGAAACCGAAGGGAAGGCAGTCCTGATGGCCTCCATCATAGGAATGATTTCAGCAGATGGGTGGGCAAAGCACACTATCAGCATCACCTGCCCGTCCTCGGTCGTACGTATAAAAAGAGTACGCATAAGGCCCCGGTTTTCACGGATATCATAGAACGGAAGCGAATGCTCGAGGGCATATCTGCGGACAAACTGACGTATTGCATTGGAAGGCTCAGCCTGCAGACAGCAGTGATTTATGTCCAGCACCTTGTCGAAAAACTTCCCGACGTGGAAGCCCAGTCCGCATTTCTGGTCCGGAGTCAGCGTTTCCGTGTCTTCACCGTCGAGTATCCATCTTTTACTGGAGAAGCTGAATTCCAGCTTGTTGCGGTAATATTGCGTATTGTCGGAGCCGATGATAGGGGAGATTTCGGGAACGTCAAGATGCCCTATCCTTACCAGTTGGTCGTAAACCTGTTGTTGCTTGGCCTGAAGCTGGAGAGAATAGGGGAGAGGCTGCCATCGGCATCCGCCGCATATTCCGAAATGCTCGCAGAAAGGCTCCAGACGCTGCTGCGAAGGTTTGACTATTTTCTCTATCCTGCCTTCCAGGTAATTCTTTTTCTTTTTCAGGACACGTACGTCCACAATATCGCCGGGCACGGCGAACTCTACGAAAAGCACCCTCCCCGGTTCGTTCTCATCGTCCCCTGGAAGATGAACGTGGGCAATGGCCTTGCCTTCTGCCGCCACGTTTTCGATGGTGATTCCCTCTAGAAAAATATCTGTTTTTTTTCTTGCCATAAATCTTTCAAAGGTACACATTTTCATATAAATACACAAGACCGTCGGTAGTACCCGATTAGGGAGGAATTGATTTGCGGAAAATTAGGGTTGATAAGTATGACCTGAAAGGTGTTCAGGTTAGCGAGGAATTGATTTGCGGAAGCAAATTGTAGTTGACGAGTCTACCTGAACACCTTTCAGGTCTAGCTCAAAATGAATATTTATGCAATAATAATTTTAAAATTGTATAATTATTCATATATTTGTGGTGAAAAACGATAAAGATGAAAAAGAACTACCGCAAGAACATCATCAGCCTGATACTTTCAACACAGCGCATACACACCCAGGAAGAACTCCTCAGCGCATTGAAAGAAAAAGGCATCAACGTAACACAGGCAACCCTGTCCAGAGACATGAAAGACCTTGGAGCATACAAATTCACCGAGGCTGGGGGAGAAATCTACTACAAAACCGCAGGAAACTCCAACCACGAAAAGAGACAGGGAATGGTAAAGACCATCGACGTATCCGGGCAGATGTGCGTAATCCACTGCAAACCGGGATTCGCACCGGCAGTAGCCTCCCTCATAGACGAATCCTATATCAGCGGCATAATGGGCTCCATCGCAGGAGACGACACCGTACTCGTAATCCTGCGCGAAGACGCCGACCGCGACAAAATCATATCATCCATCAAGGATATTCTACTGTACAATGAATGAAATTACCGTAAGAATCGCAGAAAAGGAAGACACTGCATTCGCACAGGAAATCTGTGATGAAATCTTCATTTCTTCAAAAGAAAGGAAAACCGGAATCGCCAGAAGAACTCCGGAATACATAAACGAAAAAATACTTGCAGGCAAAGCGGTCATTGCGCTCACTTCGGAAAACGAATTTGCAGGCTTCTCCTACATAGAATCCTGGGGCGGCAAGAGTTTCGTAGCCAACTCGGGTCTGATAGTAGCCCATAAATTCCGCGGGATGGGCATCGCCCGCCGCATAAAGGAGCAGACCTTCATTCTCTCCCGAAAGCTGTACCCCAACGCCAAGATATTCTCAATCACAACCGGCGCCGCAGTTATGAAACTCAACTATGAATTCGGATTCCGCCCGGTTCCCTTCACGGAACTGACCGACGATCCAGAGTTCTGGAAAGGCTGCGAAGGCTGCCGACATTTCGAAATACTCAAAGAGCACGACTACAAGATGTGCATCTGCACCGGCCTGCTCTTCGACCCGAAGGAACATTTGGAAATACATAACCCTTGCGAACAAAAGATATGAAAAAGAAAGTAGTAGTGGCATTCAGCGGAGGGTTGGATACCTCCTATACGGTAATGTACCTGGCGCGTGAGAAAGGATACGAGGTCTATGCGGCCTGCGCCGACACCGGAGGATTCTCTGCACAGCAGCTCAAGGCAAACGAAGAAAACGCATACAAGTTGGGAGCCACCGGATACGTGACTCTCGACGTAACGGCAGAATACTACGAGAAGAGCCTGAAATATATGATATACGGGAACGTGCTGCGCAACGGCACCTATCCCATATCGGTCTCATCCGAGCGCATATTCCAGGGCATCGCCATCGCGCGATATGCCAAAGAGATCGGAGCTGACGCGATTGCCCACGGCTCTACGGGAGCAGGAAACGACCAGGTCCGATTCGATATGACCTTCCTGGTAATGTGTCCCGAAATGGAAATCATCACCCTGACCCGCGACGGAAACCTGAGCCGCCGGCAGGAGGTGGACTACCTCAATGCCAACGGCTTCAAGGCCGACTTCGCAAAACTCAAATACTCCTACAACGTAGGCATCTGGGGCACCTCGATATGCGGCGGCGAAATACTCGACAGCCGTCAGGGACTTCCCGAAAGCGCATACCTCAAGCAATGCTGCAAGACAGGCAGCGAAATTCTCAGCATAGGCTTCAGCCACGGTGAGATAAACTCGGTAAACGGCAAGGTCTATGACGACAAAGTCGAGGCCATCCGGGCCGTAGAAACAATCGGCGCTTCGTACGGCATAGGCCGCGATATGCACGTAGGGGACACAATAATAGGGATAAAGGGCAGGGTAGGCTTTGAAGCGGCGGCTCCTATGCTCATAATGGCAGCCCACAAGTTCCTGGAAAAGTTCACCCTGAGCAAATGGCAGCAGTACTGGAAAGACCAGGTGGCAAACTGGTACGGAATGTTCCTGCACGAAAGCCAGTACCTCGAACCGGTAATGCGGGATATCGAGGCGATGCTGGAAAGCAGCCAGCGCAACGTAAACGGCACCGTAACCCTCGAACTGCGTCCCTACGGATTCTCAACGGTGGGAGTGGATTCCCCCGACGATCTTGTCAAGAACAAACTGGGGGAATACGGCGAAGGCGCAAAAGGATGGACTTCGGAAGATGCCAAGGGCTTTATCAAAGTCTCTTCCACCGCCCTCCGAGCCTATTACCTGAACCACAAAGACGAACTTCCCGATGATTAAGGCAGGCATCATAGGAGGCGCAGGCTACACCGCCGGCGAACTCATCAGAATACTGGTCAATCACCCCGAATGCAGGATTGCCTTCGTGCAGTCCTCGAGCAACGCAGGCAATAGGATTTGCGACGTACACCAGGGCCTCGTGGGCGAGACGGATCTCGTCTTCTGCGAGAGTTTCGACCTCGCCGCTGTCGACGTACTGTTCCTGTGCTCCGGCCACGGCAGGAGCGCCGCGTTCTGGGAAGAACATCCCGTCCCTTCCGGATTGAAAATCATCGACCTGGCTCAGGATTACCGCGACGGGCACAACGGATATGTTTACGGTCTGCCCGAATGGCAGAAAGAAAAGATTGCCTCTGCCGACAAAGTCGCCAACCCCGGATGCTTTGCAACCTGTATCCAGCTGGCGCTGATGCCGCTGGCGCAGGCAGGCCTGCTGGACAGGCAAGTGAACGTGACCGCAATCACCGGCAGCACCGGCGCGGGCGTAAAGCCTACCGGCACGACTCATTTCAGCTGGCGCAACAACAATGTCTCCACCTACAAGGTTCTGGAGCACCAGCATATGTTGGAAATCAACAGGAACCTCGGGCTGATATCCCCGAAGCCTGTCGCAGACATTGCATTCGTTCCCGTCAGGGGCGATTTCGCCCGGGGGATATTCGCGAGCGTCATCCTGGACTGTCCCGAACTCGAAGAAGAATGGGCAGTCCGGCTTTTCAAGGACTTTTACTCCTCCTCGGCATTCACCTTCGTTTCCGACAGGGAGATTGACCTCAAGGAGGTGGTCAACACCAACAAGGCGCTTGTACACGTTGTCAAACGCTGCGGGAAACTGGTCGTGTCTTCGGTTCTGGACAACCTTTTGAAAGGAGCGTCCGGACAGGCTGTCCAGAATATGAACATAATGTTCGGCCTCGACGAAAAGGCCGGACTCAAACTAAAGGCATCCGCTTTCTGATATGGAACTTTTCGACGTATATTCACTTTTTGACATTACCCCCGTCCGCGCACAGGGATGCAGCGTATGGGATTCCGAAGGGCAGGAATATCTGGAACTTTACGGCGGTCACGCAGTTATTTCCATCGGACACTCCCACCCGGAATATATCCAGGCCGTCACGGAGCAGGTATCCAGAATAGGCTTCTATTCCAACAGCGTACAGAATCCGCTGCAAAAGGAACTGGCGCATCTTATCGGCGATGCATCGGGGTACGGAGACTATTTCCTTTTCCTGGACAACAGCGGGGCGGAATCCAACGAGAACGCCGCCAAACTGGCATCTTTCCACACGGGGAAGGACAGAATAATAGCCTTCCGCAAGAGTTTCCACGGGCGCACCTCGGGGGCAGTCGCATTGACCGACAATCCCAGGATACAGAGTCCGTTCAACTCTCATCACAAGGTTACCTTCTGCGAACTCAACGATGCTCAGGCCGTAGAGCGCGAACTTTCGGCGGGCGACGTTGCCGCTGTTATCATCGAAGGCATACAGGGATGCGGAGGAATCAACATACCCTCCGATTCCTTCTTCCGCGAACTCCGCGAACTTACCGTCAGGTACGGAGCCTGCCTTATAGTGGATGAAGTTCAGAGCGGATACGGCCGAACGGGCAGGTTCTTCGCCCATCAGTGGTCCGGAGTACGCCCCGACATAATCACTATGGGCAAGGGAATAGCCAACGGCTTCCCCTGCGGAGGCATACTGGTTTCGCCTGAATTCAAGGCGGTCAAAGGTATGCTCGGAACCACCTTCGGAGGCAACCATCTGGCTATGGCCGCAGCTATAGCGACAATTAAGATAATAACATCCGAAAAATTGATAGATAATGCTTTAAAGGTTGGGCAGCATCTTCTGGACACCATCCTTTCGAAAACCCCGGTCAAAGACGTACGGGGCAGGGGACTGATGATTGGAATCGAGATGGATACGCCGGTTGCCCCGTTCCGGACATCTCTGCTTTACGACAGCCATATCTTTACCGGAGTCGCCGGACAGTCGATGATAAGACTGCTGCCTCCGCTGTGCCTGACCATTGAACAGGCCGACACTTTCACAAATGCCTTCAACACCCTTCTGAAATGAAAAAATTCTTTGACGTATCGGATATAGGAGACCTGAATGCCGCCCTCGCGGAAGCCTTTCAGGTTAAGAAGAACCCTCTTGCCTGGAAGAGCCTGGGGGAGAACCGGACCATTATGCTGGTATTCTTCAACAGCAGCCTAAGAACCCGTCTCAGCAGCCAGAAAGCGGCTTTGAACCTCGGAATGAACCCCATTGTGCTCAACATCGGCCAGGACAGCTGGAAGCTCGAGACCCAAATGGGCGTAGTTATGGATTCCGACAAAAGCGAGCATCTCCGGGAAGCCATTCCGGTGATAACCAGCTATTGCGACATCATCGGTATCCGCTCGTTTGCCGGTCTTACCGACCGGGAGTTCGACTATGGAGAGACTATACTCAACCAGTTCATAGAATACGGGTCCAAGCCGGTTATCAGCCTGGAGTCGGCCACCGTGCATCCCTGTCAGGCTTTCGCAGACCTTATAACCATCGAGGAATACAAGCGTAAAGCGAGGCCCAAAGTGGTGATGACCTGGGCACCCCATCCCAAGGCCCTGCCTCAGGCCGTGCCCAATTCCTTCGCCCAATGGATGAACCGTGCCGACGTGGACTTTGTTATAACGCATCCGCACGGGTATGAACTGGACCCGAAATTCGCAGGAAACGCAAAGGTGGAATACGATCAGTTCAAAGCCCTCGAAGGAGCCGATTTCGTTTATGCCAAGAACTGGAGCTGCCCCGGAGTCACCAATCCTGCCGATTACGGCAAGATACTCAGCAAGGATATGTCCTGGACCGTGGACGACGCCCATATGGCCGTAACGGACAATGCTTATTTCCTGCACTGCCTCCCGGTAAGGCGCAATATGATAGTGAGCGACAGTGTGATCGACTCTCCCTCAAGCCTGGTAATTCCGGAGGCCGCGAACAGGGTAGTATCGGCGCAGGTTGTAATGAAAAGAATGCTGGAGGCTCTCTGATGATTGAAGTTTACAAGATAGGAGGAAAAGTCATCGACGACGAGTCCGCACTGGCAAAGTTCTGCAGCGGTTTCGCTAAGCTTGAAGGCCCGAGGATACTGGTTCACGGAGGGGGAGTGGCGGCCAGCCGCCTGCAGCAGCGTCTGGGAATCGAACCCGTAATGGTTGAAGGCCGCAGAGTTACCGACGAGTCAACCCTCAGGATAGTTACTATGGTCTATTCCGGATGGTGCAACAGGCACATCTGCGCCCTGCTGCAAGCCTCCGGCTGCAACGCTATAGGGATGGCCGGCTGCGACGCTTCGGTGATCCGCGCAGAGCGCCGGGCTCCTCTGACCGAAGGCCCCTGCAAAGGTATCGACTTCGGATTTGTCGGCGACGTTACCGCCGGTTCCGTGAATGTACCGGTAATTGAAAACCTGCTTTCCCTCGGGCTGGTCCCGGTCATCTGCCCGATAAACCACGATGGGAAGGGGGAACTTCTGAATACCAATGCCGACACCGTTGCGCAGAGCATCGCCTCTGCCTTGAAAGCCTCCCTTAACTGCTGTTTCGAACAGAAAGGGGTGCTGGTGGATTCTGCCCCGGTCAGAAGCATCGGCGCAGCGGAATTCGAAAAGCTCAAACGGGAGGGAACGGTTTCGGGCGGGATGATCCCCAAGATAGAGAACTGCCTGCAAGCCCTCCGCGGAGGAGCCCCTAGCGCAAGAATAATGAGTTACGAAGACATCGGCGTCCCCGACGCAGGAACATTCATCCACCTATGAACAGCATCTCCGAATATATAGAACTGCTACGGCAGATTATACGCATTCCTTCGCACAGCGGGGAGGAGAAAGCCGTCGCCGACCTCATACAGGGTTTTCTGGAGAAAAAAGGCTGTAATGTGCACAGGTGCCTCGACAATCTGTGGATAGAATCGGAGAGTGCGGCCGCAGGAAAGCCCACTTTGCTCTTAAACGCCCATCTGGACACCGTAAAGCCCTCGGACGCCTACAGCTTCGACCCGTACTGCGGAAGGCTCGAAAACGGCCGTATTCTGGGCCTTGGAAGCAACGACGACGGGGGCAGCCTTGTGAGCCTTATGCACGCCTGGTTTGAACTCACGGCCCACGAACAGCCGTACCGCCTGATATTCAGCGCTACCGCTCAGGAAGAGAATTCCGGTCCCGACGGTTTCGACGCAGTAAAAGGGGAGTGGGGGGATGTCCGTCTGGGGGTGATAGGCGAGCCCACTGGAATGCAGATGGCCGTTGCGGAGAAGGGGCTGATGGTATTGGATTGCACCGCACACGGCAAGACCGGTCACGCCGCCCGCGAAGGGGGAGTGAACGCAATCTATGAAGCAATGTCCGACATCGAATGGATACGCAGTTTCAATTTCCCCAAGGTTTCCCCGTTCCTGGGGCCTGTAAAGATGTCGACGACCATCATCAGCGCAGGGAACGCGCACAACGTCATCCCCGACGCCTGCAGCTTCACCGTGGATGTCAGGCCCAACGGAGAATACAGCAACGAAGAAATTCTTTCTGTAATACGGCAGAACCTGAAAAGCGAGGTCAAGGCCCGTTCGATGAAGAACAAGTCTTCCGCCATTTCCCAGGACAATCCGATTGTCGTAAGGGGAAGGGCTCTCGGGCTCAAGGCGTTCGGTTCTCCGACCGCATCCAATCAGATACGCTGCGATTTTCCCACTCTGAAAATCGGACCGGGAGAATCGGAACGCTCGCACACTGCCGACGAATACATACTTGTCTCTGAAATCGAAGAGGCTTCACGCATATACTTCAAACTACTCGACCAATTGCATATCTGATATGGTAACTCTATGGAACAAAGGAACTTCCTGCACCGCGGAAGTGGAAAAATTTACTGTCGGCAAAGACCGCGAACTGGACCTGAGGCTCGCAAGTTACGACGTCAAAGGCTCGATGGCACACATTCGGATGCTCAATAAGGCAGGCCTGCTGCCGGATTCCGAACTTCAGGAACTGCTTTCCGCCCTGGAAGGAATACTCGGGAACATCGAAAGAGGAGAATTCGCCATTGAGGACGATGTGGAGGACATCCACTCCCAGATCGAGCTGCTGCTTACCCGAACGCTCGGCGAAACCGGAAAAAAGATTCACGCAGGACGCTCACGCAACGACCAGGTGCTTACCGACATAAAGCTTTTCCTCAAAGACGAGATATTGGAAATCCGGGAAGAGACTCTCGCCCTGTTCCGGCAACTGCAGGAACTCAGCGACAGGTATTGCGACGTAATTCTTCCCGGATACACCCATTTTCAGATAGCTATGCCGTCATCCTTCGGACTCTGGTTCGGAGCGTATGCCGAGGCTCTTGTAAACGATATGCACGCCCTGAAAGGGGCTTATGACGTAGTTAACCGCAATCCGCTGGGTTCTGCCGCAGGATATGGAAATTCATTCCCCCTGGACCGCGAATACACCACGGAACTGCTCGGATTCGCATCTCCCGACTACAATAGCGTAGCAGCCCAGCTCAGCAGGGGAAAATCCGAGCTATCCACAGCCGGGGCTATAGGTTGTATAGCACTTACTATCAATAAGTTAGCAAGTGACTGCTGTATATATATGTGTCCTAATTTCGGATTCATATCTTTCCCTGACGAACTCACTACAGGGTCCAGCATAATGCCTCATAAGAAAAATCCCGACGTATGGGAAATAATGAGAGGGGAGTGCAACCGCATAATGAGCGTTTACAACGAGATTGCGCTGCTTTGCGGGAATCTGCCGCACGGTTATCACAGAGACAGCCAGCTGCTTAAGGAAATACTGTTTCCGGCCCTTGAAAAGATGCACGATTGCCTTCAGATGGCCACATATATGCTCGCAAACGTAAAAGTCAACGGAAACATCCTGTCCAACAGCCTGTACGAGAATATGTTCACGGTCGAAGAAGTCAACCGCCGCACGCTCGAAGGCGTTCCGTTCCGCGACGCATACCGTCAGGTAGGAATCGAAGTCAACCAGGGAAAATTCCATTACGGAAACGGTTCAGTCTCCGATATACGGCCTTCAAGTCTTGGTCATACGCACTGCGGCAGTCTCGGCAACCTGTGCAACGACAGGATTGCCCAACTTATGAACGGGGCATCATCAAACTGGTAGGGGATTCCGGGAATACACGCATATTAACATAATATAAATTGTATAACAATAGGGTATGAGAAAAATATTTTTAATTCTGGCACTGATTCTGTGTACAATCCCGGCAGTCGCCCGGGAAAAGCTCACGCTGCGCTGTTGGGGCGACCACGGCGTCCTGTGGTATGACGAACATACCGAAGTCTATTACGTATCCAGGACTCCGTATTCTGCAAGGAAGGAACTTTTCACTTTCCAGAAACTCGACCAATGGGATTCGAAATACTACACAACCTTCTTTATGCCCTCGGGTGACGTGCTGTTCGTATTCGACACCCAATTCGAAGGCGGCACTTACACCGAAGAGCAGATTGCAGCTCCGTACAGCGTTGAAATCGACAATATCCACAGGCGCAATCCCATTATTGCGGTGGCTGCCGAGGGCTACGCACAGCATATCATAGACTTCGGAGACAGGCTAAAACCCACAGGATGGCTCCAGAACTGCGGCCCGCACTTCTCGGAACGTTACCAGGCCCTTTATTTCGCAGAATACACCAGAGCCAACCTGCGCAGTTGCAACGGCTGGAAAGTCAGCGGAGACCTGCGCAATCCCGACAATTGGCAGATTAAGGCCTCAAGACCCATCGACTTTCCGTACAAAGTCGGCACAAAGCATTTCCACACCGCCCAGGAGGATCCTTTCACAGGCGCCCTGTACTACACCACAGGCGACCGCAACGCAGCAATCTATGCCAGCGCCGACGGAGAGAATTTCAGCCAGCTCGACAAGGATGACAGAGCGAAATGGAGAATGCTGAATGCAGTGTTCACAAAAGATTATATGTGGTGGGCTTCGGACGACTGGCGCCGGAATCATCATTTCTGGCGTTGCGCACGCTCCGGAAACGGCATAATAGACCCCGGGAAGATTGAAGACCTTTTCCTGTTCCCGGACTTCGGAGACGGTGACGCAAAGGCCACCTACGGCAACATCTATTTCAAGAAATACAATGCAATCCTGTTCCTGGACCGTTGGGACGGAGGCTATGAGAGATTCAACGACCTGCCCGTATACCTGTACGACATTGACAGCGGCAAAATGATTCACCTGACCGACGTGCACCGCAGCAAGGCCTGCCCCACCGACATTCCCTGGGGATTCCGTTGCCGCGCTATGGAGATGCATCCGAAGGGCGACAAGGCCGTCATATCGTTTGACTCGCTGCACCCCAACGATATGTACCTACCCGGCAACGAGAACGGCCGCACCGACGTCAGAAACGTTGTGATCCAACTCAAAAAGAAAGGCAAAGCCGACTACGAGCTTGTTTTCAAGGCCCTATAAAAGACCCAGTTCCTCCTTGTGAAGAACAGGATTGCCGTAGATGCGTATGAAGATATCCCGGACCTCTGCTTTGTCGAGAGAGTTCTCGAGCTTGGCCATACGGTGATCCGCATACTTTATGAATCCCGACCGTTGTTCGCTTGAATAGCGGTCTGCGTATTTGTCACCCCCGGTCATCAGGTCATAGGCGATGTAATTGTTGGGCCAGAGACGGTACTCACGGCAAATGCAGCGGTCCAGTTCCTGCATCAGCAGATGGTAGCGCTCGTTTCCCTTGAGTTCTGCCGCCTGAGCTATTATTTCGGCAGAAAGAGGCTTGCAGAAACTCAGATGGATATGTCCCTTCTTCTGGCGGATACCGGTAAGAATGCTGTGCAGATCCTCCTTGTCCTTCTTTACATATACGCCGTCCCGCCTCTTGATATAGAGTTCACGGGCCTTGCGTGCATCGCAGGACTCGATTTCGTATGAGATGCTCACCGGAATTATGTTCAGCTCGCTGAAATCCCTGACGAAATCGCCGGAACCGCTGAGGTCGAACATCTTCAGAAGGCCCTGCTCTGTAAGGTCGTATCCGTCTTTTGCACGTCCTTCCTTCTGGGCAATCCATATCGAAGCACGCTGAGAAGTGACAGACTCCCGGATATATGCAGACAACAGTTTTGAACTCAGGTACAGTTCCCTGGCAGATATTCCCCTGATAACCTTTATCATCCGGTTTGAGCGGAGCAGATCCTCCACCAGCCGGCCACTTAAGAGATTGCTGCCTACGCATATCTCCGTAAACGGAATGTCATTGTCTTTGAGCACCATCTGCATAATGGCGGGATCCAATATGATGTCCCGGTGGTTTGAAAACAGGACAAACTTCTTCCCTTCGAGCGATTTAAGATTCTCTATTCCGGAATACTCCAGTCCTTCGGAGGTCTTCGCGAGAATGGCTTTGACGACTTTGCTCATAACCGCCTCCTGGAATTCGTCAATACTGTCCACGCTCATAAGCATCCCCCGTAACGTTCCGGCAGGATAAGTTGGAAAGAGATATTTGGATATAACGGGAATAGCCGGATGCCTGGCAACCCTGGCTAAGGCTTCTACGGTTTCAGCATCGGTATAAGGACTGATGCTTTCATATTCGGAAAGGTTCATAAGGTCTTAATACTGAGCACAAATTTAACAAATCTTTATTGTTTGCACAATAGAGAGCTGTCGCCGTAACTCAAAAATCTGAAGTTATTGTCCAGGGCATAATCGTAGATTCTGCGCCAATCACCGCCTACGAATGCCGAAATCAGCAAAAGCAGCGTACTCTGGGGCTGATGGAAGTTCGTTACCATCCTGTCGACAATCCTGAAGTTGAAACCGGGGACTATGATTATTCTTGTACCGAGTTCGAGGGCGTCCCGTCCATTCTTTTTCAAATAGTTCACAATTGCCTCAAGTGATTCTTTAGTTGAATAACTGTATTCCCTTATATAAGGGGACCATTGCTCAATGTCGCAAACCGCCCCTGTTTCTATGATGGAAACTCCGGCATAGTACAGGGATTCAAGTGTCCTTACCGAAGTTGTCCCCACGGCAACCACCTGCCTGTCCCCTTTTGCGAGCGCCTCAAGTTCAGATATATGAACCACAAACGGCTCGCGGTGCATAGGGTGCTGTGCGACGTCAGAGCTTTTAACGGGCAGGAATGTGCCTGCGCCAACGTGCAGGCAGACCTTCCTTATATCCACGCCATTTCCGGAAAGTTCCGACAGCACATTCTGCGAGAAATGGAGCCCTGCCGTGGGAGCGGCCACCGAGCCGCGATACTTTGCATAAAGTGTCTGATAGCGCTCAATATCAATAGCTTCCGTCTCTCGATTAAGATATGGAGGAATAGGAATTTTACCGCACATCTCAAGCACTTCCGAAAAAGGGACACTCCCCTCCCATTCGAATCTGACGATATTGGTCTCCCCCATCCGTTCAACCAGGACTGCCTTGAGATCTATACCGGAAAGGGTTCCGTCCGGGTCATAACAGGACAGCACGTCTCCTTTCCATCTTTTAACGTTTCCAACAACGCATTTCCAACTGCAGGACTGCGTACAGGAGAAATTCGCATTATATTCGGAAGGATCGCAAGGTTCAAGGCAAAAAACCTCTATATGAGCCCCTGATGCCCTTCTGAAGAACAATCTGGCCGGGACAACTTTTGTATCATTAAAGAACATAAGGCTGCCTTTATCTATAAAAGAGGGCAATTCGGTAAACGAATGCTCCGAAATACTCCGATCCGGGCCATAAAACAGCAGTTTTGAAGAATCCCGCACCGCAAGAGGGTACTTTGCAATACGCTCGTCCGGTAAATTATAACTGAAATCCTCTATTTTGACAGACGGTATCATCATTCAAATTTTTACAAATTTACAAAAAACATTTGTAAATACATTGTTGCATTTCGTAAATCGCTACGCAGTGCTCTATCCACTTTTGTAAATGTAATAAATTGTAAAATAAGGAAAATTT
>JAGHTF010000044.1 GCA_018065485.1 Candidatus Cryptobacteroides fimicaballi | reverse complement strand
GGCTTGTACAGGCGTTCACAAGATATACTATAGATATATAAGGTATGCCCGAATTGGTCTGGAGTCCGATTTCACAGGTTCTGGAATTGGAGTATCCCACCTTGATGTCCTTTACCTGTTCGCGCAGTTTGCGCAGGGCATAGGCATTGAGTTCCGGATGAGTCATTCCCTTGTCTCCGGCGAAACCGCAACATCCTACTCCTTCGGGAACAACAACTTCCTTTGCGCACAGGCCGGCCAGGGCCACCAGCGTTCCTCCCAAGCCCATAAGACGCATCGTGCAGGTCTGGTGAACAGCCACTTTCTCTTCCATCTGCGTAAATTCAAGCCGGTCACGAAGGAATTTCCAGATGAATTCCGCCGGTTCGTACAGGTGCATTCTTTCAATTTTGGTGCGCATCCGGTGCAGACAGGGGCTCTGGTCGCATAGAACCGGATATTTCCCCTGCTCGGAAGCCTCCCAAAGAGCATCTTCCAGTTCCTTTACCTTTCGGTCGGCAATATCCGGCATTCCCTTGCTCTCCCAGATTGTACCGCAGCACAGCGAATCTTTCTTCTTAGGGAATATGACTTCGTAGCCCGCCTTGTTCAGCAGTTCAATGGTTTCGGCAACCAGCGGCTTCTGAACGGGCGTTCCCTTTGTCGTCCCCATCATCTGATTGAGGCAGCTGGGGAAATACACGACCTTGTCTTTGGATTCAATGCTCTTGGGTTTGGACGGAGCCCGGTAGGAGCGTGGAGTCGAAGGAGTCCAAAGCGGCACCTTCAGAGTATCGTGCATAACGCTGCAGACATTGCCCATAAACTTGTCGCCCAGCACAGACCTTGCCGCGCCTGCCAGCGTGAGTACGCCTCTGAGCGCATTCTTGGTTCCGTGGAAATGGTTTGCAGCAATGTTCCACACCTTATAGCTTAACGATTCCGGCAAAGCGCTCTCCCTTCTGATTTCGTGAGTAAGGTCGGCTACGTTGATTCCCATAGGGCAGGACATTGAACACAGCCCGTCTCCGGCGCAGGTCTCTTCTCCCAAATACCTGTATCCATCGATGAAGGCCTTGAGCCTCTGCGGGTCTTCCCCCGATTTGTTCAGACGTGCAATCTCACGGCTTACCGCAATTCTCATCCTGGACGAGAAAGAGAATCCGCACGAAACGCAATTTACTTCGCAGAATCCGCATTCGATGCATTTGTTAATACGCTGGAACGCTTCCTGCATTTCTTCGGACGCGCCGTCCATAGGAAGCATTACGGGCAGTTCCTTAAAATTCTTAAGGAAGCATTCCTGGTCGTCATTGAAAATGACACCCGGGTTAAGCAGATTGTTGGGGTCGAAGATTTTCTTGACCTGTTTCATAATTTCGTAAGCCCGCTTACCCCATTCGTACTGGACGAACGGTGCCATATTGCGGCCGGTACCGTGCTCTGCCTTTAGAGAACCGTCGTACTTTTCAACCACCATCCTTGCAACGTCGCGAATCATATTCTCATAGCGGTCAACTTCCTCCTGCGTACTGAACGACTGGTTGATAATGAAGTGGAAGTTTCCGTCAAGAGCGTGCCCGTATATGCAGGAATCGTCGTATCCGTGACGGTCGAGCAATTCGCTGAGGTCGGCCGTTGCCTGGGGAAGATCCTCGATATGAAAGGCAATGTCCTCGATCAGGCAGGTTGTACCCCTCTTCCGCATTCCTCCAACGGTGGGGAATATTCCCGAACGGATGGCCCAGTATTTTGCACACACGTCGGGATCCTGCGAAAAGTTGACACCCGTTTGCGTATCGAATTTTGCCAGAGCCTTGCATACAGCCTTTATCCGGGCGTCAAGTTCCTCCTGAGAAGAAGCGGTTACCTGGGTGAGAACGGCCGTAAGGTCTTTTCCCGTTGTATCGTTGACCGATGCCAGAGACCTTCTGTCCAGCATTTCCGCCGCATTTATTTCCAGGCTCCGCATTGCCACCACTGCACGGGCGGCATCCTCGATGGTCTTGAAATAGATCATTGCACTGGCCTGGAACGGATCCTGCGGTACCGTCTTCATACGGATTTCGCTTACAAAGGCCAATGTTCCCTCCGACCCTACCATAAGGTGGGTTATGATATCGAACGGGTCGGTATACGTGATAAAAGGCAGCAGGTTGAGGCCTGTGACATTCTTGATGGAATATTTTCTTCTTATACGGGCTACCAGCTCTTCATCGGCCATAATCTTGTCGCGAAGATCCCTGATTTCCTTGAGGAACTTGGGGTGCTGCGCCTGAAAACGCTTTCTGCTGGATTCGTCGCCGGTATCCAGGATGGTTCCGTCGCCCAGGACAATTCTTGCCGATACCAGCGTACGGTCGGCATTTGCCTTTACGCCGCAACTCATTCCCGATGAATTGTTGGCAACTATACCGCCTATCATTGCGCTCTTGATAGAGGCAGGGTCGGGGCCGAGTTTCCTTCCGAAGGGAGCAAGCGCTCTGTTGAGTTCTGCACCTATGACACCCGGTTCGGTGGTTACTATACTCCCGTCTTCATTGATGGAATATTTTTCCCAATGCTTTCCTGCAACGACAAGTATCGAATCGCTGATACTTTGTCCGGAAAGAGATGTGCCTGCCGCCCTGAAAGTTACCGGGAGCCGTCTGGCATACGATTCCTTGAGGATTTCGGACATCTCGGCTTCGTTCTTGGTCCTGATGACAATCTGCGGAGTCATCCGGTAGAAACCGGCATCGGTACCCCAGGCAAAACGCCTGACTTCGTCGGTAAATATTCTGTCGGGGCTCACAACCCCCTGTAAAGCGGAAAGGAATTCCTGATATCTGTTCATTTTATTGGCTTGTTTTTTCAACTTGCAAATATAACAATTTTTGCGCATACGCGAGTCACTCGCGTATTGCGCAACATTTATAAACGGAGAGAGTCCGGCTGGATTTTCCAGTCGGACTCTCGAAGAACGGCGGCTACCTACTCTCCCACTTGGTGTAGCAGTACCATCGGCGTTAGCGGGCTTAACTTCTCTGTTCGGGATGGGAAGAGGTG
>JAGHTF010000032.1 GCA_018065485.1 Candidatus Cryptobacteroides fimicaballi | reverse complement strand
ATGGACACATACTCGTCGGCACCTTCCTTACCTATGAGAGCCGCTTGCCTCAGACAATCGTATGACTCTTTATCCAATCGTTGAAGGACGAAGTCGATACCCCTCCAGTCTTGAAAACAGGACACGTTCAACACGATATCCTCTCCCCTAGTGTTATCATCCGAAAAATAAAATGCATCTTTGGTATCAATGACGTCGACGTTGCCCTTTACCGACAGGACGGGAAGCGAGTGCATAATACAATAATAGGAAGTTTCCGTCTGACTGCCCGGGATACAAATCCTTCTGGTGCCATCGGAAAGCTCACTGCATTCAATGCCGGAATGACTGATTTCTTGCGGGAGCAAGACCCTTGCAGATGCCTTCCTAAATTCCGGGGCATTTACAGATATCGAGATTTCCTGCCCCGGTTCAACGTCCAGGTTACGGAAAATATACTTTCTGTAAGTGAATATGACATCGCTGGTCACTGTTTCATCCGGCAGGATTTCATTGTTCCCTATCTTGAATTCGAAAGTTTCGTCCGGCTCCTTAATGTATAACGGGGATCCCACCACCCTACCGTCTCCCATAGGATATGTCGTCCGCAAAGTTATCGATGCGCTGTCGGAACAGCATTCTCCCGATATGAAGAAGGCATAATCACTGTCCGGAAGAATTATTGGAAGTTCGCTGGAACAGGAGCAGGTCAGTAAAGCAATGACTATGAAAAGTATCCTTTTTTTCATCAGAAATAGAGAGTATAACGGACCGACGGCAATATGGGGAAATAGGAAGTGGCCTCCAGGAACACTTGACCTTTACGTGGAAGAGCATTGTGAAAAGATACAACAACGGGGTTCTTACGGTTGTAAACATTATATACCGAGAATCCTAAAGTTTGCAGATGCCCTTTCCTGGTATAAGACTTGACTTCTGCCCCAATATCCAGCCTATGGTAATCGGGAAGCACATAGTTGTATGGCTTGCCATACAGGAACGTGTGCTTCCAGTTTCCGGTTGGAAGCCCGGAAGAAGCATCGTCAACATAATACACTTCCGGAACACTGATACGGTTGCCCGAATGGTATGCCCAAGATATAAACCCGTACAACCATTCATTGGCCCTGTGAGCAATTTTTACAAAAAAGTTATGACGGTTGTCATATCGGTCGGGGAACCAATCGGGATAAAGCGTAGGAAAATATCTTTCCGATTTCGAAATCGTATAGGAAATATCTATGTCCAGCCTCTCCGAATTGTACGACAGCCCGAACTCGGCACCCATAGCGCGACCTTCGCCCTGATGCAAACCTTCCTCCCAGTGAGTTAGCATAGGCATTGTATTACCATATGCACCAGCATATTCGCAGAGGTTAAACATCTTTTTATAATATCCCTCCAAGGTTATCACCAGCTTCCCGGGAAGATTGAAGCAATAGCCTAAGGCAACTTCGTGAGATGATGACGGCGAAAGACATCTGTCGGAAGGACCGACCCAGAAACTCATTGGCAAATCTACGTTCATCGAACCTATTCTCTGTACAAACTGGTGCGTTCTTGAAAATGATGCGGTAATTGATGAGTGAACTCCCGGATGAACCGAAAGGGAAATTCTCGGGTCAAGAGAATTGAAGCATCCTTCTCTGGAAAGGAACGCCTCATAGCGGGCACCTATGTTGAAAGCAAAAAGGCCATTAAGAAGTTTAAGTTCTTCCTCGGCAAAGATAGAAGGGGCAAATACCACTTGACGGATAAAGACATCTTCTCCTTTACTGAATCTGCTGAGGGACATTCCCCTGAGTTCTACCCCGCCTGTCAACTGTGAGAAATCGGCGTTTTTCCAGGTCCAATGCGATTTTGCGGCAAAATCAAAAATCCGATTCGATGATGTATTGTCTACAGATCTGGAGTCTATCAAAGTACGCTCCTTCGTTTCAGGGTCTACAAGATAAACCTCTTCTCCGTTTTGGTCTGCAAATGAACTGCCGGCAAATGAAATATAGGCCGACACCGTAGATGTAAGTCCAGAACCTAAAGTTCTTCTCCAATCAGAAGACAGCGCAGCATTTTGCCAACTTGGGAAAAACGCGCTTGTCACATTGTGTAGATAATACATTGCCTTCTTATCATCCTCTCCGGTATGCGCTTCATAGGATTTATGTACGTTATGACCGGCATAATCGACACCTGCAAAAAGATTCACATTAATTTTATCACCATTATCAAGGTGGTGAGCAATACCGACATTCAAGTCCCCAAATCCGCAGGATATACTTCCTCCGAGAACTTTTCTAATAGTCTGGCTAACGTTATTACCGTATATGAGGCTTGCCAGAGAATTCATATAAAGAGGTGTAGGACTTATGCGGAAGGCCGCATTGTATGAAGTCTTACCTTTTTTCAACGGTCCGCTGTGATGCACACTCAAATCTGTAGGAGATATTGAAAACCCGCCTTTATAACTGAATAAATCTCCATCGAAAGTTTTTACGTCAAGTACCGATGATAATTTCCCACCATACCTTGCGGGGATTCCGCTTTTAAAGAAGTCCGCATCCTTGACTGCTTCGGTATTGAAAGTAGAGATAAAACCCCCGATGTGGCCGACATTAAACAACGGAACTCCATTGAGAACAAACAGATTATCGCTTCCATCACCCCCGTGTACGTGATAATTCGAACTCATCTCACTGCCCATAGCGACGCCAGGAGTTTCGGTAATCATTCTCAGGATATCTGGAGTACCGAACGCAGCGCTCGGTCGGAAATCACCCATTCCAAAAGAAACCAGCCCTGGTCCCTTCTTGGGAAGCGGACGCCAGGCAGTGACCGTCGCGGTATTGATGCTGTCCCTTTCATCCTGTGCCGACAATGAGACCGGAAAAGAGAAGACAGCCAGTATGATAAATATCGCGGCATTGGTCTTGGAGGGAAACCAGTACCGAAAATCAATGGCCTCCAGCATTTTGGTAGACTTTGAATTCGCGGCTTCCGCTATCACCAGCAAATACTTTTATTGTCCATTCCCGCTGTTCTGTTGAAGGTGATACGAAAATAGAGATTTGAGTGTAGCTCGTTTCCTTTGCCGTGAGCCCGTTTGCCTCCAACTCTTGAGTTGTTTTATGTCTGCCCGAGGGAGTCTGGTAATATTCCCAGGTATAGACCGAGCCCTGATTATCTTTAATATTTTCTAATGCGCATTTTATATTCGAAGTAACAGTAGCCGTCCCACCCTCTGCACCAAAATATATTTCAGTCTCGGACAATCTCAGTTGTTCGCTAACGCCCCCGACACAGGAAACCAGCAGCAATGTGGTTATACACAAAATGAATCTGTTCAACATAAACCAAACATTTACAACTGACAAATATAACAATTTTTGGGCTCACGTGCAAAACCCTGTGTTTGATTAGATGAAAAGGTTTGGTTCAGCAATTGGATAAGATTTGGCGTTTTTCTATCCAGCCGCTGCAGATTTCCTCCCTTGCCTGCAGACTCCTCCCGTTAGGCAGGGCGGCAGTGCCGGACTCGGCAGAAAAATGCCTCCCTCGTCACTGCCGCCCTGCCTGCTCCCGGCAACGCCGTGCCTGCTCCCGTGACCGCATCCTATTGCATATGCACCCGTACACGTCACCCACGGTCTGAGTGGTGTAGAATGATGGTGTGCGTGTACGGGCAGGGTTTTGAGGGGGTCGTACACGGGACCCCATTGTAGAAGCCATTCCAGGGCACATGGCTGTGTACGGCTTTTCATTTACGAATGGGGATCATCGCGAATGCGGGCAAGGGTAGCGGCAGGGAGGAGTCTACGGGCAAGGGCCTTCGGACGGCGTAGCCGCCCGTGGCTTCGTGAACGGGAGGAACCTGCGCCGAAGGCGTAGGAGGGATAGCACCGACAGGTGCGTACCGGTCCGAAGGCCCTTGCCCGCAGGCTCCGACGGAACTGCAGCCGCTGGTTGCTGGAACAACAGGCGCGCTCGGCGTAAGCGTCTCGGCGAATTCCGGGGGAGCAAACAGATCTCAATTGCATCGGACTCATCATCGCAGAGCATCGCTCACGACCATTGTCAGACGTATCGGATGTTGTCAAAAAACTTCCTCTTCAGAGGCTCCAGAACATCTATGCTTAAACACACACTTTTCCCGATGGTCCATAACGAGTACAGGAGCCGAGGGGTTCGGGGATTCGCCCCGATATAAACGGAGAGAGTCCGGTCAGGTTTTCCTGATCGGACTCTCGAAGAACGGCGGCTACCTACTCTCCCACTTGGTGTAGCAGTACCATCGGCGTTAGCGGGCTTAACTTCTCTGTTCGGGATGGGAAGAGGTG